>NZ_JBEXVF010000010.1:0-201180 GCF_040629235.1 Amycolatopsis sp. NPDC005961 | reverse complement strand
CCTATTCAGGCTAATGTCCGCAAGACGGCGCCGCGCGGCCGGCTGAACTTCGGCATCGACTGCATCAACCAGATCAAGATCGAGAACCCGCACCTGTGGACGCCCGAGTTCCAGGAAGAGGTCCGCGGGATGCTGAAGGACGCGTGCGAGCTGGAGGTCAACTATGCGCGTGACACCATGCCCCGCGGCATGCTCGGCCTGTCGGCGCAGCTGTGCGAGCAGTACATGCACTTCATCACCGACCGGCGCGCGCAGCAGATCGGCCTCCAGCCGATCTTCGGCGAGACCGAGAACCCGTTCCCGTGGATGTCCGAGGCGATGGACCTGAAGAAGGAGAAGAACTTCTTCGAGACCCGCGTCATCGAGTACCAGTCGGGCGGCGCGCTCGACTGGGACTGATCCCCGACACCGGGTTCCTGCCTGGGAAGGATCCTTCCCAGGCAGGAACCCGCGGCTTTTCCGCGGCACGGCCCGGGGTGAAGGTGTCCTCATGACCAAGACCACCGTCACCTTCACCAGCGCCGGCCTCGACATCGCCGCGCACCTCTACGTTCCCGACGTCGCCGCCGGGCCGGCCCTCGTGGTCGGCCACCCGGGCACGGGCGTCAAGGAGCAGACCTCCGGAACGTA
This sequence comes from Amycolatopsis sp. NPDC005961, assembly GCF_040629235.1. Classification (NCBI taxonomy): domain Bacteria; kingdom Bacillati; phylum Actinomycetota; class Actinomycetes; order Pseudonocardiales; family Pseudonocardiaceae; genus Amycolatopsis; species Amycolatopsis sp. NPDC005961. Next base: position 200,550 of record NZ_JBEXVF010000010.1, on the reverse strand, counting down.
CGCGCGGCTGATGGCCGAACGCGGCTTCGTCACGCTGGCCTTCGACGCCGCGTACCAGGGCGAGTCCGGCGGCCTGCCGCGCGGCCTGGAGGACCCCGCCCAGCGGATCGAGGACTTCAAGGCCGCCGTCTCGTACCTCACGACCCGGCCCGAGGTCGACGCCGATCGGATCGGGCTGCTCGGCATCTGCGCCTCCGGCGGCTACTCGCTCGCCGCCGCCGCGGGTGACCACCGGGTCAAGGCCGTCGCGACCGTGTGCACCGCGGAACCCGCCCGCCAGTTCCGCTACGGCGCCGACGGCACCCAGGACCCGGCCGTCTTCCAGGGCCTGCTCGACGCGGCCGCGCGGGCCCGCACGGCCGCCGCCCGCGGCGAGGACCCCGGCGTGCTGACCATGTTCCCCGGGACCGCCGCGGAGGCCGGCGCGCTCGGCGGGCAGCACGGCATCGAGGGCTGGGAGTACTACTGCGGCCCCCGCGGGCACCACGAGCGGTCCGCGAAGTTCCTCACCTGGGACAGCGTCGACAAGATGGCCGTTAGCGACGTCTTCCACGCCGTCCCGCTGATCGGCCCGCGCCCGATCCTGCAGGTCCTCGGCGAGCGCGCCGTCACCGCGTGGATGGGGCTGGAGGCCCACCGGCGCGCCACCGGCCCCGCGGAGATCCACTGGATCGAAGGCGCGAGCCACGTCGACCTGTACGACAAGCGCGAGTACATCGACCTCGCCGTCGACAAGCTCTCCGGCTACTTCGGTCAGTACGTGTAGCGGCGCACGGTCTCCGGGTGGATGACCACGCGGAGCAGGTCCGCGGCCAGGATCTCCGCGAGGTCGGCGGCGCGCACCGGGTCGCCGAGGTCCCAGTACCGGGCCGCCAGACGCGCGGCGAGGTCGTGCGCGCCCTCGGGTTCCAGCGTGGTGCGGCCGGCGACCGACACCCAGCGTTCGCGCTCCCCCACCGGCGCCGCGACGACGATCGACGCACGCGGGTCGCGGCGCAGGCGCCGCACCTTGAGCGCGTCCGGTTCGGTGAACAGCTGGACCGTGCCGTCGGCGGTGGCCTCGAACCACACCGGCCGGGGCTCGCCGCCGGCGACGGTCAGGAACCCGTGCAGCGGGCGGCGGAGGAACTCGAGGTCTTCGGGGGTCAGTGCGTCCATGGCTCCAGTGAACCGGCCCGGCTCGGACGATCCCATGGGTGAAACGCCGGATTGCCTGCGTGTTCGTCTAACCTGGCCGAGGTGGACGACCTGTTTCGCGAGCTTCGGGCCCATGGCTCGCTCTTCGGCAGCTCGACGCTGTCCCCGCCGTGGGCGCTGCACTTCGTCGACGGCGCGCCGCTGACGCTGTGCACCGTCCTCAGCGGCGCGGGCTGGATCGTGCCGGAGCGGGGCGAACCCGAGCCGCTGCGCGCCTACGAGACGGTCGTCGTGCGCGGCCCGGCGACGTTCACCTTCGTCGACGAGCCCGGCACCGGCGCCGAACCGGTCGCGTGCGGCGAGCACTGCGCGGCGCCCGAGGAAGGCGGCACTCGCCACCGGCGCGGCTGGCACGACCCGGGTGGCGGAGCGACGACGCTGATCAGCGGCGCGTACCCGGCCGGCGGGGAGATCAGCCGCCAGCTGCTGGACGCGCTCCCGGTCGTGCTGCGCGTCGACGGCGGCGGCACCGGCGACGCCGTCCTCGACCACCTCGCCGCCGAGGTCGCCGTCGACGCCCCAGGTCAGCAGGTGGTCCTCGACCGGCTGCTCGACTGGCTGCTGGTCTGCACGCTGCGCACGTGGTTCGACCGGCCGGGCGGCGAGCCCCCGGCGTGGTGGACCGCCCAGCGCGATCCCGTGGTCGGCCACGCACTGCGCCTCCTGCACGCCGAGCCGGCGGCGCCCTGGACGGTCGCCGGCCTGGCCGGGCGCACCGGGGTGTCGCGCTCGACGCTGGCCAAGCGGTTCACCGACCTCGTCGGGGAGCCGCCGCTGGCCTACCTCACCGGCCGCCGCATGGCCCTCGCGGCCGACCTGCTGCTCGACCGGGAAGCCACGACCGTCGCGGACGTCGCCCGTGCGGTGGGCTACGCCGATCCGTTCGGGTTCAGCGCCGCGTTCAAGCGGGTCCGCGGCGCCAATCCGAGCGAGTTCCGCCGCGCGGCGCGCTGAGAAGCCACCCGAAAAGAGGACACGCCCTACTGTTGTCAGGTCGTCAACAAGGGTGCATCGTGGAGGGATCGCCGATCTCGACGAGGAGATGGTCACTTTGCCGGGCACCGTGAGCCGAGCCGCCGAAGCACTGCGCGAGCGCGTGCCGCCGCTGACCGCGCTTCCCCTCCCCCACCGGGTCGACGAACGCTGGCTGCGGTCGCGCTGGCCCGTCAAGGAACTGGCGACGCCGCCCGCGGGCAGCGGCCTCAAGCCCGTCCTCGGCGACGAAGGCCCGCCGGTCGTCGGGCACATGCTGGAGATGATGCGCTTCGGCCCCGCCTTCGGCCTGCGCCGCTTCGAGCTCTACGGCCCGGTGTCGTGGACCGCCGGCTTCGGCCGGCGGATCGTCGCGCTGTCCGGACCCGAGGCGACGCAGATCGCGCTCGTCAACAAGGACAAGGCGTTCTCGCAGGAGGGCTGGAAGTTCTTCATCGAGAAGTTCTTCGAGCGCGGCCTGATGCTGATGGACTTCGGCGAGCACCACCTGCACCGCCGCATCATGCAGGAGGCCTTCACCCGCTCCCGGCTCACCGGTTACGTCAACGAGATGGGCCCGGCGCTGCGCGAGGGCGTCGCGAGCTGGGGGTCGACCGAGCGGCCCCGGCTGTACTGGGCGCTCAAGCAGCTGACCCTCGACGTCGCGACGCGGGTCTTCATGGGCATGCGCAGCGGCGGCGACGCGCACCGGATCAACCGCGCGTTCGTCAGCTCCGTGCGCGCCGGCACCGCGCTGGTGCGCTTCCCGGTGCCCGGCGGGCGCTGGTCGGCCGGGCTGCACGGGCGCAAGGTCCTCGAGCGCTACTTCAGCGAAACCCTGCCCGCCAAGCGGAAATCGGACGGCGACGACCTGTTCACCGCGCTCTGCCACGCCACCACCGAGGACGGCGACCGGTTCACCGACACCGACATCGTCAACCACATGATCTTCCTGATGATGGCCGCGCACGACACGACGACCATCACCAGCAGCGCCATGGCGTACTACCTCGCCAAGCACCCCGAATGGCAGGAGCGCGCCCGCGAGGAGTCCCTCGCCCTCGGCGACGACATCCTCGACATCGACGCCATCGACCAGCTGGAAACCCTCGACCTCGTCATGAAGGAGGCACTGCGGCTGGTCGCGCCGGTGCCGACGCTGACCCGGCAGACCGTCAAGGACACCGAGGTGCTCGGCCACTACATCCCCGCGGGCACCCTGTGCGGCGTCTCGCCCACGGTGAACCACTTCTCGCCGGAGTGCTGGACGAACCCCTTCGAGTTCGACCCCGAGCGGTTCGCCGAGCCGCGGCGCGAGGACAAGTCCCACCGGATGGCGTGGATGCCGTTCGGGGGCGGCGCGCACAAGTGCATCGGGCTCCACTTCGGCGGGCTCGAGGTGAAGTTGCTGATGCACGAAATGCTGCGCGCCCACCGCTGGTCGGTTCCGGAGAGTTACACCGCGAAGTGGGATTACGTGTCCCTGCCGGTGCCCGCCGACGGTCTCCCGGTGCGGCTGACCCCTCGCTGACCCCGGCCGCGTCCACCACTGCATACGCCGTGTGACAAAAAGTTACCGCATGTGGATGTTCGTTCACTCGTTCAGCCGGTAGACACCCCGTTACACACATGATGGCGTGGCATCGGTCGCGGGCGAGGGGTACCCGGTGTGGCTTCATGATCCCCTGGCACCGTGCTTGAACTGGCCTGACTTGCACGTGAAGAGGTGGAGTGTGCCTGAGTCCGGTGCCGCGCCAGGACTGCTGGACGTGGCGCGCCGGTGGGCGGCGACGTTGGCCGACACCAAAGGAGTAACACTTCCCCTGGAGGAGCTGGAGCCCCTGCTGCTGGAGATCGCGCACGACGCGGTCGACCACGCCGGCTCGGGTCACGGTGGCGCCCTGCACCGGTTCACGGCGCTGTACGCCGCGTCACCGATGGGGATCGCGCTGGCCGGGCCGGACGGCGAGATCGTGGAGGCCAACCTCGCGCTCGGCCAGCTCCTCGGCTGCTCGCCGAACCGCTTGCGGGGGCGCCACATCACCGACCTCGGCTCGACCGACCACGACGTCTCGCGGCTCAAGGCGGGGCTCGAGCAGGTCCGCAACGGGCGTGAGCGCTACCAGGAGCGGATGCTGCTCGACCACACCGAGGACGGGCAGCTCTGGACCGACGTCACCCTCGCCCGGCTGCCCGGCGACCGGCCGGGCTCGGTCTACCCGGTGCTGATGGTGTCCGACGCGAACGAGCTGCACCTGCTGCAGGAACGGCTGCTGCACCAGAACGTGCACGACCCGCTGACCGGGCTGCCCAACGCGTCGTCGTTCACCACCAAGCTCGAAGCGGCGCTCGGCGCCGGCGCGCGCGACGACATCGCGCTGATCTACCTCGACGTCGACGGCTTCAAGGTCGTCAACGACGGCCTCGGCGCCGGCGTCGGCGACCAGGTGCTGCGCGGGGTCGCGGGCAAGCTGTCGGCGGTGTTCACCGGCCACCACGACGGGTTCGTCGCGCGGCTGTCCGGCGACGGCTTCGCGGTGCTGCTGCGGGGCGAGCTGACCGCCACCGAGGTCGTCGAGCTCGTCGAACGGGCGCTGGAAGACCTCAACGAGCCGATCTACCTGGGCGGGCACGGCATCGGCGTGAGCGCGAGCGCGGGCATCGTGGTGCGCGCGGCCGTCGAGGACGGCGGCGCGGAGCTGCTGCGGGCGGCGGAGATCGCGCTGCACCGGGCCAAGGAGGCCGGCAAGGCGCAGTGGATGCTGTTCGACCCCGAGCTGGACGCCCGCGACCGCGGCCGCTACCAGCTGGGCGCGGTGATCGCCGGGGCGCTGGAGAACGGCGAGTTCTCGCTCGTCTACCAGCCGACGGTGAACCTCGCCGACCCCGACCGCCTCGCCGCGGTCAACGCGGGGCTGCGCTGGAACCACCCGGAGAAGGGCGAGCTCGGCTCGGACGAGTTCTACCCGCTCGCCCAGACCACGGGCATGACGGTGCCGCTGGGCCGCTGGCTCCTCGCGGAGTCCCTGGCGGCGACGGCCCGCTGGCGGACGCGCTTCGGCGCGGCGGCCCCGGACGTGTGCGTCCAGCTGCCGACCCGGCTGGCGATCGACCCCGACCTGGTGCTGCTGGTGAAGGAGCAGCTGGACAAGCACGAGCTGCCGCCCAACGCGCTGCGGCTGTGCACGGACCGCGCGTCGGTCCTCGACCCGCGCGGCGAGGTCCTGGATTCGTTCGCGGTGCTGTCCGACCTGGGCACGCAGCTGGTGCTGACGATCACGGGCTCGGCGGACCTGGAGCTGATCCCCCGCCACCGGCTGCCGGTCCACCACGTGATCCTCTCCGGCGCGGTGGTCGACGCGCTGGACTCGGACGCGCCGCCGGAGCCGGCGCTGCGGCACCTGACGCAGCTGGTGACGCGGGCCCGGGAGCTGAAGCTCCGGGTGGGCGCGGAGGGCGTCCGCACCCACGAGCAGGCCGCCCGGCTGCGGCAGCTGGGCGTGCTGGCGGCCCGGGGCCCGTTCGTGACCGACTCGGCCACCGGCGACGAGGTCGACGAGCTGATCGCCCGGCACCCCACCCGCTGATCCGGAGCGGGACCAAGCCGGGTGCGCGGCGGCTCCGAAGACCCGGCAGGATGGGTTCTGCCGCCGACGAGAAGGGACCTCCATGGAAGCCGGAGACCTCGCCCCCGATTTCACGCTGCCCGACGACCAGGGCGCCGACCGCACGCTGTCGGACTTCCTGGCCACCGGCCCGGTGGTTCTGTTCTTCTACCCGGCCGCGATGACCGGCGGCTGCACGGCGGAGAGCTGCCACTTCCGCGACCTGGCGGCCGAGTTCGCCGAGGTCGGCGCGCACCGCATCGGCATCAGCCCGGACGGCGTCACCAAGCAGCGCCAGTTCTCCGAGGCCAACGGCTTCGACTACCCGCTGCTGTCCGATGTGGAGGGTGAGGTCGCCAAGCAGTTCGGCGTCTGGCGGAAACTGCTGCCGCTGCACGCCAAGCGCGCGACGTTCGTGATCGGCGAGGACCGGAAGGTGCTCGAGAAGATCAAGAGCGAACTGAACTTCACGGTCCACGCCGACCAGGCGCTGAAGGTGCTGCGCGAGCGCAACAAGGTTTCCTGAGCGGGTCAGCGGCGCCACCCGCGGGGCGGCCAGCCCGGCGGGCGGCGCACCCCGGCCGACGGCCACCCCCTCGGGCGGTCACGCCGGCGCCGCCGGAACGCGTGCTCGTGGGCCTCCGCGCGGTTCCCGCGCTTCTCGGCCCGGTTCACGAAATCGCGTCGCTCGCACAGCCACCGGTGGCTCGGCTGGACTACTCCGGCAAAGACCGGATTCACGGCTTCTCCTTCCGCCACACGCGGTACGTGCCACTGCACGACGGTGCCCAGGGTGCCTGCATGGGCTCCACATCCGCTTTCGTGAACCCGAGCCGCGCGGGCACCGCTCCGCTTCGGACGTTTCGCTCGTCGTGCTTGATCTCGACGTACCCGGCGCCGAGCCGGAACGCCTCGTCGGTCAGCAGCGAAACCGCGCGCGTCATCAAGCCGCGGCCGGTGGCGTCCCGCGTGAGCCAGTAGCCGATCTCGACGCCGCCTTCCCGGGCCATCAAGCCGACGGCGCCCGCGATGGTCCCGTCGGCGCGGACGGCGAAGTCGTGGGTTTCGCCGGTCTCCCACTGCTTTCGGGTGCGCTGCAGGAACTCCTCGGCGTCGCCGGCCGTGTAGCCACCCGTGGCCCAGATCAGCCAGGCACCGAGGTGCTCCAGGGACCCGGCGACCGTCGCGAGCAGGTCAGCCGCGTCGGCGGTCTGCCAACGGGTCAGCGAAAACTCGTCACGGGCGTACGACTCGGCCGGGGTCTCCATGGCTTCCATGGTGCCCCGGCCGAGTGCGAAAGCGCTCCCGAATTAATTGACGATGACGCTGTCCGGGATCTCCGTGTCGTTCTTCAGCGCGTCGAACAGCTGCTTCGACTTGGTCTTGTCCCAGTTCTCCGCCGACCCGTTCGTCACCGGGACCGTCGTGGTCACCACGCCGCCCGAGGAGATCCCGCGCATCGCGATCGCCAGGCCCACCAGGTTGTGCACGTGGTCGCCGGAGTCCATGGTCAGCGCGTCCGGCCCGGAGCCCAGCAGCGGGAAGAAGTGGAACGGGTTGAGCAGCGTGCCGGGGCTGGCGATCTGGCTGACCAGCGCGCCGATGAACTTGCGCTGGTTCGCGACGCGGTCGAGGTCCGAGCGCGGCGTCGCGTCGCTGTGGCGCATGCGGACGAAGCCCAGCGCCGAGCGGCCGTCGAGCGTCTGCGGGCAGCCGGCCTTGATGCTGATCCCGGTGACCGTGTCGTTCATGTCCTTGTCGATGCACATGTCGACACCGCCGATCGCGTCGACGATCTTGGCGAACCCGCCGAAGCCGATCTCCGCGTAGTGGTCGATGTGCAGTCCGGTGGCGCCCTCGACGGTCTGCGCGAGCAGCTTCGGCCCGCCCAGCGAGAACGCCGCGTTGATCTTGTTCTTGCCGTGGCCGGGGATCGCCACCTGCGAGTCGCGCGGCAGCGACAGCAGGGTCGGCTTCGTGGAGTTGTCCGGGAGGTGCGCGACCATGATCGTGTCGGTGCGCTGCCCGCCGCCGGCCGCCGCGACGTCGCCGGTGGCCAGGCGTTCCTCGTCCTCGGTCGTGAGCCCTTCGCGGCTGTCGGAGCCGACGACCAGCCAGTTGGTGCCGGACGCCGCGACCGGGCGGCCGGAGTAGTCGGCGAGCGCGTCGACGCGCTTGATGGAGAACTCCAGGTAGACCCAGATGCCGGCGAGGAAGACGACGAACACCAGCGCCAGCGTCAGCAGGATCCGGCCGAAGCCCCAGCGACGCCGGCGCGGCGGCCGGGACGGCGGGTAGTCGTCGCCGGCCGCGCGCCGGGGCGGGTCCTGGCGCGTCGGGGGCGGCGCGTACTGCCGCTCGTCCTCACGGGTGCCCATCGGGCGGGTGCGCTCGTCGTACGGGCTCTGGCCGCGCCCGGGCAGCGGCATCATCTGCGCGCGCTGGTGGTCCCGGGATCGCCCGGCGGGCCGGGGCGGCGGCATCCGGCGCCCGCCGTCGTCGCCACGGTACGTCATCACCATCACCCAATCCCGATCCGGACAAACGTGTCGTCGTCAGTAGACCGCACGCCCTCGTAAGAGGGACGTGCGGCACCGGGGTCGGGTTGTCCGGCGCGGTTACTCGCCGGTCGCTTCGTAGCCGAACTGGTGGACCTTGAGGTACCCGGAGCGGAACCCGGCCTCGGAATAGGCCAGGTAGAACTCCCACATCCGGCGGAAGACGTCGTCGAACCCGAACCCGGCGATGTCGGCCCAGCGGTGCAGGAACCGTTCGCGCCACAACCGTAGCGTGTGCGCGTAGTCCTGGCCGAACTCGCGCATCCCGGCCAGCTTGAGCCGGGTGTTCGCGACCACGCCGTCCTCGATCGAGCGGACCGACGGGATGATGCCGCCGGGGAAGATGTACTTGTGGATCCAGGTGTAGGCGCGCGACGACGCCATCATCCGGTCGTGGTCCATCGTGATGGCCTGCAGGCCGAAGCGCCCGCCGGGGCGCAGCCGCTCCCCGATCGTGGCGTAGAACGTCGGCCAGTACGACGCGCCGACGGCCTCGATCATCTCGACGCTGACCACGGCGTCGAACTGCCCGCTCGACTCGCGGTAGTCGCACAGCTTGACCTCGACGCGGTCGCTGAACCCGGCCGCGGCGATCCGCTCGGTGGCCAGCGCGCGCTGTTCCTCCGAAATGGTCAGTGACGTCACGTGGGCGCCGCGGGCCGCGGCGCGGATGGCGAGTTCACCCCATCCGGTACCGATTTCGAGGACTTCGCTGCCCTCGCGGACGCCGGCGTAGTCCAGCACGCTGTCGATCTTGCGGTGCTGAGCGGCGGTGAGGTCCTCGCCGGGGCCGAAGAGCGCCGAGGAGTACATCATCGATTCGTCGAGGAACGCGCCGAACAGGTCGTTGGACAGGTCGTAGTGGCGGTGGATGTTGGCCCGCGCGCCCTCGAGGCTGTTCTCTTCGGACGGCGGCTGCGTGCGCTCGGCGATCTTCCGGAACTTCTGCAGCACCGGCGGCACGAGGGTGGCCATCCGCGCGGCGAACGGCGTCAGCACCTCGGCCAGGTCGGACGCGGTCCAGTCGCCGGCCATGTAGGACTCGCCGAAGCCGATCTTGGCGTCGACGCCGAGGCGGTGGAAGAACGCTTCCGGGCGCAGAATGCGCATTTCGGGTGATTCGGGCCCGCCGGCGCCGAGCACGGTGCCGTCCGGGAACGTCACCCGCAGGTCGAGCGGGCGAACCGCGCGACGGAACAGCGTGGCGGCGATCCGCGCGCGCAGCGCGGACCGCGGCGGGGTGGCCAAGCCCGGCCAGCGGGACTCGTCGGGGATTTCCTGAGCGCGGTCGACACTCGAGGTGGTCACGGTTCTCCCTCCGCCGGCCTGGTACGCCGGTGAACGATCGTAGTCGCCGCACCCCCGCGGCGCGCTTCGCTGTATGCCCTGTTCGGGGCGGTCCTATACGGGTATTCGGAGCCGCTCGGGCCCCGGCGCGGCCCAGGCGCCGCGCAGCTCGTCACCGGTGCCCCCGGCGAGCACTTCCAGTGTGAAAGCAATCGTCAGCCGGGTCCACACGGACGAGCGACGCAGCATCGCGTGTCCCTCGTTGGCGATCTCGAACCGGGCGACGCGCGCGGCGACGCCTTCGGCGCGTTCGGCGAAGGCGTGCGACTCCACGGGGCTGGTCATCCGGTCGCGGGTGCCGTGCACGATGAGCACCGACCGCCCCGCGACGGCGTCCACCGGCTCACCCCGCGGCGTCCACGGCGCCAGCGCGCAGACCCCGCGCACGTCCGGGTCGTCCGCCACCCGCAGCGCCACCCGCGCACCCATGGAATGGCCGACCAGCACCACCGGCAGGCCGGGGTGGTCGGCGCGGATGCGCTCGAGGGCCCAGCGGGCGTCGTCGAGGGGGTCCATCGCGGGGGCGTTCCAGCCGTAGCGGCGGTTGCGCAGCAGCCGCACCTCGACGCCGTTCTTGCGGCCGGCCCGGTGCAGGGCGCGCGCGATCGGGACCATCCGCAGGTAGGCGAGCTTCCAGGGCGGCACGCTGCCCGTGCCGCGCTCGGCGCCGCCGTGGAGCACGAGCACGACCGCTTCGGTCCGCCCGCGTGCCGGCCACACCGACACCACCGGTTCCGCTTCGCTCACCCGCGTCCTCCTGTCGCACCCGCATCCGGGTCAACCCCGTCCGCCCACCGGGCTATTCCACCGCGTACCACCATCTTCGCGGTAGATTCGGCGCCCGGTCCCCTACGGAAGGGTGGGTGTGGTGAGCGCCACGGACATCTCGGGCAGCGTCGCGAAGCAACTGGCGGACGTCGAGCAGGCCAACGTCGAGGCGGTGCGCGAAGCGGCGGATCTGGTGCTGGGGGTGATCCGGGCCGACGCACTGGTCTATACCGCCGGCGCCGGGCACTCGCTGGCGGCCGTCGCCGAGACGTTCTACCGGGCCGGCGGCCTGGCCTGCGTCTATCCGCTGTACCACCCGGACCTGCTCCCGCTGCACGGCGCGGTGAGCAGCACGAAGACCGAGCGGCGCACCGGCCTGGCCGCCGAGGTGCTGGCCGAGCGCGCGCCGGGGCCGGACGACGTGCTGGTCGTGTTCTCGACGTCCGGGTCGAACCCGTACCCGGTCGAGCTGTGCATCGAGGCCCGCGAGCGCGGGGCGGCGGTCATCGCGATCACGTCGCGGGCGTGCGTGGCGGCGGCGCCGCGGCGGTCGTCGAGCACGCTGGTCGAGCAGGGCACCGTCGTGCTGGACTCGCTGGTCATCCCGGGCGACGCGAGCTACCCGCCGGACGCGCCGCGCACCGCGCCGCTGTCCACTGTGGTCAACGCGTTCCTGTGGAACCTCGTGCTCGCCCAGGTCTACGACCGCGGGACGGCCGAGGGCCTCGACGTCCCGCTGTGGCGCAGCTCCAATGTGGAGGGTGGCGACGAGGCGAACGCGGCGCTGCTGGAGAAGTACAGCGCGATCGTGCCGCGGCTGAAGTAGCCCGGTTCGTGCCGCCAGTTCGTGAAGAAGCACCGGCCGGGCACACCTTGACGGGCGTGCCCGGCCCCCTTTAGCGTCGACATACCGACTGGTCGGTGTGCTCAACGACGAGCTGAGGAGATCCCATGGACGGTGCCACGGCGACGGTGCACGGCGAGTGCGCTCCCGGGTTCGAGCCGGTGCGCGAAGCCTTCGAAGCGAACTTCCGCGAGCGCGGCGAGCTGGGCGCCGCGTTCACGGCCCTCCGCCACGGCGAGGTCGTCGTCGACCTGTGGGGTGGCTGGTCCGGGCCGGACCGCGCGCGTCCGTGGCAGCCGGACACGCTGGCCAACGTCTGGTCGACGACCAAGGGCATGACCGCGATCTGCGCGCACCGCCTCGCCGACGCCGGCGAGCTGGACGTCGACGCGCCGGTCGCGAAGTACTGGCCCGAGTTCGCCGCGGCGGGCAAGGGCGAGATCCCCGTGCGGTGGCTGCTCACGCACCGCTCCGGCGTCCCCGGGATCGGCCTCGACCGGCCGGTGGCCGTCGAGGAGCTGTACGACTGGGACCTGATGACGTCGCTGTACGCGGCCCAGGAACCGTTGTACGAACCGGGTTCCGCGGGCGGGTACCACGCGCTGGCGTACGGCTGGCTCGTCGGCGAGGTCGTGCGGCGGATCGCCGGGCAGGGCATCCGCGAGTTCTTCGCCGAGCAGGTCGCCGGGCCGCTGGGCGCGGACTTCTCGATCGGGCTGGGCCCCGACGCCGACCTGGACCGGTGCGCGACCCTCGTCGACCCCGTCATGACCGAAGAGATGGCGAACGCGCTGGCCACGGCCTTCGCCGCGGCCGGCCCGGTCGCCCAGGCGGCGTTGACCAACCCGCAGCTCGCGGGCCACCACGCGAACGAACCGGCTTTCCGCCACGCCGTCATGCCGGCGCTGAACGGCCACGGCACGGCCCGCGCGATCGCGACGATCTACGGCGCGCTGATCGACGGACGGCTCCTGTCCGCGTCGGCGCTGGCCCTGGCGCGGGAGAGCCAGGGCAAGGAGATCGACGCGGTGCTCGGCCTGCCGAACGAGTGGGGCCTGGGCTTCTACCTCGGCAGCGACGCCCGCGGCTTCGGCCCCAACCCGAACGCGTTCGGCCACGACGGCCTCGGCGGCTCCACCGGCGCCGCGGATCCGGAAAACGGCATCGCCTTCGGCTACACCCTCAACCAGCTGGGCCCCCTGATCCGCGACGACCCCCGCAAAATGGCCCTCGTCCAAGCCCTCTACACGTGCGTGGAGAGTCGACACGCGTGATTCAGAGGTCGACACGCGTGATTGAAGGGTCGACACGGCGCTGAGGTCGTGTCGACCCTTCAATCACGAATGATGACTCCCCCATCACGCGTGATGACCCTTCAATCACGCCACGGCGGGTTCTTCCTCTGCGAACTGGGTTGCGTGGAGGGTTGCGTAGCGGCCGTTGGCGGCCAGGAGTTCCTCGTGCGTTCCGCGTTCGACGATCTCGCCGTGCTCCAGGACCAGGATCTGGTCGGCCGCGCGGACCGTCGAGAGCCGGTGCGCGATGACCAGCGCCGTGCGGCCGGCCAGCGCGTGCGTCAGGGCTTCGCCGACCGCCGCCTCGGACTCGGAGTCCAGGTGCGCGGTCGCCTCGTCCAGCACGACGACCTTGGGCTGCGCCAGCAGCAACCGCGCGATCGTCAGCCGCTGGCGTTCGCCGCCGGAGAGTCGGTAGCCGCGCTCCCCCACCGTCGTGTCGAGGCCGTCCGGCAGCGAATGCACCAGCTCACCGAGCCGGGCCCGCTCCAGCGCCGCCCAGATCTCGTCGTCGGTGACGCCCGGACGCGCGTAGGCCAGGTTCGCGCGGATCGTCTCGTGGAAGAGGTGCCCGTCCTGCGTCACGACGCCGACGGTCTCCCGCAGCGAAGCGAAACTCAGGTCCCGGACGTCCACATCGGACAGCCGCACCGACCCGGAGTCGACGTCGTAGAGCCGCGGCAGCAGCGACGCGATCGTCGACTTCCCCGCGCCCGACGACCCGACCAGCGCGACCATCTGCCCCGGCTCGGCGCGGAACGAGATCCCGTGCAGCACCTCGTCCCCGCCGCGGTGGTCGAGCGTCGCGACGTCCTCCAGCGACGCCAGCGAGTACCGGTCCGCCGCCGGGTAACCGAAGCGGACGTCGGAGAACTCGACGGAAACTCCGGAAGAAGCAGGCAAAGTACGCGCCGACGGCTTCTCCTCGATCATCGGCTTCAGGTCGAGGACTTCGAAGACCCGCTCGAACGACACCAGCGCCGTCATGACGTCGACGCGCACGTTGGCCAGCGCGGTCAGCGGCGCGTAGAGCCGGGTCAGCAGCAGCGCGAGCGCGACCACGGTGCCCGGCGCGAGCTTGCCGGTCAGCGCGAGGTACCCGCCGAGGCCGTAGACGAGCGCCTGCGCCAGCGCCGAAACCAGGGTCAGGCTGGTCATGAACCAGCGGGTCAGCATCGCGGTCCGCACGCCGATGTCGCGCACGCGCCCCGCGCGCACCCCGAAGTCGTCCGCCTCCTGCACCGGACGGCCGAAGAGCTTCACCAGGGTCGCGCCCGGCGCGGAGAACCGTTCGGTCATCTGCGTGGTCATGCCGGCGTTGAGGTTCGCGGCTTCCCGCTGCAGCCCGGCCATCCGGCGGCCGAGCCGGCGCGCGGGCAGCACGAAGATCGGCAGCAGTACCAGCGCGAGCAGCGTGACCTGCCACGACAGCGTCAGCATGACGGCCAGCGAGAGCGCCAGCTGGATCGTGTTGGTGACCAGGCCGGACAGCGTCGCGGTGAACGTCCGCTGCGCGCCGATGACGTCGTTGTTCAGGCGGGAAACCAGCGCCCCGGTGCGGGTGCGCGTGAAGAAGGCGATCGGCATCCGTTGCACGTGCTCGAACACGGCGCGCCGCAGGTCGTAGATGATGCCTTCGCCGATGCGCGCGGACTGCCAGCGCTCGATGAGGCCGAAGCCGGCGTCGGCGACCGCGAGCAGGGCGATGACGACCGCGAGCCAGACGACCAGCGGCAGGTCACGGCCGCCGACGATCGCGTCGACCACCTTGCCGGCCAGGACCGGTGTCGACACCGCGAGGACCGCCGAGACCACGGTCAGGACGAGGAAGGCCAGCAGCCGCCGCCAGTGCGGCCGGGCGAACCGCGCGACGCGTTTGAGCGTGCCGCGGGTCAGCCCCTTCGGGACGTCGTTGGCGCGCATCGCCGAGCTCAGCAGCGCCCAGGTGTTGTCCATGAGGAACCCCCAGTGTCAAAACCTCTACTATAGCTGAGGTTTTCTCCGGATATGACCTGGACAACGTCGCCGTTGCCCGTTTGCTTCCCGTCGCCGTTCACTCCCCGCGAACAACGCGGTGCAGTGCGGCGCGCAGCCGTTCCGCATCTCCTTCGCCGAGGGGCGCCAGCAGCACGGCCTCCGCCTGCCGGGTGACTTCCTCGCCCGCCACACGAACGCGCTCACCCTCGGCGGTCAGCGTAACGAGGCGCTTCCGGCGATCACCCGGCGCGACCTCGCGCCGGACCAGCTCCTTGTCCTCCAGCTCGTCGACCAGGGCGACCATCGTCGTCCGGTCGATGCCGAGGCGCGCCGCACCCTCCTGCTGCGACAGCGCCGGCCCGTCGCCGAACAGCGTGAGCAAGGCGAGCTGACGGCCGGTGATCCCGAGCGGCGCGTACCGCGGCTCGGCCAGCTCGGCGAGCCGCAGCTGGGCGTGCTTGAGCAGGTAGCCGAGCCGGCGGTGGACGGCGAGATCGCTGGACATGCGAGAACTCTACCCTTACGCTGATCGTCAGTTTTACTGACGATTTGTCACACTGATAATCAGGAGCACATCATGGTCACCGTGGGACTCAAGCCGCCGCAGCAGCACATCGGCATCGCCGCGCTCCGCGAGATCTGGGCCATCGCCGACGACGCCGGATTCGACGGCTGCTGGGTCTTCGACCACCTCGCCCCGATGGGCCCGGACCGCACCGGCGACATCTTCGACGGCTGGTCACTCCTCGCAGCGATGGCCGAAGCGACGCAGCGGGTGCGCATCGGATGCCTGGTGTCCGGGAACACGAACCGCCACCCGGGCACGTTCGCGAAGATCGCGGCGACGGTCGACCACCTTTCCGGCGGCCGGCTCGACATCGGCCTCGGCGCGGGCGGCGACGCGCACACCGACGCGATGATGGGCACGCCGACGCCGCCACCGGTCGAACGTGTCGAAAGGCTGGCCGAGACGTGCGAAATCCTCAGTCTGCTGTGGACTCGGGAAGAAACCGATTACCGCGGCCGCCACTACGCCTTGACCGGCGCGCGCAGTGATCCGAAGCCCCGGCAGCCGAAGCCACCGCTGTGGCTGGGCAGCAGCGGCGAGAAGCTCGGCCTGCGGGTGGTGGCCGCCCACGCCGACGTGTGGCTGAACGCGGCACTGCCGGGCACGGAAATCGCCGAGCTGCAACGACTTTCGCGCGTGCTGGACGACCACTGCGCGGCGGTGGACCGCGACCCGGCGACGATCCGCCGGGCAGTGCAGTTCCGGCTGCCGCCCGAGGGGGATGCCGCCGTGCGGCTCGCGGAGGGGTACGTCGAGGCGGGGTTCACCGAGCTGGTCCTGATGCCGACGGGCCACGACAACGTCGTCAAGGCGGCCGAAGCCGCCGCGGATCTGCTCCCGCGGCTGCGAAAGCTCGGCTGACGGGCCAACCGCTCGCCCGGCGGCATGCCAAGGCCGCCGCCATCCCGGCAGCGGGCGCCTCACCCGCCACCCGCACCCCATCGACCGCCGAAGCCCGCCACGAAGCCCGCCTGCATGACGGCGGCTGAACCGGGCGAAGGGCCCCTCGGTAGCCTGACCAGGTGGGAACGGAGGTGGGCCGGGCGCCCGCATGGCGGCGCGCGGCACGGCTCTTCACGGCCCCCGCGGCCACGCTCGACCGAGCCCCGCTGCGGTGGGACCTCGGCTTCTACCTCGCCTGTCTCGCCTTCGCCCTGCCGACCGCGCTCAAGTCCGAGTTCTACGGCTACCGCGTCTGGGGCAACTTCGCGACCGTCGCCTACGCCCTCGGCGCGCTGCACAGCGGGTGGCTGCTGCTGTCCGCGCGAGCCGGCCGCACGCCGCGCGGCCTGCTCGGCTCGCGCTGGTGCGGCATCGCCGCCGTTGCCCTGTTGGCAATGATCCTTCCGTTGCTGCTTCTGGTGATCCGGCGACTGACCGGAGTGGACTGGCTGATCACGCCGGTCTCGTGGGCCGCGCAGCCCGAGGTCTGGGTGATCGAGCGGTCCGCGGATCTGCTGCTGCACCACGGAACCCCGTACGTCGACGTCACCGCGCTCGGCCGGGCGCCCGTGGTCAACGACTACACCCCCTACGGCCCGGTGATGGCGGTCTTCGGCCTGCCGCGCGCGCTGTTCGGCGGCACCCCGCTGGGCGACGCGCTCACCGACGCTCGCTGGATGTTCGCGCTGGCCGCCGTCGCGTGCGTGCTGGGCACGCTGAAGCTGCTGAACTGGCCGAAGGTTCCCGTGGGTGCCGCGCAGGTCGCGCTGGCCTGCCCGCTCACCGCGCTCACCTGGGCCGTCGCCGGGCCGGACCTGGCGATCGTCGGGCTGCTCGTGCTCGCCTGCGCGCTCGCCGCCACCGGGCGGGCCGCCTGGGCGGGCCTGGTGCTGGCGCTGGTCGTCAGCGCGAAGCTCATCGTCGCGCCCGCGGCCGCGGTCCTGGCCGTGTTCGTGCTGGTACGCCGCGGGAACGGGCCGGACTGGGCCGCGGTGGGACGGTTCGCCTCAGCGCTGGTGGCCACCACGGCCGCGCTGCACCTGCCCGTGTACCTCGTGGACCCGGCGGCGTTCGTGGAGCACGTCTTCCGCTTTCCCCTCGGGATGGGCGTTGTGCGGTCGCCCGCGGCGAGCCCGTTGCCGGGCCACCTGATCGCCGAACTCGGCCCGGTGGGCCAGGTGGCGGCGTTCGCGCTCGTCGGCGCCGCGGCCGTGGCCATGGTGATCTGGCTGGTGCGCCGGCCCCCCGCGAACGGCTCCGGCGCAGTCCTGCGCATCGCCGTCGGACTCGGCGCGTTGATCCTGCTCACCCCGGCCACTCGGTACGGTTACCTGGTGTACCCGCTGGTCCTGCTCGGGGCGTACCTGACGTTCCGTGCGGCCGAAGCTTCCACTGCGCGCCCCCCGCGCAGCAGTTCCTGACTACTTCTTCTTGACCCGCGTGGCCCCGCCGCGCCCCCGCAGCTGGACCCCGGACTCCGACAGCACCCGGTGGACGAACCCGTAGGAACGCCCCGTCGACTCCGCGAGCGCCCGGATGCTCGAGCCCTTCTCGTATTTCTTCTTGAGGTCAGCGGCCAGCTTGTCGCGCGTGTTGCCGGTGATCCGCGCGCCTTTCTTGAGATCAGCCACGTCGATCGCCTTCCCGCCGAGAGTGTTCTGGGCCACATATCGACCCCTGCCGGGGCAATGATCGAACACCGAGCGCCGGAATGCCAGACGACAGACGTAAAACAGCCGAAACTGCGATCACATTGGGCCATTCCAGTGCCCGGCCGTAGCGATCTTGCACCCGAATGGACGCATAGAGTCACGCAAGCTGGACAAGTTCCAGATAGTCGGCCGACCAGTGATCCTCGGTGCCGTCGGGCAGCAGGATGACCCGCTCGGGCTCCAGCGCCTCGACCGCGCCGGGGTCGTGCGTGACCAGGACGACGGCGCCGGCGAAGCTGCGCAAAGCGTCCAGGACCTGGGCACGGCTGGCCGGGTCCAGGTTGTTCGTCGGCTCGTCGAGGAGCAAGACGTTGGCAGCACTGGAGACCAGGCTCGCGAGGGCGAGCCGGGTCTTCTCGCCGCCGGAAAGGGTGCCGGCGGGCTGGTCGAGTTGTTCGCCGGTGAAGAGGAACGAGCCGAGCAGGTTCCGCAACTCCTGAGCACCGGTGTCCGGTGAGAGATGTCGGATGTTTTCCCACACCGACGCATCATGATCAAGAGTTTCGTGTTCCTGTGCGTAATAGCCCAAACGCATTCCGTGACCCGGCACGATCTCCCCGGTGTCGGGAGTTTCCATTCCGCCGAGGAGCCGGAGCAAAGTCGTCTTTCCCGCACCGTTCAGGCCGAGTACGACGACCTTCGAACCGCGGTCGATCGCGAGATCGACCCCGGTGAAGATTTCCAGTGAGCCGTACGACTTCGAGAGGCCCTCGGCGGTGAGCGGGGTCCGGCCGCACGGGGCGGGCTCGGGGAACTTGATCCGGGCGACCTTGTCGGCCACCCGGGTCTCGTCGAGCGCGGACAGCATCTGCTCGGCGCGGCGCGCCATGTTCTTGGCCGCCACGGCCTTCGTCGCCTTCGCGCCGAGCTTCGCGGCCTGCTGCTGCAGCGCCGACGCCTTCTTCTCGGCGTTGGCGCGCTCGCGGCGGCGGCGCTTCTCGTCGGTCGCGCGGGCGTCGAGGTAGCGCTGCCAGCCCATGTTGTACAGGTCGAGCTCGCCGCGGGTGGCGTCGAGGAACCAGACCTTGTTGACGACGTCGGCCAGCAGCTCGACGTCGTGGCTGATCACGACCAGGCCGCCGTCGTGCTGCTTGAGGAACCCGCGCAGCCAGTTGATGGAGTCGGCGTCGAGGTGGTTGGTCGGCTCGTCGAGCAGCAGGATCGTCTCGGACTTGCCGCCGGCGCCCGCTTCGGCCGCCGCGAACAGGATCCGCGCCAGCTCGACGCGACGGCGCTGACCACCGGAGAGCGTCTGCAGCGTCTGCGCCAGGATCCGGTCGGCCAGGCCGAGGTTCGAGCAGATCCGCGCGGCTTCGCTCTCGGCGGCGTACCCGCCCAGCGAGGAGAACCGCTCCTCGAGCCGGGCGTAGCGGTTGATGGCCTTGTCGCGCGCGGCCTCGTCGACGAGCTCGGCCATCGAGGCCTGCGCCTTCTCCATGTCGCGCATCAGCTTGTCGAGTCCCCGCGCGGAGAGCACGCGGTCCTTCGCGGTGACCGAAAGATCACCTTCGCGCGGGTCCTGCGGCAGGTAGCCGAGCTCGCCGGTGCGGCGGACCTCGCCCGCGTGCGGCTCGCCCTCGCCGGCGAGGACCTTCAGCGAGGTGGTCTTGCCCGCGCCGTTGCGGCCGACGAGGCCGATGCGGTCGCCGGACTGGATGCGGACGGAGACGCCGTTGAGCAGGATGCGCGAACCCGCGCGCAGCTCAAGGCCGGTGGCCGTGATCAAGGAAAACTCCCGTGGAATGGGGGTGAACGGAGGACAGCGTCGAGCGGCCGGTCGGTCTCGACCGGCGCGGCGTCACTCCAGCTGGATGTCCACGGAGCCCAGTGTACGGGCCGGGGTCCAGCGGATTTTCCGGACGTGTGCGGTCTCACCCGTCGCGCAGCGTGACCTGCACCGACAGCGCCCGCACGGCGGCTTCGTCGAGAACGGCGCGGCTCGGCTCGCCGACCTCCAGCACGCGCGGCTCGGCGCGGGCGAACAGCGGGGCCAGCCGGCGGTCCTCGCGCAGGGCGTCGAGCGCCCGCCGGTCGCCGCCGAGCACCACGGCGTCCACTTCGGACAGCCGCGGGACGAGCACCTCGAGGACGTCCTCGGCCGCGTCCTGCAGCGCGTGCCGCGCCTGGCCCGCGCGCCGCCGGGCGAAGCGCTGCTGCGACCAGCCGCCCGCGGCGGAGCGGCCCTGCACGAGGTGCCGGTCGGTGCGCGACAGCTCGACCCGGCCCCGGCTGGCGACACCGATGCTGTGCGCGCCCACCCGCACCAGCACGAGCGCGATCCGCCGGGGCGCGAGGGCGTGCGTCAGGAGTGCGTCGATCACCAGTCCCTCGAAGGTGCCCGACGGCGCGGCCAGGGGTCCGAAGGGGACGGTCGCGGTCGCCGTGGCCCCGTCGCCCGCGAGCGCGCGGACCGCGCGCGGGGCGACCTCGGTCGTCAGGATCCCGTCGTGCCGGACGGAGAAGCGGTCGAACCAGCCGGCGAGACGATCGGGCGGCACCTCGACCGCGCGGCCGCCACCGGCGACCTGCCGCGGCTTCTCCATGGGGAAAACGGTACGGGGCCGCCGCGTCGCCGCGACGGCCCCGTTCGGGTTGTTCAGTTCACCCGCGTCGTCACAGCGGGTGCACCGGCCCGTTGTTCGTGTAGCCCCGTACGTTCGACGGCGCTCCGGCCGCCGGGGGCTGGACGAACCCGTTGATGTGCAGGGCGACCGAGCGGATCGAGCCGACGTCGCCGCCCGCCGCGTCGACCACGGCGAACGTCCACGTGCCGTCGACGGCCGCGGCGGTCAGGCCGCCGGTCAGCGACTGCGTCGGCCGCCACGTGCCGGTGAACGGCGCGTTCGCGGACGTCACCGTGCTGAACGCGGTCGCGGCGGTGTCGGCGAAGACGACCTGGCAAAGGTTCTTGCCGGAGCCGCCGTTGCGCTGGAACACCGTCGCCTTCGCCCCGGACGGCGCGATCAGCGTGCCGACCAGGTCACCGACGTAGGTGTGGTCCAGTCCCACGGTGGTCGAGGCGGTACCGGTGTTGCAGGCGGTGCCGTCGATGGAGAAGCCCACCTTGGACGCGCGGCCGACCCCGGTGACCGGGATGGTCACCGACGCGCCGACCGGGCTGTTGTCCGGGATCGCCACCGGCGCGCCGGTGTAGGCGAAGTCCTGCGCGACCGGCGACGGGGTGCCGACCGGGAGCGAGAACGTCGACGTCGTCGGCGAGTGCGCACCGGCGAAGCTGACGCGGGCGTTCAGGACGACCGGCGCGCCGAGCTGCTGCGTCGCCGGGACGGTGATGGTGAAGTCGTTGACGCCGGTCTGTCCCGGGCTGATGGTGCCGTAGGACTTGGACCGCGGCGCCACCGTGACGCCCGGGGTCGGGCTGGTGAGCACGACGCTGGTGGAGACGGCGGTGCCGTCACCGTCGTTGGTCACCGGCAGCGTCACCTTGGCCGTGTCGCCCGGGTCGAGCGCGGAGCCGCCGTCGGCCGGGGTGACCGTCGGCTGCTTGGCCACCGCGAGCGGCTGCGGGCTGGCGCCGGTGTAGGCGAGCACCTTGTCCGCGAGGATGACGCCGGAGCCGGTGACGTTGTCGCGGCCCGGGGTTTCGATGTCGATCGCGGTGTTGATCAGCGCCTCGCGCACCTCGGACGGCGGCAGGCCGGGGTTGCCGGACAGCACGAGCGAGGCGATGGCGGCCGCGTGCGGTGCGGCGGCCGAGGTGCCGAAGAACGGGCTGAAGCCGGTCACGCTGGTCTTCACGCCGTCGGCCGCGGTGATCTCCGGCTTGTTCCGGACCTCGCCCCCGGTCGAAGACACGTTGCCCGGGGTGATCGGGGTGCCGTCGGCCTCGTAGAACACGCGGCGCGGGCCGTCGGAGCTGAACCGCTCGGCCTTGGTCGCCCCGCTGAAGGCGGCCGGGTACGGGCCGGCCGGGTTGGCCGGGTCGCCCGGCTCGAGCGGACGCCCGAACGCCGCCGCGGCCGGGGCGGCCGCGACGCTGAAGGCGTCCCGCGCGGCCGAGTGGCCGACCGTCACGCCCGGGGTGTTGTAGGCCTTGAGGCCGTCCGCCGAGTCCTTGAACCGCCCGCGCAGCGCGGACAGCGAGAGGTAGCGGGCTTCACCGGAGAACTTCACGACGGCCAGGCGCAGCCCGGTGCCGCCGAAGACGGGCGTCTGCAGGATCTCGAACGGGTCCTGCGTGCCGTCCTGGACGTTCTGGCTGAAGCTGACCACGGCACCCGCGGAGTTGAGCAGGTAGAGGTCGTAGTCGTTCGCCGAGTGCCCGAGCGGGTCGGACCAGTGCAGCGTCACCGGGACACCGGCCGACGAGGCGTCGGAGACGGGCTCGTAGATCTGGTTGCCCGCGGTGCCGGCGAAGTTGTGCGCGGTGCCGGCGAACTTGCCGACGGACTTGCCGGAGTCGACGAAGTCGCCTTCCCAGTGCCCGGCGGTGCCGTCGAGGACGTTGCCCTCGTTGCCGGCCGACGAGAAGTACAGCGCGCCGTCGGCGGTCACGTCGTTCACGGCCTGGGCGATGATCCAGTCCTGGAACGGGGATTCCTTGAAGTAGATGACGTCGTCGACGATGACGTCGCAGTGCGACTCGAAGCGCAGCTTGCGGATGTTGTCCGCGAAGCTGGCGTCGGAGTTGAACGCCGAGGCGAAGCCGAGCGCGGCGTTGGGCGCGAGGTCGTGGATGATCTCGAGCATCGCGGTGCCCTCGTCGCCTTCGCCCTCCTGCCCGGCGATGACGTCGACGGTCGGCGGGAGCTCGCCCTTGGCCTGCGAAGCGGCCAGGGAGTCGACGCCGTCGGACAGCGCGCACGCCTTGACGCCGACGCCGGTGACGCCGAACTGCTGGCGGGCGATGTCGGCGTTGTGGGCGCGGTCGCCCTCACTGGTCAGGGTCGCGGCCGCGGCGGCGCTGCGCTGCGCCTTGCTCGCAACCGCTTTCTGCAGCTCGCCGGCGATGCGGTCGGCCTTCTGCTGCTTGGTTTCGGTCTTGCCCGGCGTCGTCGCCGGGGTGGCCAGTTCGCGGGCGGTCATGGCCTGGTCGGCCTGCTCGACGCGCTTGACGTCGCCGCGTGCGGCGATGGCGGCGAGCTGGTTCAGCGGGACCTCGGCGCGGACGCTGGCGTACCGGTCGGACACCGCGCGGATGCCCGCCCCGGCCTTCGTCAGCGAGGAGATGAGGTCCGGCGAGACCTTGCTCGCGCGGATGTCGACCAGGACGGTGCCGGTCGAAGAGACCTGGGCCCCCGACTGCAGCGCGGTGAGCTGCTTGGTGACGCCCTTCTGGGCGGCGAGCAGGTTGCTGTCCACTTTGGACTCGGCGGCGGTGCGGCCCGCCTTGACGGCCTGCAGGGCGGCGATCTGCTGTTGCGCGGTTTCGGTGAAGGCGTCCGGAGTGGACGCCGAGGCGGCCCCCGCGACCGGCGGGGAAACCAGGCCGAGCGCGGCGAGCAACGCCGCCGCCCCGGCCGTGAGCACTGTGGATCTCGATCTCGTGGAACGGGTACGACGCACGTGCGCCCTCCGATATCTCCAGGCGCGTGCCCCGACTCACGCTGACCGACGCCGGTGATCACCGGCAAGTTCCAGCTAAGTACTGTGAGTTCCCTGTGAGCAGCGGCCGTTCGAGTGACATCGGATGGAGAATTTCCTGAATGGACCGTAAGTCGTAGGCCGTTCAGCGGAACCGCACAACCGTTACAGGACGAACGAAACGGACCAGCGCGTCAAGCGGTACCACTGCACGGGATCGCCGGATCGGACAAGAACCGGACAACTCTTCGATCAGAGGACGAAGGAGTCCGACCACGGCTGGGCGGCCCGCCCGGACAGAGCGTCCAAGAGGGTCACCGCCTGCTTGTCGGTCAGCGAAGCCACGAAGTCCACCACCGCGCGGCCCCGGGCCAGCCCGCGCACCGCGTCCGGCCCGGACACCGGCTCCCCGGTCGCCCCGACGAGCAGCTCCGGCGCCGACCGCGCCAAGCCCGTGTACTCCGCGTGCGCCAGCTCGACCAGGTCGTGCAACCGCCGCGGCAGCCGGGAAACCTCGTCGCGGTCGAGCAGCCACGCGTCGAGCGCGTCGACCAGGCTCGACACCACCCCCGCCTGCCCGCGCTGGTGCAGCGCGAGGTCCGGGCGCAGCAGCACGAACCGGCGGTGCACGAACTTCAGCACCTGGACCTCGTGCCACTGGGCGGGGCGCAGCGACACGTGGCCGGTGCGGGTGGACGGGGACGCCAGCACGAAGACACCGTCGACCAGGCGCGCCGTCCAGTTCGCCGAGAACGCCGCCGTCGCCTGCTCCGCCTCGATCGAGCCGTCGAACTCCGCGGCCAGCAGGCCGTCGACCAGCTCCGCGCGGACCCGGGCCACCGCCGCGGCGAACGCGTCGTCGTCGACGATCCACGCGTCCTTGACGTGCATCCGGCGGCGGACGCGCTCGAGCGACCGGCCCGGCCGGCGCAGTTCCGCGTGCAGCGTCTCGTCGTCCAGCGCCGCCAGCTCGCCGGCGTGCTCGAGCCACTCCCCCAGCTCCGCCGCGACCGGCGCGTGCTGCAGGACGCCGATGCGGTGGAAGTCCTGCAGGTCGTGGATGGCGTAGGCGATGTCGTCGGCGGTGTCCATCACGGACGCTTCGACCGTCTGCTGCCAGCTTTCGACGCGCCCCGCGAACGCCGCGCGCGCCTGCTCGAAGTCGTCGAGCTCGGTGGCGTAGGCGGAGAACTTGGCCGCGCCGGTGCCGGGCGACGACTCCGGCTCGCCCGCGCCGCGCGGCGGCACGGCCATCGCGGACGGGTGCGGCGCCGGGTGGTGCAGCCGCAGCCACGGGTACTTCAGGACGGCCGCGCGCACCGCCGTGGTCAGGTCGAGCCCGATCGCCGACGGGCCGCGCACGTCGGTCGTGGTGATGATGCGGAACGTCTGGGCGTTGCCCTCGAAGCCGTCGGCCAGGCCGAAGCGGTGCCGGGCGATGCGGTCGAGGGTCTGCTCGCCGAGGTGCCCGAACGGCGGGTGCCCGAGGTCGTGGGCGAGCGCGGCGGCCTCGGCGACATCGAGGTCGCAGCCGCCCAGCTTGTCGACGAGGCCGGCGTCGTCCCCGGCGGTGATCCGCTCGGCGATGGCGCGGGCGACCTGCGCGACCTTCAGGCTGTGGGTGAGCCGGTTGTGCAGCAGCCCGGCGCCGCCGGCGCTGACCACCTGCGTCACCCCGCCGAGGCGGGCGAAGAACGGCGAGGCGGCGATGCGGTCGCGGTCGATCCGGA
The DNA here is from genome assembly GCF_040629235.1 of Amycolatopsis sp. NPDC005961. Classification (NCBI taxonomy): domain Bacteria; kingdom Bacillati; phylum Actinomycetota; class Actinomycetes; order Pseudonocardiales; family Pseudonocardiaceae; genus Amycolatopsis; species Amycolatopsis sp. NPDC005961. The sequence continues at coordinate 175,491 of NZ_JBEXVF010000010.1, read as the reverse complement.
ACGGGCTGGTCGCCAGGTCGGTGAACCCGCCGGCGTTCGCCACCGGGTCCCGCCGCACCACCCTCGGGTCGGTCTGCTCGCTGCCCTGATCCATGCGCCCGACCTTATCCGGCTTCACCCGAACGGCGGGCAGGTGCGTGGGTACCTTCAGGTATGCCCCGAGCGATGGTCACGACGCTGGCAGCACTCGTGTTCACCCTGGTCGCGTGCGGCACGCCGCCCGGCGATCCCGGCACGGCTCCCACCTCGGCCTCGGCGTCTTCCTCGACGTCCGAGCCGGCCAAGCGGATCAAGGTCCCGGACGTCTCGGGCATGAACCACCAGGACGCCCAGGACGCGATGCAGAAGGCCGGGCTCTACAACCTGCGCGAGGTCGACGGCACCGGCCAGGGCCGCATGCTGATCATCGACCGCAACTGGGTCCAGACGGGCCAGGACCCGCCGGCCGGCACCGAGGTCCCGGCCGACGCGGTGATCACCCTGACCGCGGTCAAGAAAACGGACCACTGACCCGTGTCGACCCTCCAATCACGAGTGATGCCTCTCTAATCACACGTGATGCCCCTCTGATCACGCGAGAAGCCGTTCGGCCTCGGTGCGTCGGAAGGTCACACCCGTGAGCCGCGAGGCATCACGCGTGATTGAAGGGGCATCACGCGTGATCAGAGGGTCGACACGGCGCAGGTCAGGCCTCCGGCGGGGTCGTGTACGCCTTCAGCGTGCGGTCGGCCGCTGCCCGGGCCTTCGCCGGGTCCGCGCCCGACGCGACGTCGGCCTCGTACCAGGCCTCGTTCGACGCCGTCATGAAGCGAATGCCCTCCGGGGACATCATCCAGGCCATCGCCGCCTCGGGGTCGACCGCCGAGCCTGGGGTGGCCAGGTGGAGGACCAGACCGACCAGCGCGCCGTCCCAGCCGATGCCGACCGCGCCGGGGCCGAACTCGTCCCAGCGCTCGTCGACGTGCGCGACGTGCTCCAGCTCGAACCGGGTGCCGTCGCCCTCGGGCGTGAGGCGGACCTCGATCCAGCTGACGTTGCCGCCGAACTCCCACGTCGCGGCGAAGCTCTTCGGCGGGTCGCAGCGCTCGACCGTGCCGCCCGCGTTGCCCTCCAGCTGGTACTTCCCGCCCAGCTTCAGCTCGCCGCTGACCGGGAGGAACCAGCGCGGGATGCGCTCGGGGTTCGTGCAGGCGTCCCACAGGTCGTCGACGTCGGTGTCGTAGACCTGGCTGATGGTCAGGACGCGGGCTTCCTTCCCTTCGAGCACCCGGTCGCCGAGCGTGCGGCGGACGGCGCTGATCTGGTGGCTGACGTCGATCACGAACCTTCTCCTTCGGTGCGGCGCCGCGCGCGCTTGCCGCGGGCGATTTCGGTGGCCAGTGCGTCCAGCGGCGGGGTCCAGAACCGGCGGAACCGGTCGAGCCAGACGTCGATGTCGTGCAGCGGCTCGTGCCCGACCGCGTACAGCCGCCGCGTCCCGTCCTGGCGGACGACCGCGAAGCCGTTGTCGCGCAGCACTTTCAGGTGCTGGGACACCGCGGGCTGCGAGATGCCGAACTCGGCCCGGATCACCTCGGTCACCGCGCCGGCGGCGCGCTCGCCGTCGGCCAGCAGCTCGAGGATCCGACGGCGGACCGGGTCACCGAGGACGTCGAACGCGTGCACCCGGCCAAGCTACAAGTAGTGACTTATATAAGTCAACTCTGAACTAGTGGCCGACGTCACCCTCCGTTACTCCGATTCGGGTATCGGCGGTGAACATCAGTCGACATCGGTTTCGTTTCGCCGCCCGACCCGCGACGATCGGGGCGTGAAGTCGCCACGCGCGGTCCGCTTCGCTTTCCAGCCGCTGTACAGCCTCCACACGGGAGGCGTCGTGGCTCACGAAGCGCTGGCCAGGCCGGGCCAGGGCACCGTCCCCGAACTGCTCACGCAGGCGCGCCGCGACGGGCGCCTCGCCGAGGTCGACCTCGGGCTCGCGATCGCCGCCGTCCGGCAGGACGAGTCGGCACTCCCCCTGCACCTCAACCTCTCCGCCCGCACCCTCGCCGCGCCGCAGGCGATGTACGACGACCTGCTGGCTGAGCTCGGCGACGCCGGGCGCCGCACGCGCGACGTCGTCCTCGAGATCGGCCCGCCGTTCGCGCCGCTGCCCGCCGCCCGTGCCCTGTCCGGGATGCGGACGCTCACCGAGCTCGGCTTCCGGCTCGCCCTCGACGGCCTCGGCCGCGGCGACCTGCCGCTCGGCCTGCTCGTCGAGGCGCCGGTCGACCTGGTCAAGCTCGACCGCACGGTGCTGCGCGGCCTGCCGGACGACCCGGGACCGGCGGCCATCGTCGAGGCGCTGCTGCACTTCACCAACCGCACCGACACCCGGCTCGTCGCGACCGGTGTGGAGACCGATGCCCAGCTCGACGCCGTCCGGAGCCTCGGCATCCGGATCGCGCAGGGCAACCTGCTGGCTCCGCCCACCGCCGCCGGCCCGGCCCCGGCGCTGCTCACGCGCTCCCCGGCCACCCCGCGCGCGGCGGGTCCGGCGCAGTGCGTCGGCGACTTCCTCCGCCCGGCCACGACGCTGCCGGAAACCGCGACCTGCGACGAGGTCCGCGAGGTGCTGGCGGCGGCGGACGCGCCCAGCGGCGTCATCGGGGTCGACGAGCTGAACCGGCCGCGCTGGTCGGTCGACCGGACACGGTTCCTGGTCGCGGTCACCGGCCCGTACGGGCACGCGCTGCACGCGAAGCGACCGGCGGCGCGGCTCGCGGACACCCCGCACACCATGGAAGCCCGCGCGGGCGCGATGGAGTTCCTCGAGCTGGTCACCGACGCCGACTGGGGCCGCACCGGCGACGACGTCGTCGTGGTCGACGACGTCGGCCGCTGCCTCGGCGTGGTGCTGGTGACCGAGGTGGTGCGCGGCGTGGCCGAGGCGAAGGTCGAAGCCGCGGCGGCGCTGAACCCGCTCACCCGGCTGCCGGGCAGCGACACGGTCGCCCGCGACGTCGCCCGCCGGATCACGATCGGCGAGCCGTTCGTGGCGGCGTGGCTGGACATCGACGCGTTCAAGGCGGTCAACGACACGGCCGGGTTCGCCGCGGGCGACGACCTGATCCGCGAGCTGGGCGGCGCGCTCACCGGGCTGACCGGGCAGCTGCGCCGGATGCGGGTCAGCCACGTCGGCGGCGACGACTTCCTGGTGGTCTGCGACGTCGACGAGATCGCGACGGTGGCGGCCGCGCTGCTGGACCGCCACTGGACGGCGGACGGCATGCCGGTGACGGTTTCCCTGGCGACGCTGGTCTGCGCGAGCGGCTCGATCCGCTCGTACCAAGAGGTTTCGCGCTTGCTGGCGCCGCTGAAGAAGCGCGCCAAGGCGGTGCCCGGGTCGAGCTGGGTGCTCAGCCGGCCGGGCGCGGAGCGGGTGGAAGTGTTGCGCGGCATCGGAACACGCGGTCTGCAGGCCGCCGCGGGTTAGGAGTCTGCCGCGGCCGGTCGTGAGTGAGAACCCGGTTTCCCCTCACGAGCCGCCGAGCCCGAGCTGAGCCTGGACAGCCTCGGCCGTCCACGTCACGTAGTCCTCGTGCGGCCAGCCGCACACCGCCGTCAGGTGGTCGTACGCCTCGTGCGAGGTCAGCAAGCCGATCGCGTCCGCTAGCCGGCCGGAAGCCGGCATTCCCGCCGCTTCCAGGCGCGCCACGATCTCCGCGCGGCGGGCCACCGCCAGCTTCGCGCGGACCGCCGCCACCGCCGGGTCGGCCATCGCCGCCGTCGTGAACGCGCGCCAGATCGGCAGCGACCTCCGCACCCCCTCGGCCACGCGCCCGACCACCACCGGCAGCTCCGCGGCCGAGCCCACGAGCGCGTCCAGGTTCACCGCGTCCGGGTCGCCCGCGAAACCGTCCTGGAACGCGGCGAGCAGCAGGTCCGCCTTGCGCCCGGCCTGCGTCACGGTCTCGAGGCTCACGCCGGCCGCCGCGGCGATCTGCCGCATGCTCGTCCCCGCGTAGCCGCGTTCGGCGAACAGGCGCCCGGCCGTCGCCACCACGTGCGCGCGAGTCTGCCGGGCTCGCGCCGTGCGCACCGGTGACGAGTAGGGGCGCCGTTCGGGTATCGTCATCAATTGGATGGTACAGCGTATCGGTCAATCCAGGGGGAGCCATGACCCGCGTACTCGTTTGCGTGCAACCCGCTCGCGGCCACGTCGGCCCGACCAAGCCGCTCGTCGAGGCCCTGCTGGCCGCCGGACACGACGTCACCGTCGTCACCGGCGCGCGCTACCGGGAGGCTTTCGGGAACGCGACCGTAAAACTCCTGCCGCCGGAAGCCGACTTCGACGAGACCGACCTCGACGGCTCGATCCCCGGCCGCGCCGGGCGGAAAGGACTGAAGCTCGCCCGGTTCGAGCTGACGAACTTCGTCCGCGCGATACCCGCGCAGCTGAGCGTCCTGGACCTCGACGTCGACGTCGTGCTCTGCGACCCGCTCTTCATGGCGGGCCTGGCCCTCGTGCGCCGCGAGCACCGGCCGCGCGTGCTCGTGCTGGGCTTCCTGCCCTTCATGCCCCCGGTCCCGAGCGGCCCGGGCAGCGCGATCCTGAAGGTGCTCGCCCCCTGGGTCCTGCGGCCGGCGCAGAAGCAAGCCCGCACCGCGCTGGGCGAAGACCCCGGCATGCTCTTCGCGGACTGGCCACTGCACAGCGACGGCGTCCTGCAGATGACCTGCCCGGGCTTCGAATACCCGCGGGCGAACGCACCCCTGCACTTCATCGGGCCGACGACGGTCAGCGCGGCGGCCGAGCACCCGCTGCCGCCGTGGTGGGCCGACCTGGACGGCTCCCGCCCGATCGTGCACGTCACCCAGGGGACCGTGGCGAACGACGACCTGGGCCGGCTCGTCGAGCCTGCGATCGCCGCCCTGGCCGGCGAAGACGTGCTGGTCGTCGCCACGACCTGCGGCGGACGGCTGAGCCCGGGTCCGCTGCCGGACAACGTCCGCGTCGCCGATTTCCTGCCCTACGACGAGCTGCTCCCCCGCTGCGCCGCGGTGGTCAGCAACGGCGGATACGGCGGCGTCAACCAGGCGCTCCGCTACGGCGTCCCGCTGGTCGTCGTCGGGGCCAGCGAGGACAAGCGCGAGGTGGCCGCCCGCGTCCGGTGGTCCGGCGCCGGGATCGGCCGCACCCGCGCGTCGGTCCCGCCGAAGACGCTGCGCCGCGACATCCGCGCAATCCTGGACGAGCCGCGCTACCGGGCCCGGGCGAAGGAACTGGCCGCCGAGATCGCGGCCGGGCCGTCGATGGACGACGTCGTCAAGCTGATCACGGCGTAGGGTTTCCGGCATGGACGCCGAGATCCGCGCCGCGATCGTCGAGCACTGGACCGCTTCGGAACAAGGCGACGTCGAGCGCGAGCACGCGATCTACGCCGACGACGCGATCCTGGACTACCCGCAGTCCGGCGAGCGCTTCCGCGGCCGCGCGAAGATCCAGGCCCAGCGCGGCGGTCATCCGGCCGAGCGCCACTTCACGATCCGCCGTATCCAGGGCAGCGGTGGCCTCTGGGTCAGCGAGTGCGTGATCACCTACGACGGCGTGCCGACCCGCACGGTGAGCATCATGGAGTTCGACGGCGCGCTCGTGACGCACGAGACGCAGTACTTCGCCGACCCTTTCCCGGCGGCGCCCTCGCGCGCGGCTCTCGCGGAGCCCATCCCGGCCGGCTAGAAGTACGTGCGGAGGTAGCGCGCGAAGCGCTCGTCGACCTCCTCGGGCGTCAGGCCGAAGTCCGCCAAGCGGTAGCGGTGGGCCGGTTTCCGCTCCCCCGAACGGCTCTTGGTGTGCAGCGCGGTCATCGCCGCCCGGGCGTCGTCGGTGAGCGTCAGTCCGAAGTGGTCGTACACAGTGGACACCGTGCCGATGGGGTCGGCGACGAAGTCCTCGTACCGGACGTCGCAGAACCGGGCCGCGTCGTACCGGGTGCGCGCCGCGTCGAACTCGTCGGCGCCGCGGGCCCACAGGTCGAGCTGGGACTTGCCGATCACCTCGCCGCGGAACTTCGTGGACCAGCCGTCGGCGGCCTTCTCCGCGAGGCTGCACATCGAGCCCATGATCGTCCCGGGCGCGCGGTGCGTCTGGACCACCAGCGCGTCCGGGTACGCCGCCATCAGCGCGTCCAGGGCGAAGAGGTGGCTCGGGTTCTTCAGGACCCACCGCTTGCCCGCATCCGGCAGCCCGATGAGCTGCAGGTTGCGCCGGTGGCGGGCGTAGGCGTCGGTCCAGTCCTGCTTCGCGAGCCAATTCGAGTAGCGCGGCACGTGCGCGAGGCACTCGAACGACAGCGAGCGCATCGACTGGCGCAGCAGCTGCCAGCACTCCTCCACCTGGTCCGCGGACATGTGGTGCACGCCCATGAACTCCGGGTGCTCGACGTGGTGCCGCTCGTAACCGGCCTGGATCCCCTGGTACACCGGGTTGTCCGTCCACGTCTCGCGCGGCGGCCGCGGCTGCGGGACCTCGGCCAGCCAGACCTCCAGCCCCTGGTGCCCCGGGTCCTCCGCGAGCAGCCGGTGCAGCGCCGTCGTGCCCGTGCGGGGCAGGCCGGTGACGAAGATCGGCCGCTCGATCGCCACCGAAGCCGACGCCGGGTGCTGCTTCCAGCCCGCCTCGCTCAGCAGCCGGGCGACGAGCGCGCCGCGCAGCATCGCCCGGTGCACCTTGTTGCCGAACGGCGTGAGGTCCTCGTCGGCCTCGTACGCCTCCAGCAGCACGCGCAGGCCTTCGACGTGCTCGTCGCCGCCGAAGTCGTCGAGCCCGGTGAGCTTGGTGGCCGACGCGTGCAGGTCCTCGACGGTGCCGACGTCTTCGCGGCCGGGGAGCATGGATCCTCCTAGTGGTGGTACTCGCCGCCGTTGACGTCGAGGCACTGCCCGGTGATCGCGCGCGCCATCGGCGAGGCGAGGAACACCACGGCGTCGGCGATCTCGTCGGGCTCCGGCAGCTTCCGCAGGTCTATTGTGGACGCGGTTTCGGCGTACACCTCTTCGGGCGTGATGCCGCGTTCCTTGGCCAGGTAGTTGAAGTACCACTTGAGGTTCGGCGCCCAGATGTACCCGGGTGCGACGGTGTTGACGCGGATCCCGTCCGGCCCGAGTTCGCTGGCGAGGCTCTGCGACAGCGAGAGCAGCGCGGACTTCGCCATCTTGTACGCGCCGAACGTGCGCCGCGAATGCCGCAGGACCGCCGAATTGATCATCACCAGCGAGCCCTTGCTCTCCTTGAGCGCGGGCAGGAACAGCCGCGTCAGCCGGAGCACCGAAATCCCGGCCGTCTCGAACCCGGCGCGGACGGCGCCCAGGTCCACAGTGGCCAGATCGGTCAGCGGCGGGACGGCGAAGGCGTTGTGCACCACCGCGTCCACCCGGCCGAAGGCCTCGACGGCCTCACTCACCAAGTGAGCGGCAGAATCCTCGTCGTCGATGTCGGTGCGGACCGCGACGGCGCGACGGCCGAGGTCGGTGACCTCCTTGGCGACCTCGGTCAGCCGCGACTCGGTGCGCGCGGCGAGCACGACGTCCGCGCCCGCCTCCGCGCTGCGCACGGCGATCGACCGGCCGAGCCCCGGGCCGATACCCGAGACCACGACCACCTTGCCCTGCAGCAACTCCGCCACGCTCACCCCAGCATCCGGGCGGCGACGGCGTCCTGCCGGGCCGCGATCCTCGACGCCCATTCCTCAGGCGTCACCCGGGCGTCGTCGTGGAACGGCAGCCGGTCGGGCAGCTCGTCCACCTTGACGACTTCGACGATCGGGCCGTCGTCGGGGCCGAGGTCCCGCGCGAGCCGCTGCCACCGGATCTGGACGTACCCGCGGTCGTGGCCGGTGCGCTCCAGCCAGTTCGCCACGCCGGGGTCGCGCTCGCTGATGACAAACCGGATCTTGCCGTCCGGGTCGACGCGCGCCTGGTCGGCGGTGAGGCTCGTCTGGTGGTTGATGTAGTCGAGCGAGACGTACCAGAGGCTGCCGAGCTGAATGCCCTGGTACGGCGCGTCGGCACAGCGCGGCACAGTGACGATCATCGCCTCTTCGTCGCCCAGCTCGTAGTGCCCGGCCGAGGAGAACTGCGTGGTCAGCCCGCCCGGCGTCGAGCGCGGCTCGGTCATCGTGTTCACCGGCAGGTTGTCGTAGAACCACTTCGGGAAGGCCAGGAACGTCCTGAGTCGGCTCAGCAGGATCTTGCCGGTGACGCCGTAGCGCTTGGCCATCGCGGACCGGTCCGGCACCGGCGGCGCCTGCCCGGCGGTGTCGACGCACTGGATCCGGATCTCGCCGCGTTTCTCGGTCGCCCAGTCGCTGTGGACCTCGCGGACGACGAGCATCGACGAGCCCTCGCCGAGGACGAAGTAGTTCGGCCCCGGGTTGTCGCGCGCCGGGCCGAAGCGCAGCTCGAACCGGCCGTCTTCGCCGATTTCGATGGCGCGGTCGTCGAACGCGGCGAGGCTGTCGGGCACCACGACCGGCGAGTAGTCGCCGTTGAGGATCTGGAAGCTCAGGTCGGCGGTGGTCCCGCGGACGCCGGTGACGAGGTATTCGCGGTCGGCGCGGATGTTCGCGTTGAAGTAGAGCGTGTCCGGGTTGTCCAGGCCCATCTTGGTGTACGGCCCGGTGGACGCGGTGAAGTACGGGAAGTCACGCTGGTAGGCCCAGGCCATCTGCAGCGACGCGCGGATGCTGCCGGCGAGGTAGTCGTAGCCCTCGAGGAGGCCCTGCTCGGTCTGCGCCGGCGGCGCTCCGGCGATCAGCTTCTCAGCCTCGGCGATGGCGTCGGCGAACGACCGGGTCAACGAGAACTCGTTCTCGATCATGCCGGAACGGCCCAGCGGTTCGCGAGCAGCCGGAAGCCCGGGGTGTCCTTCCACGAGACCATCGACTCGTACGTCCGGACGTAGCCGATGTGCGTCATCCGCCACGCGCCGTCGGTCTCGCGGCGGTAGGTGTCCTCGTAGAACGCGGCGCCCTCGATGATCACCTTGTGCTCGGGCACGATGACCTTGTCGGTGAACGACCAGCGTCCGGTCGCGGTGTCCCCGTCGACCTCGATCTCGGGCTGACCTGCGTGGTGGACGGTGATGATGCCGTTGCCGAGGCTCTCGGTGAGAAACGCGACGATGGCGTCGCGACCCTCGAAGTGCTTCCCGTCCTCCCCCGTCGCGCGGGTCCCGTAGTCGGCCGTGGCGTCGGCGGTGAAGGTGTCGGCCACCTCGTCCCACTGCTTCAGGTCGACCGCGCGGAGGTAGCGGTACTTCAGCCGGCGGATCTCTTCGAGTACGACCAGGTCCATCGTCCCAGGATCGCGCACCGCTTGACCGATGACAAGAACATGTTCTACTTTTTTCCGGTGCCCGTGGCCTATGAACTCTCGCACCTGGCCGCGCTCGAAGCGGAGGCCGTGCACGTCTTCCGTGAGGTCGCGGCGACCTTCGAACGCCCGGTGCTGCTCTTCTCCGGCGGCAAGGACTCGGTGGTGATGCTGCACGCCGCCGCGAAGGCCTTCTGGCCGGCCTCACTGCCCTTTCCCGTGCTGCACGTCGACACGGGCCACAACTTCGACGAGGTGCTGCGGTTCCGCGACGAGACCGTCGCCGCCTTGAACCTCCGGCTCGAGGTGGCGAGCGTGCAGGACGACCTCGACGCCGGCCGCGTCGTCGAGGAGACCGGCCCGGGAGCCAGCCGCAACCGGCTGCAGACCGTCACGCTGCTGCGGGCGATCCGCGAAGGCGGCTTCGACGCCGTGTTCGGCGGCGCCCGCCGCGACGAAGAGAAGGCGCGGGCGAAGGAACGCGTCTTCAGCTTCCGCGACGAGCACGGCCAGTGGGACCCGCGGGCGCAACGCCCGGAGCTGTGGAACCTCTACAACGGGCGGCACCGGCGCGGCGAGCACATCCGCGTCTTCCCGCTGTCGAACTGGACCGAGCTGGACATCTGGCAGTACATCCGCGACGAGCGGATCGCGCTGCCACCGCTGTACTACGCGCACCGGCGTCCGGTCGTCCAGCGCGACGGCATGCTGCTGGCGGCGACCCGTTTTCTGTCCCTTGTGGACGGTGAGACGCCGTACGAGGCGACCGTTCGCTTCCGGACCGTCGGCGACGCGACGTGCACCGGCTGTGTCGAATCGTCGGCGGCGACACCGTCCGAAGTGGTCGCCGAGGTGGCCGCGACGCGCGTCACCGAACGCGGTGCGACACGCGCGGACGACCGGATTTCCGAAGCAGGCATGGAAGACCGCAAGCGGGAAGGCTACTTCTGATGCAGCTGCTGCGGATCGCCACGGCGGGCAGCGTCGACGACGGCAAGTCGACGCTGATCGGGCGGCTGCTGTTCGACTCGAAGGCGATCTTCACCGACCAGCTCGCCGCCGTCGAACGCGCCAGCCGCGAGCGCGGCGAGGACTACCCGGACCTCGCGCTGCTCACCGACGGCCTGCGCGCCGAGCGCGAGCAGGGCATCACCATCGACGTCGCGCACCGCTACTTCGCCACGCCCAGACGGAAGTTCATCATCGCGGACACGCCGGGGCACCTGCAGTACACGCGGAACATGGTGACCGGCGCGTCGACGGCCGACCTGGCGCTGGTCCTCGTCGACGCGCGCAAGGGCGTGCTGGAGCAGTCGCGGCGGCACGCGTTTCTCGCGTCGCTGCTCGGGATCGGGCACCTCGTGGTGTGCGTGAACAAGATGGACCTCGTCGGCTGGTCGCAGGAGCGGTTCGACGAGATCCGCGAAGAGTTCCGCCGGTTCGCGATGAAGCTGGACGTCGCCGACCTGACGTTCGTGCCGGTTTCGGCGTTGCACGGCGACAACGTCGTCCACCGCAGCGCGAGCATGCCTTGGTACGAAGGGACTTCGTTGCTGCACCAGCTGGAGGAGGTGCACGTCGCGTCCGACCGCAACCTGATCGACGCGCGGTTCCCGGTGCAGTACGTGATCCGCCGGTCGGACTTCCGCGGCTACGCGGGCACCATCGCCGGCGGGGTGTTCAAGCCGGGCGACGAGGTCGTGGCGCTGCCGTCCGGGTTCACCTCCCGGGTCCGGGCGGTGTGGGGGCCGGGCGGGACCCCGCTTCAGGAGGCGTTCACGGGGCAGGCGGTGGCGGTCGAGCTGGCCGACGACCTGGATCTGGGCCGGGGCGCGATGCTCTGCCGGCCGGGCAACCGCGCGGAGTCGGCGCGCGAGGTCGACGCGCTGGTGTGCTGGTTCTCGGCTCGGTCCTCGTTGACGCCGGGCGCTTCGTACGTCGTCCGGCACACGACCACCGAAACGCGGGGTTCGGTGGAGCGGCTGGAGTACCGCCTCGACGTGACCACGCTGCACCGCGACTCCGCGGAGTCGTTGTCGTTGAACGACATCGGCCGGATCCGGCTGCGCACGCGCGCGCCGCTGCTGTTCGACCCGTACCGCCGCAACCGCGCCACGGGCGGGTTCCTGCTGGTGGACGAGCACACCGGCGATACGGTCGCGGCGGGCATGATCACCGGCGCGCCGCTGTCCCCGATCGTCTGGCACACGGCGGCGGTCCGCCGCGAGGACCGCCCGACCCGCGGCGCGACGGTGTGGCTGACCGGGCTGTCGGCGTCGGGCAAGTCGTCGGTGGCGGTGGAGCTGGAACGCCGCCTGGTGGCGGCGGGCCGCCCGGCCTACCTCCTGGACGGCGACAACCTGCGCCACGGCCTGAACGCGGGCTTGGGTTTCAGCCCCGAGGACCGCGCGGAGAACGTCCGGCGGGTGGCCGAGGTGGCGCGCCTGTTCGCGGACGCGGGCGTGGTGGCGATCGCGTCGCTGATCAGCCCGTACGAGTCGGATCGTGCTTCGGCGCGGGCGATTTCCGGCGATCTGCCGTTCGTGGAGGTCTTCGTGGACACGCCCCTCGAGGTGTGCGAGGCGCGGGACCCGAAGGGGATGTACGCGAAGGCGCGGGCCGGAGAGATCCGCGGGTTCACCGGGATCGACGCACCGTACGAACGCCCGTCGGCGCCGGACCTGGTGCTGCGCCCGGGCGACGGCGACCCGGCCGCGATGGCGGCGGCGATCCAGGCCCTGTTCGAAGGTTTCGACTGACGAGACCGGCCCGTTGCATGATCAAGATCGCCCGAAGGTGATCAAAGGCTAGATTACCGGCATGCGCTTTCTCGGGGGGATCCTCGCTGCCTGCCTGCTGACCGGTCTCGCCGCGTGTTCAGGTGGCACTCCGGCCGCGGCACCGCCGCCCGCAACGTCGACACCGCCGTCCAGCACGGTGAGCAAGCCGAAGACGACGGCCCCGACCTTCACACCGGCGGCCTCGCCGGCCACCTTGACCGCGGCCTGCCCGTTCCTCAGTGCCGAGGAGATCATGCAGGCGCTCACCCAGGTACTCACCGGTGGATCGACCGAGCAAGATCCGGTACAGACCGGCGTCGGCAAGGCCTACTCCTGCGATTACGGCACGGGGCTGACCGGAAGCCTTTTCGTCGCCACGGATTCCAGCACGCCGGCCCGGTTCCTCTCCCGGTCGGAAAGGGACTGTGCGGACGTGGTGCCGATGCCCGGCATCGGCGAGGGCGCGATGCACTGCGAGACGAAGGACGCCGGCACGGAGATCGCGGTCGCCAAGCACAGCCACGGCCAACTGCGTACCGCGACCCTGTTCGTGCGCTCCGAGGGCCGCGCGGACAGCTACACCACCCTCGCGAAGCTGCTGGCTGACCGGCTCTGAGACCGGTCAGCCAGCCGGAGTCACGCGGCAGACGCGGGTCGAGCTAGTAAGCGACCTTTTGGGAAGCGGCCGCGGTAGCCGCGAAACCGTTCACCCACAACGACTGCACCTTCGCCGCCTCGGCCGCCGACGGCTTCGCGTTCGTGCACGCCGTTCCCGGGCCGTGGCCGGACATCAACTCCGTGCACGGGCCCGTGTAGTGGTCCGGCAGCCCCAGGTTGTGGCCCAGCTCGTGCGCCGCGATGCGGGTCGGGTCGAAGCCCTCCGCCACCTGGCTCGTGTCCAGGTAGATGTCGCCGCGGCCGTGGCCGTTCGTGTTCGTGTACGAACCGCCGCTGTGGATCTCGTGGAACTTGATCGTCGCCCCCGAGGTCCGCTTGACCAGCTTCACGTCGGTCACCGCGGCGTTCCAGTTGGCCGCGCCCTGGTCGATCTGGCCCAGGTAGTCCGGCGCGCCCGACGAGCTGTAGTACAACGTCGTGACCGCGGCCGCCGAAGCGGCGGGGGCGACCGCGAGCCCCAAGCCCAGCGGGGCCGCGACTGCCGTGGCCAGTGCCACGATCCGGCCGATCGCGCGTCCGTTCATCGTGTCTCCTTCGTCCGGTTTAGAGAACACTTCACCGTGGTTCGCGCGGTCAGGTTAGAAGTCCACGGACGATCGGGGCCACGGCCGAAAGTACCCTGCTGGCGATCAGCGCACCGGTGGAGCTGCTTTTCGCCGTCCTCCGGCGTTCCGGACGACGGTCACGATCAGCCCGATGAACCCGCCGACGAACAGCACGAACCCACCGAGGATCCACCACCGCAAGCCAGGCAGGGTCCCGTCGGCGTTCGGCGCTCCCGGCAGGCCCGCGTCGGTGAACGAGGTGACCGGGGTCAGGGCCTTCGGAGTGACCACCGTGCCGGTCGCGACCACCAACCCGACGATGCCGGACGACCGCACCGGGCCGCTGAACCGCGAGTCGTCGGAATTGCCGCGGTTGTCGCCTTCGACGAAGATCGTGCCTTCGGGCACCGTGGCCGAGAACTCGAAGAGCCCCTCGAAGCCGGGCGTGATGTAGGGCTCGGTGATCGGCTTGCCGTTGACCGAGAGGTGCTCGTCGGTACAGCAGGCGACCGTGTCCCCGGCGACCCCGACCACGCGGACGACACTGACGCCCTCGTGGCTCGCCTCGGCGTACGCGCTCAGGTCGATCGCGACGACATCCCCGCGGTGCACCTCGTCGACCGGGCGCACCACGAGCCGGTCGCCGATCGCCAGCGTCGGGCTCATGTTCCCGCTCTGCATCACGTAAGCCTCGTACCCCAGCATCAGCCGCCCGAGACCGTAGCCGCCGGCGGCCACGCCGAGCACCATGACGGCGATCATCACCAGCAGGACGGGCGAAACTCGGCGCCGCTTCGGCGCAGCGGGTGGTGCGGGCGGGAAGACGGGTTCGGTCACCAAGATCTATCGGCGCAAAGCGGACGGCGTTACCCCGTCCGGGGCGCGTACATGATCACCGCGACACCGGCCAGGCACAGCAGCGTGCCGATCACGTCATACCGGTCGGGACGGTAACCGTCCGCGACCATCCCCCACACCAGTGAACCGGCCACGAACACACCGCCGTACGCCGCGAGGATGCGGCCGAAGTGGGCGTCCGGCTGGAGCGTCGCCACGAAACCGTACAGGCCGAGGGCCACCAGGCCACCGCCGATCCAGAGCCAGCCGCGGTTTTCGCGGACGCCTTGCCAGATCAGCCACGCGCCGCCGATTTCGCAGACCGCCGCGGCCAGGAACAGGAGGATCGACCGCAGGACCACCCCGGGATACTAGCTCCCGTGCCGTTCACGCTGAGTCATCCCGCCGCCGTGCTCCCGCTGGCGAGACGACCGCTGGTCCCGGCCGCGCTCGTCGCCGGGTCGGTCGCCCCGGACGTCTTCTGGTTCGTGCCGCGGCTGCCCGGCGTCGGCCTGACCAGGACCCACGAACTGACTTCCGTCCTCTGGCTCGACCCGCTGCTCGCGCTCGTCCTGCTGGCGGTCTTCCAGATCGTCCTGAAGGAACCTCTGCTGGCGCTGGCACCGAGACCCCTGGCCGAACGGCTTCCCCGCCGTTTCAGCTGGCGGCGGCCGGGCTGGATCGCGCTGTCGCTGGTCGTCGGCGCCGCCACCCACGTCGGCTGGGACGCTTTCACCCACGAAAGCGGCGGGTTTCCGTTCCTGCGGATCCCGCTCGTCACCGGGGTCGACGTCGGACGGCTGATCCAGCTGGTCAGCACGGTCGCGGGCGCCGGGATCCTCGGCTGGTGGCTCGTGCGCTGGTACCGCACCGCGCCCACCGGACGCGCGCCGAGAGCCACCCGCCACCGCAAGCCCGTGCTCGCGTTCCTGGCCGCCGGTGCGGTCGTCGGCGTCCTGGCCGAGGTGCTGCCCTTCCTGGCCCACCACGACCCGATGACCCGCGCCGGCGTCGTCGGCAACGCGACCTACCTCGCGGTCACCGGCGCCGGCAGCGGGTTTCTCGCCGCGCTCCTCGGCTACGCGCTGGCCTGGCACGCGCGGTATAGCTCGTTATACACAAAGCGGGCCACCTCGGAAGGTGGCCCGCTCGATGTAAAGCTCAGACGGTGAAGCCGAGGGCGCGCAGCTGCTCGCGGCCGTCCTCGGTGATCTTCTCCGGGCCCCACGGCGGCATCCAGACCCAGTTGATCCGGAAGTCCTTGACGAGCCCGCCGGACGTCAGCGCCGCCGACGTCTGGTCCTCGATGACGTCGGTCAGCGGGCAGGCCGCCGAGGTGAGCGTCATGTCGATGGTGGCGGTGTTGTCCTGCTCGACGCGGATGTCGTAGACCAAGCCCAGGTCGACGACGTTGATGCCGAGCTCGGGGTCGACGACGTCGCGCATGGCTTCCTCGACGTCCTCGAGCTTGGCGAGGTCGAGGTCCTGCGTGGCCGTCGTCTCGGCGTCGAGGTCGGCGGCGGTCCGGCCCTCGCGGGTGTCGGTGGCGGTGTCTTCGGTCATGCTGTCTCAGCTCCACTGGTGGTCCGGGCGACGGCGTCCTTGAAAGCCATCCAGCCGAGGAGGGCGCACTTGACGCGGGCCGGGTACTTGGCAACGCCCGCGAAGGCGATCCCGTCCTCCAGCACGTCCTCGTCCGGCTCGATCTTTCCCTTGCCCTGCATCAGTTCCACGAAGGCGTCCATGGTGGTGAACGCCTCCTCAAGGGTGTGGCCGACCACGAGATCCGTCAAGACCGACGTCGAAGCCTGGCTGATCGAGCAGCCCTGGCCGTCGTAGGAGACGTCGGCGACCTTCCCGTCGTCGAGCTTGACCCGCAGGGTCACCTCGTCGCCACAGGTCGGGTTGACCTGGAACGACTCGGCGTCGAACGGGTCGCGCAGGCCGCGCCCGTGCGGGTTCTTGTAGTGGTCCAGGATGATCTCCTGGTACATGCTCTCCAGGTTCACTGGGCCACCCCGAAGAACTTCTGGGCCTCGCGCACACCCGCTACCAGGGCGTCCACTTCGGACAGCGTGTTGTAGAGGTAGAACGACGCGCGCACGGTCGCCTGCGCGTTGCAGGCCCGGTGCAGCGGCCACGCGCAGTGGTGGCCGACGCGGACGGCGATGCCGAGGCTGTCGAGCACCTGGCCGGCGTCGTGCGGGTGCACGCCGTCGATCACGAACGACACGGTCGCGCCGCGGTCCTTCAGGTCGGTCGGCCCGATGATCCGGACGCCGGGGATGGCGCCGACGCCTTCGAGGGCGGCCGCGGCCAGCTCGTGCTCGTGGGCGGCGATCCGGTCCATGCCGATGGCCGAGAGGTAGTCGACGGCCGCGCCGAGGCCGATGGCCTGCGACGTCATCGGCACGCCCGCCTCGAACCGCTGCGGCGGCGGCGCGAAGGTGGAGCCCTCCATGCGGACCATCTCGATCATCGACCCGCCGGTCAGGAACGGCGGCATCGCCGACAGCAGCTCGGTGCGGCCGTACAGGACACCGATGCCGGACGGGCCGAGCATCTTGTGTCCGGAGAACACCGCGAAGTCGACGTCCAGCGCGTGGAAGTTCACCGGGAAGTGCGGAACGGACTGACAGGCGTCGAGCACGGTGAGCGCGCCGACGGCCTTCGCCTTCTCGACGAGCAGCGACACCGGGTTGACCGTGCCGAGCACGTTCGACTGGTGCGCGAACGCGACCACCTTGGTGCGCGGCGTGATCAGCTCGTCCACATCGGACAGGTCGAGGCGGCCTTCGGGCGTCACCTTGAACCACTTCAGCGTGGCCCCGGTGCGCTGGCACAGCTGCTGCCAGGGCACGAGGTTCGCGTGGTGCTCCATCTCGGTGATGACGATCTCGTCACCCGGGCCCACGACGAAGCGCGCGGCTTCGGGACCGGCGGTGGCGGCGTTGCTCATCGAGTACGCGACGAGGTTGATGCCCTCGGTCGCATTCTTGGTGAACACCAGCTCTTCGGGGTCGGCGCCGACGAACTCGGCGATCTTCGCCCGAGCGGACTCGTACGCGTCGGTCGCTTCTTCCGACAGCTGGTGCGCGCCGCGGTGGACGGCGGCGTTCGACGTGAAGACGTAGTCGCGTTCGGCCTCGAACACCGCGGTCGGACGTTGTGACGTCGCCCCGGAGTCGAGGTACACCAAGGGTTTCCCGTCGCGGACGGTGCGCGACAGGATGGGGAAGTCGGCCCGGAGGGCCGCCACGTCGAGTGGCACAGAGCTGGCCGAGGTGGTGGTCATCGGGCCGACTCCTCTCATTCTCGGTGTGTGCTGACGAAAGTCAGACCGCGGCCGGCTCGGGCTTGCCGACGTACTTGACGTAGCCGTTCTCTTCCAGCTCGTCCGCCAGCTCCTTGCCGCCCGACTCGACGATCTTGCCGCCGGCGAAGACGTGCACGAAGTCCGGCGTGATGTGCCGCAGGATCCGGGTGTAGTGCGTGATCAGCATGACGCCGACCTCGCTCGACGCCTTGTAGGCGTTGACCCCCTCGGAGACGACGCGCAGGGCGTCGACGTCGAGACCGGAGTCGGTCTCGTCGAGGATGGCGAACTTCGGCTTGAGCAGCGCCAGCTGCAGGATCTCGTGGCGCTTCTTCTCGCCGCCGGAGAAGCCTTCGTTGACCGAGCGCTCGGCGAACTCCTGCGAGATCTCGAGCTTGCCCATCTCCTCCTTGACCTCCTTGACCCAGTGGCGCAGCTTGGGGGCCTCGCCACGGACCGCGGTGGCCGCGGTGCGGAGGAAGTTGGACATGGACACGCCGGGCACCTCGACGGGGTACTGCATGGCCAGGAACAGGCCGGCGCGGGCGCGCTCGTCGACGCTCATCTCGAGCACGTTCTCGCCGTCGAGCAGCACCTCGCCGGAGGTCACCTGGTACTTGGGGTGACCGGCGATCGCGTAGGACAGCGTGGACTTGCCGGAGCCGTTGGGGCCCATGATCGCGTGCGTCTCGCCCGACTTGATGGTCAGGTTGACGCCCTTGAGGATCTCCTTGGCGCCTTCGTCGGTGTCGACCGAGGCGTGGAGGTCCTTGATTTCGAGGGTAGCCATGTCTTTTCTTTCCTGAAGTCTGTGGTGGACGGCGTCAGGCGCCAACGGCTTCGAGCTCGGCCTCGATCGCGGCTTCGAGGCGCTCGCGCACCTCGGGGACGTCGATCTTCACCAGGATCTCGTGGAAGAACCCACGCACGACCAGTCGCCGCGCGGCTTCTTCGGCGATCCCGCGCGACTGGAGGTAGAACAACTGCTCGTCGTCGAACCTTCCCGTCGCGCTCGCGTGGCCGGCGCCTTCGATCTCGCCGGTCTCGATCTCGAGGTTCGGCACCGAGTCCGCGCGCGCCCCGGGCGTGAGCACCAGGTTGCGGTTGAACTCGTAGGTGTCGGTCGACTCGGCCGCGGCGCGGATCAGCACGTCACCGATCCAGACCGTGTGCGCGCCCTCGCCCTGCAGCGCGCCCTTGTAGCCCACCCGCGACTTGCAGTTCGGCACCGCGTGGTCGACGAAGAGGCGGTGCTCCTGGTGCTGGCCACCGTCGGCGAAGTAGACGCCGAGCATGTCGACGTCGCCGCCCTTGTCGGTGAAGGTCGCCGTCGGCGAGACGCGGACCAGGTCACCGCCCAGGGTGATCACGGTGTGCCGCAGCGCGGCGTCGCGGCCCAGCTTCAGGTGCTGCTCGGAGACGTGCACCGCGTCGTCGGCCCAGTCCTGGACGCTGACCACGGTGACCTTGGCGCCGTCGCCGATGACGAACTCGACGTTGTCGGCGTAGGTGCCGGCGCCGACGTGGTCGAGGACGACGACGGCTTCGGCGAACGCCTCGGCGCGAACCTGCAAGTGCCCGTAGGCGACCTGGTCCACACCCGGGCCGTGGATGCGCAGCACCGACGGCTTGGACGCCTTGGTCTCCTTCGGCACCGTCACGACGGTGGCCTTGGTGAACGAGGAGTAGGCCTGGGCGGCGATCCGGTCGCTCGGGACGCCGGCCTGGCCCAGCCGCGAGTCGTCGCGGCCGACGGTCTCGATGGTCAGCTCGGGGGCGGCGTCGGCTTCGAGGGTGATCTCGCCGGTGGCGACCGCGCTGCCGTCGTGCAGGCCGCGCAGCCGCTTCATCGGCGTGAAGCGCCAGTTCTCCTCACGGCCGCCCGGGACCTCGAAGGCCTCGACGTCGTAGGAGGTGAAGCGCTCCGCGCGGGAGGCGGCCGGAATGACCGCCCCCTCGCGAAGAGCTTCGGAAACGTTGTTCTCGGTAACCGACATGACTAGCCGACGGACCCTTCCATCTGGAGCTCGATCAGGCGGTTCAGCTCGAGCGCGTACTCCATCGGCAGCTCGCGCGCGATGGGCTCGACGAACCCGCGCACGATCATCGCCATGGCCTCGGCCTCGTCGAGACCGCGCGACATCAGGTAGAACAGCTGCTCTTCGCTGACCTTCGACACCGTGGCCTCGTGGCCCATGGACACCTCGTCGTTGCGGATGTCCACGTACGGGTACGTGTCCGAGCGCGAGATCGTGTCCACCAGCAGCGCGTCGCAGACGACGCTGGAGCGCGAGTGGTGCGCGCGCTTCGCCACGCGGACCAGGCCGCGGTACGAGGTGCGGCCGCCGCCGCGCGCCACCGACTTCGACACGATCGTCGAGGAGGTGTACGGCGCGAGGTGCTCCATCTTGGCGCCCGCGTCCTGGTGCTGGCCTTCGCCCGCGAACGCGACCGAGAGGACCTCACCCTTGGCGTGCTCGCCCATGAGGAAGACCGACGGGTACTTCATGGTCACCTTGGAACCGATGTTGCCGTCGATCCATTCCATGGTCGCGCCCTCTTCGCACTTGGCGCGCTTGGTGACCAGGTTGTAGACGTTGTTCGACCAGTTCTGGATGGTCGTGTAGCGGCAGCGGGCGCCCTTCTTGACGATGATCTCCACGACCGCCGAGTGCAGCGAGTCGGACTGGTAGATCGGCGCCGTGCAGCCCTCGACGTAGTGCACGTAGGCGTCTTCGTCGACGATGATCAGGGTGCGCTCGAACTGGCCCATGTTCTCGGTGTTGATCCGGAAGTAGGCCTGCAGCGGGATGTCCACCTTGACGCCCTTGGGCACGTAGATGAACGAGCCGCCGGACCACACCGCGGTGTTCAGCGCGGAGAACTTGTTGTCGCCGGCCGGGATGACCGAGCCGAAGTACTCCTCGAACAGCTCCGGGTGCGTCTTGAGCGCGGTGTCCGTGTCGAGGAAGAGCACGCCCTGCTTCTCGAGGTCCTCGCGGATCGAGTGGTAGACGACCTCGGACTCGTACTGGGCCGCGACACCGGCGACGAGGCGCTGCTTCTCCGCCTCGGGGATGCCCAGCTTGTCGTACGTGTTCTTGATGTCCTCGGGCAGGTCTTCCCAGCTCGCAGCCTGCTTCTCGCTGGAGCGGACGAAGTACTTGATGTTGTCGAAGTCGATCCCGGAGAGGTCCGCACCCCAGTTGGGCATGGGCTTCTTCTCGAAGAGCTTGAGCGCCTTCAGTCGCGCTTCGCGCATCCACTCCGGCTCGGACTTCTTCCCGGAGATGTCGGTGACGACATCTCCGTTCAGCCCGCGACGGGCGCTGGCGCCCGCTTCGTCGGAGTCGGCCCAGCCGAACGCGTACTTGCCAAGGGACTCGATGGTCTCTTCCTGGCTCAGTGGCGCGGTGGTGGGAGTGCGCTGCTCGGCAGCGGCAGTCATGCGGGTTTCCCTCCATTCGGGATCCGTGCTGTGCGCCCAGAGGGCACCGTGCTTCCCGGCTCGGGATGGGCCGGGTTGTTCCCCGTCGTGACGGGAACGTGGGTGGTGCACGCGGAGTCACCGCGTGCGATCGTCGCCAGCCGCTGGACGTGGGTGCCCAGCAGCTCGGCGAACGCCTCCGTCTCGGCCTCGCACAGCTGCGGGAACTCCGCGGCCACGTGGGCGACCGGACAGTGGTGCTGGCAGAGCTGCGCTCCGACGTTCCGGGTGAGCGCGGGCGCGCCCACCTGACGGGTCGACGCAGCGTAGCCCTCCCTGGTCAGGGCGGTGGCCAGGGCCTCCGCGCGCGCCGCCGGATCACTCGATCCAGTGATCGCGGAACGGTGCGGCCCGACGAGCTTCTCGATGCGCTGCTCGGCGAAGGCGCGTACGGCGTCTTCGCCCGCGTGCTCGGCGAGGAAGCGGATGGCGGAGACGGCGAGGTCGTCGTAGGCGTGCCCGAACCGGGCGCGGCCGGGCTCGGTCAGCAGGAAGAGCTTGGCCGGGCGACCCCGCCCGCGGGGCCCGCGGCGGGGCGCGTCGCGCGTCTCGGCTTCGCCGTCCGCGAGAAGAGCGTCCAGGTGCCGGCGGACGGCCGCGGGGCTGATCCCCAGCTGCTCGGCGACCACGACGGCGGTCATGGGACCCTGTTCCAGGAGCAGCCGGGCGACCTCGTTGCGGGTCTTGCCCTCGGCACTGACCTGCGACGGGACAGCGTTGACCACGGCGCGGGGCATGTCGCCGCCCGCCGGATCACCCGCCTCCGTCTTTTTCACAACACAAGTGTGTCTTATTTCCCGGCGGTCGGCAAAGGCGGGGTGTCCGGCAGTGACCCGACTCACTCGAAGACGGCCCCGATACCCTGCACCCGTGGCAGTGGGTGAGCAGGACCAGCAGGCGGCGGTGATCGCAACGGACAGTACGCATCCGGTGACGCTTTCGCCCGTCCGGCCCCTCGAACCCCTCCCCCTCGAAGCCGAGGAGCTGCGCGGGCTGAACGTCGTGCGCCGGTTCGGCACGGTCGGTTCGCTCTTCCTCGCGCTCGGCTCCCTCGGCGCCGGCGCCGCCCCGGTGATCAACCCGGTGCAGGAGATCCCGGTGCTGCGGCTGTTCACCCGGATCCCGACGGTGTCGCTGGCCATCGCGATCTCCGGGATGGGCATCCTCGTGCTCAGCTGGCTGATGCTCGGGAAGTTCGCCCGGCCCGACCGCGCCCGACTCGCGTCGCAGGGCCAGCTCGCGCGCACGATCGCCCTGTGGGTGCTGCCGCTGCTGGTCATCCCGCCGCTGTTCTCCCGCGACGTCTACAGCTACCTCGCGCAGAGCGAGATCGTGCACCGCGGCATGGACCCGTACGTCCTGGGCCCGGCGCAGGCCCTCGGCGTCGCCGACCCGTTCACCGCGGGCGTGTCGAACATGTGGCGCGAGACGCCGGCGCCGTACGGGCCCCTGGTGCTGCGCCTCGGCGGCTGGCTCGCGCCGCTGGCGGGCAACAGCATCGCCGTCGGGGTGCTCCTGCAGCGCGTGCTCGCCCTGGCCGGCGTGGTCCTCATCGTCTGGGCCCTCCCCCGGCTGGCGCGCCGCTTCGGCGTCCAGCCCGCGACGGCCCTGTGGCTCGGCGCCCTGAACCCGCTGCTGATCTTCCACTTCGTCGCCGGCGCCCACAACGACGCGCTCGCCATCGGCCTGATGCTCGCCGGGCTCGAGGTGGGCATCCGGAAGCTGCCGATCCGGGTGAAGGGCGACACGCCGCCACCACTGGCGCACGGCGAGCTGCTCTACATCGGGCTCGGGGTGGCGATCATCACCCTGGGCGTCGCGGTGAAGCTGCCCGCCCTGTTCGCGTTGCCGTTCTTCGCCGTGATGGTCGCGCGACGCTGGCACGGCCGCCTCAAGGACCTCTTCTTCGCCGGCGCGCCGATGGCGCTGTGGTTCGGCGTCGTGCTCGTCGTCGTCTGCTTCGGCACCGGCCTCGGCTTCGGCTGGGTCGGCGCGACGTTCGACACCCCCGGCCTGGTCCGCTCCTGGATCTCCCCGACCGCCGAGCTGGCCAACCTCTCCGGCGTCCTCGGCATCGCCCTCGGGCTCGGCAACCACACCAACGCCCTGGTGCCGATCCTCGGCGCGCTCGGCTACCTGGTGGCCGTCGCCATCACGTTCAAGTTCCTGTGGGACAGCTTCAAGTGGCGCTACCGGCCGATCATCGGCCTCGGCGTCTCCCTCGGCGCGGTGATGATCCTGCAGATCAACCTGCAGCCCTGGTACGTGCTGTGGGCGGTGATCCCCCTGGCGGCCGCGGCCGGGACGTCCCGCTTCCGGGTGGCCGCGGCGGTGCTGTCCGCCGCCCTGCCGTTCCTCCTCCCGCCCACCGGCAGCACGTTCGACGGCCGCCCGTACGTGCTGCCGTTCGCCTACGTCGCGGCGATCGTCGTGTGCGGCGGCGGGATGCTGATCGTGCGCCGGCTCGCTCCCGTCTTGCTCTCCAGGCCGTCCCCGCGGGTGCCCGCGCGGGCCGAGCCCGTATCGTGACCCGATGTGAGTGCCCCCGCCGTCGAGATCACCGGGCTGGTCAAAAGCTACGGCTCCACCCGCGCGGTCGACGGTCTCGACCTGCGGATGGAGCGCGGCAGCCTGCTCGCCCTGCTCGGCCCGAACGGAGCAGGCAAGACCACCACCGTCGAGATCTGCGAAGGCTTCCTGAAGCCTGACGCGGGTTCGGTGCGCGTGCTCGGCCTCGACCCCGTGCGCGAGTCCGCCGCGCTGCGCCCCCGCGTCGGGATCATGCCCCAGGGCGGCGGCGCCTACCCCGGCGTCCGCGCCGACGAGATGCTCGGGCTGGTGGCGTCCTGCGCGGCCTCCCCGCTGGACCCGGCCTGGCTGCTGGAGGTCCTCGGCCTGGCCTCGTCGCGGCGGACGCCGTTCAAGCGCCTGTCCGGCGGGCAGCAGCAGCGGCTCTCGCTGGCGTGCGCGCTGGTCGGACGGCCGGAGCTGGTGTTCCTCGACGAGCCGACGGCGGGCATGGACCCGCAGGCCCGGCGGCTGGTCTGGGACCTGCTCGGCGCGCTGCGCCGCGACGGCGTGTCGGTGCTGCTGACCACGCATCTGATGGAGGAGGCCGAGGCGCTGGCCGACACGGTGGTGATCGTGGACCACGGCAAGGTCGTGGTCTCCGGCGCGCCGCAGTCCCTGACGGTCGACGAGAGCGGCAACGCGGGCCTGCGCTTCAAGGCGCGCACGCGGCTGGACACGGCGCTGCTGACCGCGGCGCTGCCGGAGGGTTACGCGGTGCGCGAGTCGGCGCCGGGCACGTACGTCGTGGTGGGCTCGGTCGACCCGCAGGTCGTGTCGACGGTCACGGCGTGGTGCGCGCAGCAGGGCGTGCTGCCGGAGGAGCTGCAGGTCGGCAAGCGGACGCTCGAAGAGGTCTTCCTGGAGCTGACCGGACGGGAGCTGCGGGCATGAGCGTGTTCGAGCCCGGTGTTTTCGTTCCGGCACCCGGACGGGGGTCGCTGGGCCGGATGGTGCGCACCCACGCGAAGGTCGAGGCGAGCCTGACCCTGCGCCACGGCGAGCAGGTGCTGCTGACGCTGCTGATCCCGCTGGCGCTGCTCATCGGGTTGTCGCTGCTGGACATCCTGCCGGCGTCTTCGGTCGGTTCGACGTCCAAAGTGGACTGGATCACCCCGCGCATCCTGGCGCTGGCGGTGATGTCGTCGGCGTTCACCGGCCAGGCGATCGCGCTGGGCTTCGACCGGCGTTACGGAGTGCTGAAGCGCCTTTCGGCGACGGCGTTGCCCCGCTGGCTGCTGGTGGCGGGCCGCCTCGCGGCGGCGCTGGTGGTCGTCGTCCTGCAGTCGGTGATCATCGGGGTGGTGGCGGCGTTCCTGGGATGGTCGCCGTCGTTCTCGGGCCTGGCTTCGGCCGTGGTGCTGCTGGTGCTGGGCACCTTGGCCTTCGGCGCGCTGGGCGTGCTCCTGGGTGGGGCGCTGCGCGCGGAAGCCGTGCTGGCGCTGGCGAACATCGTCTGGTTCGTGCTGCTCCTGGCGGGCGGCATCCTGCTGGCGCCGTCGTCGCTGCCCTCGGGGTTGGCCCGGGTGGTGGAGCTGCTGCCGTCGGGAGCGCTGGCCGAAGGCATGCGGTCCGCTCTGGTGGACGGTTCTTTCGCGCCCGGGCCCATGCTGGTCCTGGCAGTGTGGGCAGTGCTCGCGGGAGCGCTGGCTTCCCGCACCACGAAGCTCACCTGAGTCCGATCGGGTCGGGTAGAAGTGACCTCACGGACCGCGCGCCGTCCTGGGAAGGTCGTCCGGACCCGCAACCGGACCCCAGGGAGCAGTTCCACATGGTTTCGAAAACCCGCGTCTTCCTGATCATGCTGCTCCTGCTCGTGGTGGCGATCGGCGCGATCATCCTCTTGGTGAAGGTGGACGCGGGAGCGTTCTGGATCAGGACGGTTCCCCTCGCCGTGCTGGGCTTCGGTGCGGTCATCGCGCAGTCGATGGGCTTGTTCCAGAAGAAGGCCAAGAAAACCGAGTGACCTAGGTCCCTTGCGCCCGGCACGCCGTTCTGGGCGCCGGGACCTGCCGAAAGCCACGTTTCCCGGCGCTCTACCATCGATGGGTGCCGTTCACCAGCCTCGTCGCCCGCCTGCCGTATCCCTCCGCCACCGTGCAGCGGGCCGTCGGGATCGCCGCGGTCCTCGCGCAGGCGCTGATCGGCGTCACCGGCTCCATCGTGCGCGTCACCGGCTCGGGCCTCGGCTGCCCGACCTGGCCGCAGTGCGTCGCCGGCAGCCTGGTCCCGGTGGACCACCCCGGCATCCACGCGCTCAACCAGTGGATCGAGTTCGGCAACCGGATGCTGACCGGCGTCGTCATCGCCGTCGCCGCGGTCGCCGTCATCACGGCCTGGCGCGTGCAGATCGACCACCCGAGCCGCACCCGCCTGGTCAAGCTGGCCTGGACGATGCCCGGCGGCGTCGTGCTGCAGGCCGTCGTCGGCGGGATGACCGTGCTCGCCAAGCTCGAGTGGTGGACCGTCGCGATCCACTTCCTCGCCACCACTCCCCTGGTCTGGCTCGCGGTCCTGCTGCTGCGGGCGTTCCGCGAAGGCGACGAACCCGCCCGGCCGCTGGTGCCCGGCCGCTCGGTCCTGGTCGCGCTGGCCGTCGTGATGTGGCTGGTGCTGGCCGCCGGCACCACGGTGACCGGCGCCGGCCCGCACAGCGGCGACATCAACACGCACCGCCTGGCCGTCTCGGTGGAGACCCTCGCCCAGGTCCACGGCGGCCTGCTCGTGCTGTACATGCTCCTGCTCGCGGTGTTCGGCCTGCAGCTGCTGCGCGCCGGCGCGCCGAAGAGCCTGTGGCAGCGCTACATCGCGGTGTGGGTGGTCGCGCTCGCGCAGGGCGGGCTCGGCTCGCTGCAGTACGCGCTGGGCGTGCCGGAGGCGATGGTGTCGTTCCACGTCCTCGGCGCGATGGCGGTGATCATCGCGACGGCGACGCTGTGGACGGGCAGCCGCGACCGCGGCCCGGCCGTCTCGCTGACGGCGGCGCCTAAGGAACTCGCCACCGCCTGAGCAACCGCCGGTCACACCGCCTTAACTCGCACCGCATAGGGTCTGCGCATGACGACGCGCTCCGCGCCCAAGCCGCTCATCTCCCACCGCCGGGGGACCGGCGAGATGCTCGTGCTGAAGACGTTCCTGCTGGTGCCGTTCGCGGCACTCCTCGTCGCGGTCCCGCTGGTGTGGGGCTGGGGCATGACGTGGATCGACCTGGCGCTGGCGGCGGTGTTCTACGTGTTCGCGACGCTCGGCGTGACGGTGGGTTACCACCGCTACTTCACCCACGGCGCGTTCAAGGCGTCCCGGCCCCTGCGGGTGGCGCTGGCCATCGCGGGCAGCATGGCGGTCCAGGGCTCGGTGATCTTCTGGGTGGCGAGCCACCGCCGGCACCACGCGTTCGCCGACCGCGAGGGCGACCCGCATTCGCCGTGGCTGTTCGGCACATCGCCGTCGGCGTTGCTGCGCGGGTTCTGGCACGCGCACATGGGCTGGATGTTTTCCCGCGAGGTGACCAACGCGGACCGTTTCGCGCCGGATCTGGTGGCGGACGGGGATCTGCGGGTGGTCAACCGGTTCTTCTGGCTGTGGATCACGCTGAGCCTGGCGCTGCCGGCTCTTCTGGGCGGCCTGCTCACATGGTCGTGGTGGGGCGCGGTGACGGCGTTCTTCTGGGCCGGGTTGGTGCGGATCGCGTTCCTGCACCACGTGTCTTGGTCGGTGAATTCGATTTGCCACCTGATCGGGGAAAGGCCGTTCGCTTCACGCGACAAGGCGGCGAACTTTTGGCCGCTGGCGGTACTTTCGATGGGCGAGAGCTGGCACAACTCGCACCACGCGGACCCGACTTGCGCGCGGCACGGGGTGTTGCGGGGGCAGGTGGATATTTCGGCTCGGGTGATCCGGACTTTTGAGCAGCTCGGGTGGGCCACCGATGTCCGGTGGCCGCGGGCTGATCGGCTGGCCGCCAAGCGGGTAACCGCGGAAGCTTAATTGGCCCACGAAGACACGATCGAGCAGCTGAGTTCCTCGATCGTGTCGACCGCTTCCCCTCTACCGTGAGTCGAATTTTCGATCAGCCGAAGGAGACTCACGGTGAAGAGCGGTAACTACTGGCGCAGGGCAATTGCCGCGGCAGCGTTGGTTCTCGCACTGGGCGGAGCGACCGCCCCGGCGTCGAGCGACCACGAATCGACGAGTCCCACCGTTGTCGTCGTCGCAGGTGGCGGCGGCGGCAACACCGGAAACTGACCAGTTCCACCAGGATCGATCTCTCGTGACCGAGGTGGCTCCACATCGGTCACGAGGATTTCCACCTGAACGCCACCCCGTAGCTCTCCCGCGGATGGCACCCCTCGAGAAAGGTGTGCTGGACGAAACCGTCTCCGACGGGAAGCAGATGCGGATCACCCTGCGACGGCCGGCACGTCCGTTCGAATTCGAGTTGCTCCGCGTACCACCAACACGCCTCGGGTAGCTGATTCGCGTCGAAGTTGAGCTGGATCGTCAAACCCCCGGGTGCGATCCCGTGGTGGTCGACGGCTACATCGAGCCACCGGCGTTCTTCCTCCAAGTGCCCGTCCAGCGCCTCGGAGACGAAGTCGTACCGCTCGCCTTTCCGAAGCGTCCTGCGAAAGCGCAACGAGACCACCGCCGGGTCGCGGGGTGAAGCGGCCACACGACACGCCCACAGAGCCTTCACCGGCAGGTCTCCCTGGGCATGCTTCCAGCCGGTGCGTGCATGGACGTTGTAAGCGTCGACGCCGTCCTCACAGGCGACAATGGCACGTTCGGTGATGCGACGCTGCACCGTCCGGCGGTGCATCACCGCCCGGACGAGCATGCGTTCCACGAACACCGGCTGTGCCCCTTTCGACGCCGCCCGGGCTCGCCAGCTGACACACCCCGCGTTCGTGGCCTCCACCGCCCCGCGGCCGATGTCGATGTAGGGCTGCCAATCCGCCCCTTCCAGCGACCCCAGTTTCCCCGTCAGCGACGCGGCCAACGCCTGGAGCGCCCACCGCCAAGCTTGGTTCATCGGCGTCGTGGTGGTGGGCGGCGGGTCGCCGAAGACGCGGGGAAGCACCATCAACTGCCGGAACCGATCACCCAGCTTGGTCTTCCAGACGGTGCCGCCCGGCGCCGGCGGCACCCGGAACGCCGCCATCAGGGTGACGCGGCGGCGGTCGTTCCCGGCCGAGCCGATCTCGTCGACGAGCAGACCCCAGATCGCGAACGCGCGCGACTCGGTCCCTTCGGCCGACAGCGACGCTGTCCGCTCTACCAGTGAGCGGAGCACGTCCGCCGACTCGCTCGCCGGCTCGTCGATCGCTTCCCGGAGAAATCGAAGCGGCTCCCCGTCTTTGCGGGTCGCCAGCCAGCGCAGCGCGGCTTCGACCTCGGCGGGCGAACGCGCCTCGCTCGCCGGTCCACAGTCCGTCCGGATGGTCACGGCATCCTCCGCTACTCCCACGAAGATCGACAACTGCCGAACTTCTGCGAGCAACGGTGAAACTGCGATGACAACCCTTCGACAACGAGAAACCGACCTCGGAAACAAAAGATCATTTCCGGACCGGCTCGCTGCCCGTCACCATTGCCCCGTACTAGTACACCGATAAAGGGGTAGCACAGTGACCAAGGGCAAGACAAGGGAACCCACTCCGGGCCGCGGCCTCCGGGAATTGATCAAAGTCGGCCTGAGCGGGATCGGCGGGCTTTATCTGATCACCGGCTCGATCGCCGTGACCGCGATCGGTGCGGTCGTCGCCCTCGCGCTGGCCGCCGTGCGATGACTACGCCAGCTGCTGCCGCACCGCCGAAGCGAATCGCAACGCCGCCGACTCGTCCGCCTGACGGAAGCCCAGCGACGGTTCCGTCAGCTCCAGCTCCAGCAGCAACGGCTTCCCGTCCGCACCGCGGACCACGTCCACCCGCGCGTACAGCAGCTCGGCCCGCAGGATCCCCAGCAACGCCGACGCCGCGTCCAGCATGTCCTCGGCCAACGCGACCGCGTCGGCGGGCGGCGAAGCCGGAGCCAGCTTCTCCGACAGGTACAGCCCCGACGAGTCCACTTCGGACCCCAGCATCGCGCTCTTGGTGAACGCGTGCGAGTAGAACCCGCCGATATACACCAGAGCCAGCTCACCGGAAGTGTCCACACTGGACTGGTACGGCTGGATCAGCGCCGTGTGGCCCTCGGCGTGCAAGGTCGCCACGTGCGCGGAGGCGTCCTCACCGGCAGCGAACCGGGCCGCGCCGCGGGAACCCGCGCCCACCGAGGGCTTCACCACGAAGTCCGAGGACGGGAAGCGTGCGTCGTCGCCCGGCGAGACCAGCGTTGTCGGGACCACCGCCAGACCCGCGTCGAGCAGCTCGACCAGGTACGACTTGTCCGTGTTCCAGCGCACGACCGCCGCGGAGTTGAAGAGAGACGGAACCGACTCGCACCACGCGAGGAACTCCGGGCGCCGCGACGGGTAGTCCCACGTCGCGCGCAGGATCACCGCGTCGGCGTCCTCGAACGCGGCGTCCGCGTCCCACGCTGCCCACGACACCGAGAAGCCCAGCGACTCCAAAGCAGGCACCAGAGCGTCGTCGTCGCCGTCACCCGTGGGGAGCTCCGCGCAGCTGGCCAGGATCGCTGTGCGGTTCACCGGCTGGCCATCTTGCGGCGGTGCTCCGGGCCGATCTTCGTCGCCTTGACCGTCTCCGCGTCCCACGTCGCCGGGGAGAGGTCCTCGACCGCCTCGATCAGGGCCTCGCCGGTCGCCACGGACGGCACCACGACGTCGCCGAGCGCGCCGTCGGCTCCTACCAGCACCACACGCGCGCCCGCGCGGCCGATGTTCTCCACCACCGCGCGGGACGGCTTGCCATGCGCCTTCACGAACTTGCGCGCCGCGCCCAGCTGCGCGCTGGTCGGCGAAACAGTCTCTTCGGAATCAGACACGTCCCGAACGATAACCAAAGACGCGCCGGAACGCGGAACAGCGTGGCGTCGGCCATAGTTGTGCGTGGGAGAAACCCGACCCCAGGAGGACGCATGCCCACCGCAGTGCAGGTGACGAAGACCGGCGGCCCGGAAGTGCTCGAAGCGGCCGAAGTGGACGTCCGCGCCCCGGAGGCCGGCGAACTGCTGGTCGACGTCGCCGCGGCCGGCGTCAACTACATCGACACCTACCAGCGCCAGGGCATCTACCCGATCGACCTGCCGTTCGTGCTCGGGCTCGAGGGCGCGGGGACGGTCGTCGAAGCCGCGCCCGGGACCGGGTTCGAGGCCGGCGACCGCGTCGCCTGGCAAGGCGACCTCGGCAGCTACGCCGCGCGCAAGGTCGTCCCCGCGTCGATCGCCGTGAAGGTACCCGAAGGTGTCTCGCTGGAGACGGCCGCCGCGACCATGCTGCAGGGCATGACCGCGCACTACCTGGTCGCGTCGACGTTCGAGGTCAAGCCCGGCCACGACGTGCTGGTGCACGCGGCCGCGGGCGGGGTCGGCCTGCTGCTGGTGCAGCTGGCGAAGGCGCGCGGCGCCCGCGTGATCGGCACTGTGTCGACCGAGGAGAAGGAGAAGCTCGCCCGTGAGGCCGGCGCCGACGAGGTGATCCGCTACGACCGGGACGACTTCGCGAAGGTCACCCGCGAGCTGACCGGCGGCGAGGGTGTCGACGTCGTGTACGACGGCGTCGGCAAGGACACCGTCGACGGCAGCCTGGCCAGCCTCAAGATCCGCGGCCTGCTCGCGCTGTTCGGTGCGGCCAGCGGCCCGGTCCCGCCGATCGACCCGCAGCGCCTCAATTCCGGCGGCTCGCTGTACCTGACCCGCCCGACGTCGGCGCACTACACGCGCAGCCGCGAGGAGATCGACTGGCGCTCGAAGGAGCTGTTCGACGCGATCCTGGCGGGCGACCTCACGGTCCGCATCGGCGGCAAGTACCCGCTCGCGGACGCGCGCAAGGCTCACGAGGACCTTCAGGGCCGCCGCACGACCGGCAAGCTCCTGCTCATCCCGTAAAGCCGTGAAGGTCGCGTTGAGGGACTTCGATTCCCTCAACGCGACATTCACGGACCGAGCGGCTCAGGCCGGGACCGAAACCGCGTCGGTGACGAAGACCAGCGTCTCGTTCGGCTTGATGCCGCGGCCGCCCTCGCCGTACGCGAGGTCCGGCGGGATGATCAGCAGGCGGCGGCCGCCCTGCTTGATGCCCTCCAGGCCCTTGTCCCAGCCCGGGATGACCTCGCCCGCGCCCAGGTTCAGGTCGAACGTCTCGCCGCGGTCGAACGAGCTGTCCAGCTTCTTCTTGTCCGACCACGTCACCAGCAGGTAGTTCATCTTCAGCTGCTGCCCGGCCTTGGCCGCGCCGCCGGTGCCCTCGGACAGGTCCTTCGTGATCAGCTTCTTCGGCGGGTCGCAGTCGTCGGGGATGGTGATGGTCGGCACCTCGCCGAACTTGCCCGTCGTCTTGATGTCGTCCGCCGTGCACTCGCGGCCCTTGCTCTGGGGCGCCTGGGCGGCGTCCGACGACGGCGGCACGGACGGTCCCGCCGGCGCGGCCGTCTGGGTCTTGGCGGCCTGGCCGCACGCGGCCAGCGACAACGCCGCCGCGGCGGTGACCACGATCTTCCCGATCTTCTGCATGCCGGGCACCCTAGCCAAGCACGGAGAGTGCCGGGACGTCGTCACCCGTGGCGACCACGCCGAGCCGCCGCGTAGCGCGTGTCAAGGCCACATACAGGTCGTTGAGCCCGCGCGGCGAACCCGAGACGACCTCGTCCGGCGCGACCAGCACCACCGAATCGAACTCCAGGCCCTTCGCCCGCTCGACGGTCAGCACGCTCAGCCGCTCGTCGTGCTCCGACAGCCACGACGACACCTCGTCGAACCGGGCCGCGGGCACCAAGACCGCCACCGTCCCACCATCCACTTCGGACAGTTCACGCTCGACCAGCCCCGGCAGCTCCGAGGCCAAGGACGAAGGCCGCGCCGACCACGGCGCCACCCCGGTCTCCCGCACCGAGGACGGCGCCGACAGCGTCGGGTCGACCTCGGCCAGCACCCGGGCCGCGACCGCCATGATCTCCGCGGGCGTGCGGTAGTTCACGGTGAGCTGCTCGAGCCGCCACCGGTCCGCGACGTACGGCGAGAGCGCCTCGCCCCATGACCGCGCTCCCCCGGCCGCACCCGTCTGGGCGACGTCCCCGACCAGCGTCATCGACCGGTTCGGCGAACGCCGCATGAGCAGCCGCCAGTCCATCGCCGACAGCTCCTGGGCCTCGTCGACGATCACGTGCCCGAACGTCCAGGTCCGGTCCTGCGCGGCGCGCTGGGCCGCGGTTAGCTCGCTGCGCTCCACCTGGCGCTCGGCGAACAGCTCGGCGTCGAGGACGTCGGAGACGCGCAGCAGCTCCTCGTCGATGATCTCCTCGTCCTGTTCGAGGATGTCGAGCACGCCCTCGGCGTACGCGCGGTCTTCGCGCTCACGGCGTTTGCGCTCGACGCGGGCCTCGGTGTCGTCGACGCCGATCAGCTCGGCCAGCTCGTCGAGCAGCGGCACGTCGGCCGGCGTCCACTTCGTGTCGCGGCCGCTCTCCAGCAGGGCGCGGTCTTCGGGCGAAAGCAGCTTCCGGGCCGCGCCGGAGAGCCGTTCGCGGTCGGCGAACAGGTCGTCGAGCACGCCTTCCGGGGTCAGCACCGGCCACAGCGCGTCGATGGCGGCCGTGACGTGCTCGTCCGCGGCCAGCTCGGCGCGGATGTCCTGCAGGTCCTGCCCGTCGAGGAGGTCGTCGCCCAGCTTCCGGGCGGCCTGGCGGGTCAGCGCGTCGAGGACGTCGGAGACGAACAGCCGCCGCGCCGGGTTGTGCGGCCGCCGCGACCGGCGGGCGCGGGTCCGGGCGTCGGTGCACGTCTTCCGGTCCAGCCGCAGCACGTCGTGCTCGTACTCGATCTCCATGACGGGCTCGGGCACGCGCTGGCGGTCGCGGACGGCGTTGGCCAGCACCTCGGCCATCACGAGCCGGCCCTTGACCTCGGTGGTCTCGCGCGGCTCGACGCCGTCGGCGTCCAGGCCCGGGTAGAGCTGCCCGACGGTGGCGAGCAGCACGCCGGTCTCGCCGAGCGACGGCAGCACCTGGCCGATGTAGCGCAGGAACGTGCTGTTCGGCCCGACGACGAGCACGCCGCGGGTCGTGAGCTGCTGGCGGTGCGTGTAGAGCAGGTAGGCCGCGCGGTGCAGCGCGACGGCGGTCTTGCCGGTGCCGGGCCCGCCCTGCACGACCATGACGCCGCCCAGCGGCGCGCGGATGATGCGGTCCTGCTCGGCCTGGATGGTCGCGACGATGTCGCTCATTTCGCCGGTGCGCCGCTGTTCGAGGGCGGCGAGCAGCGCGGCCTCGCCGGCCAGCCCGAGGTCCTGGCCCTGGTCGGCGGCGGTGAGATCGAGGATCTCGTCGTCGAAGCCGGTGACCTTGCGGGTCAGCGACCGCAGGTGCCGTCGCCGCCGCACGCCGTCGGGCGAGGCGGCGGTGGCGAGGTAGAAGGGGCGCGCGACGGGCGCCCGCCAGTCGACGAGCAGCGGCCGGTAGTCGTCGTCTTCGTCGAACAGCCCGAGCCGGCCGATGTAGGTGGTCTCCTCGGCGTTGCCGGGGACGAAGTCGAGCCGCCCGAAGGCCAGGCCCTGCTCGACGGAGCCGAGCTGGGCGAGCCGGTCGGTGTAGAGGGTGGTGGCGACGTCGCGTTCGGTGCGGGCCTGCGGGGTGCCGCCGGTCTGGCGGAGGGTGTCGTCGAGGCGCCGCTGGGCCTCGGCGCGTTCGGCGTCGAGCTTCGCGTAGAGGGTGGTGACGTACGCCTGCTCGCGGGCGAGCTCGGCGGTGAAGCCGTCCGAGGACACGGACAAGAGATCCTGCTTTCGCCTCAAGGAAAAGAGCCAGCAGAGTTTAACGACCCCGGCTCCGGGATCATTCCGCCCCGAGGGCGCAGTACGGGTAGACCTCGGTGCGAGCATCATCACCTGTGACAGGCCCACCGACGGACGGAATGACCCAGGTCTCCCGCTCTCCTGGTGAGCAGGACGGGCTGGACGGAACTTGCCGCTCGACGACGATGTCGTTGCCATGGGTGTCCTGGAAGGTGAGCGGCATGCCGGCCGGACCGCTGTCACCTCCGATGATCCGCCCGGCGGGATCACGGAAGAGCGCGACGGTGGCGTGGCTGTCCAGAGCCCGGCAGTTCGTGGACGTCTCCCGATAGTGGACGTCGACGTAGGCCGGATTGTCCGGGTAGTAGCGCAGAGTCCGGAGATAGGTCGCGTTCACCGGGCCGAGGCTGCCCACAGCGGTAGGCGGCAGCCAGGCGTTCGGTCCCACGGCGGTCTCGACGGTGACCACGGTCGTGTCCCGCGCGTAGGTGCCTTTCCCGGCGCCGATCCGCTGGCCGGGCAGGAGGACGGGAATCTCGCCGGCCGCGACTTCGCGGAGTTCGTGGTGCGCGGCGTCGAACAGCCGGAACTTCACCGGAACGCGGTAGGCGACGTCGGTACCGGCGTTTTCCACGACGGCGCCGAGACTGACCAGCCCAGACGGGCTTTGACTGAATCCCTGGTCGACGACCTTGATCCCGCCACCGGACGTGGACGAGCTGGCGGTGACCCGGTCGGGGATGTCGACGGGGATGTCACAGCTGTCGGCCGGCCGGGATCCGGTCCAGGGCAGTTTTCCGCCCGCGGCCAGGACGATGGCGGCCAGGAGAACGACCGCGCCGGCCACCGGGAGCACGAGATTCCGCTTCATCCGTAGAACCGCGTCCTCAAGGCGCTGACCTTCGCCAGGTAGTCCCGGATCAGGATGATCACAGCCTCCTTGGCGCGCGCGGCGAACTGCTCTTCGGTCAACTTCCGGACCGTGCCGGGCTCGATCTCGACCGTGATCTCCTGCATGCCGACGCACGTGATGGTGATCCGGCCGTCGCTCGACCTTCCGCCTGCCTCGATCTTCGACCGCTCGTCGAGGAACTCGTGGTCCCGCTCGTCGTGTGGAGTGATGTCGAGGGCCGACTCGTCGATCGCCGCCCGGTACTGCCGCAACCAGCCCGCGTAGACCAGGCGCGCCAGCGCTGCCAGCGAGCGCTCGAGCCCGCGTTCATCGGCGAAGTCGTAGACGCTTTCGCCGAACGTGATGGTGATGTCCGTGCGGTCGCGCAGCTCGGCTTCGATGTCGGTGCCGGGCGCCCGGACCCGCACCCGGATGGCGTCGAGCCGGTCGGCGAGTCTTCCCATGTGCACGTCCCCCTAGCCCGACTCGCCGAGGCCGCCGGTGCCGGTGAGCCCGCCCTGCGGCAGCGAAGCGAGAGCGGGACGGGCGGCGACGAAAAACGGCTCGGTGGTCGCCAGGAGGTCGGTCACACCCGTCACTTTTTCGGCGATGAAAGCTTCCGCCTTCTCGACGACCTTCGTCAGCTGATCGATTGCCGCCTTCATCGAGTTGATGATCTGCAGTGCCGTCTCGCCTCCACCCTTGGGCGGATCCGACAAGCTGTCCGGTGGCAACGTCGCCCCGACCTGCGCTGCCGCACCGACCACGCTCAGGAGGAGCGGGGCCGCAGCACCCTCGGTCGCGACGGTGAGGATGGCGGCAGCCGTGGCCCCGATCGAAGACAACACGGTGAAGGTCACGTTCCACGTGTTCTTGTCGCAGCACTTGTTGTCGAACGCGTCCATCGTGGCGTGCGCGATCTTGTCGATGTCGTCCCGGGTCTTCGACCACATCGCCTGGTGAGCCTCCAGCGCCGCTTTGAGGATCGCCGTGAGGATGAACTGGTTGGCCGAAATCGCCGGGAACGGGTCGAGGAACTTCTGCTTGAACTGCATCGCGGCCTGTCCCGACCAGTCCTGGAGGTAGTCGCTCGCCGTGTGGATCTTCTCCAGCGTGGGGTTGGCCAGGTAAGGGTTCTTGTCGATCGGGTCCTGGTCGATGTGGCCGCCGGACAGGTCGTGCATCGCGGCGGACAGGTCGTCGATCATCGGCTGGTAGCCGGCCGGGTCGGGAATGCGCGAAAACGGTTTGAACAGGGGCTCGATCACTTGCTGGTAATAGCCGTCGACCCCTTGCCGCGCGTACTCCGGCTCGGTCTCGTGCTCGTCCAGGGCCCGTTTGATCGCCAGGAACTTGATTTCGCTCGCGTGGGCCATCAGCTCGTCGAAGCTCACACGTCACCGCCCCGGCGTCGGCTCGCCGCGTTCCGCGATGAGCTTGTGCAGCTGGTCCGCGGCCGTGCGATCGGTCGCCGCGTACATCTCGGCGGCCTTCGCCAGGGCCGCGGCGGTGTCGTTCAGGTTGGCCTGGGTGTCCGTCATGAACTTCGCCGCCGCGGTGTGCAGCCCGATCCAAGCCGCGTGCACGGGCCCGAGTGCGCTTCCGCCGAAATGGTCAGGTCGTGTCATCGCGCCGTCCAGCCCGGACCTCGCCCGGCCGTACTTCCCGACGACGTCGCCGTATACCGCCGACACTGAGGGCAGATCGTCTTTGGCGACCACGAGCATCCGGTAGAGATCGGCCGCGAGGTCGACTCCGTGATCAGGCATGCACCCTCCCCGAGTAAGCCCAACCCGGGGAGTCTCTCACAGTGTTCGCGAGTGCACCGAGAGTTTCAGAAAGCCGCCAGAGCGCAGTACGGATAGACCTCACTGCCG
Source organism: Amycolatopsis sp. NPDC005961 (assembly GCF_040629235.1). Lineage (NCBI taxonomy): Bacteria > Bacillati > Actinomycetota > Actinomycetes > Pseudonocardiales > Pseudonocardiaceae > Amycolatopsis > Amycolatopsis sp. NPDC005961. Next base: position 138,250 of record NZ_JBEXVF010000010.1, on the reverse strand, counting down.
GCCGCGACGACGACCGGAAGTTCCTTCTCCCCCACCGCGCACGACACGCTCGCCGCCGGCAGTTGCTCGCCGCCGGTGAGCCGACCGTTCGCGTCCCGGTGGAGAACAGCCGCGCCGTGGCTGGTCAGCGCCCGGCAGTTCGCCGAGTGGTAGCGGACGCCGCCGGGGACGACCGTCGCTGTCACCGGGGTGAAGCCGCCGAGGGACTCCGGGGGCAGCCACGTCGCCGGGCCCGGCTCGGGCCGGTCCAGGGCGATGCCGATCCGCTCCCCCGGCAGCAGCAGCGGCATTTCCACCGTCCGGGCGCCCGACGTCAACGGAATCCGGTAAGCAGCCAGGGTGCTCGTGTTCTCCAGCACCGCCGCGCCCGGGCCCTGTTCGGCGACTCGCACGACACCGCCGTCCGGGGCCGGGCCGGGAACCGCCGTGATCCGCGACGGAATCGCGCAGGCGGTGCCGAGGAGCGAGTTCGTGTCGAGCGACACCTTCCCGCGGCCGATGAACGCCAGCAGACCGAGAACCACGACGGCCGCCAGCACGGCCAGGACCCGGTCCTTGCCGAGGCGCGGCATCATGGCTTGCTCGAACTCGAGACGCTGTAGAGGTCACCGGCTTGCCCGTAGTAGGCGCCCGCGACCACGGAGACCAGGATCCCCGCGTCCGGCTGCCGGTACGTGCGCATCTCGTCCGGGTCCGGCGGATAAGGCACCTCGTCCAGCCGCACGCCCCGCGCGGCGAGCAGCGCACTGACTTCGGCGAACGGCACCGGACCGTCGAAGGGGCCGTAGCGATCGCGCACCAGGAGGTTGATCATCTCGGGGTCGCGGTACCGGAGCCGGTGCGCCTGCACCGAGAAGTGTGTCCCCACCCACGGGTGCCCGGGACCGGGACGCTGCCAGAAGAACTCGGCCAGGCCGTGGTCGCGCCCCAACGTGTGCTTCGAAGGGTTGTCGCCGTAGTCGTCGCCGAGCAGTGAAGCCACTCGCTCGGGTGACCAGGTGTGGTCGGCCCCGAGCACGGTGCCCGACTCGATGACGTCGGCGAAGAACTCCGCCGGGCTCAGAACGGCAGGCCGAGGGTCGGCAGGCCGATGGCCGAGTCGACCGCCAGCGCCACGAACACGATCATCAGGTACGTGTTGGACCGGTGGAACAGCGCCATCGGCTTCGTCTCTTCGCCGCGCCGCACCGCGGCCTGCAGGCTGTGCGCGTAGAAGAGGAACCAGCCGCCCGCCAGGATGGCGAACGTGCCGTACAGCCAGGACGTCACCGGGAGCAGCAGCAGCGTCCACGCCACCATCACCCACGAGTAGATGACGATCTGCTTGGCGACGTGCTGGGCGGTGGCCACCACCGGCAGCATCGGGACGCCCGCGCGCTCGTAGTCGTCGCGGTACTTCATGCCCAGCGCCCACGTGTGCGGCGGCGTCCAGAAGAAGATGACGCCGAACATCACGAACGCCGGCCACTGCACGGTGCCGGTGACGGCGGCCCAGCCGATGACCACCGGCATGCAGCCCGCCGCGCCGCCCCAGACCACGTTCTGCGACGTGCGCCGCTTGAGGCCGAGCGTGTAGACGAAGATGTAGAAGAGGATCGTGGCCACGGCCAGCACGGCCGACAGCAGGTTGACCGTGAAGTAGAGCACCACGGCCGACGCGACGCCCATGACCAAGCCGAAGATCAGCGCGCCGCGCCGCGGCACCGAGTCCTTCACCAGCGGACGGCGCTTCGTGCGGTTCATCACCTTGTCGATGTCCGCGTCGATCACGCAGTTGAGCGCGTTCGCGCTGCCCGCGGCCATCGTCCCGCCGACCAGCGTGGCCAGTACCAGCCACGGCGAGGGGATCTGACGGCCGGCGAGGAACATCGCCGGGATGGTGGTCACCAGGAGGAGCTCGATCACCCGCGGCTTCGCCAGCGCGGCGTAGGCGCCGACGACCTGGCGGATGCTTCGCCGGTCACCGTGCGGTCGCTCACCGGTCGGGTGCACGGCGCTGGTGTCGTCACTGCGTCCGTGCGCAGCGTTCACCAACGACATTTCACTCCCTGAGTCAGGTTCGGGCGGGCCCGATGCCGGAGGCGTGTGGTGCCGCTGAAACCCGCCGGTGTGAACCCTCGAACGATGTTAGACGTGGTGAATCCCGTGGGTGATCGCGGGTCTGGAACGGGTCCAAGCACTAGGCTGGCCGGGACGGGCCGCGATTGCCCCTGCGCACGGCCGCGAGCAGGAATATCGTCCCTTCGGGATCGATTGAGATAGATGTCCGTGCGCACGGGTAACCGGAACGAGCAAGACCAGCCGCAACCATCATGACCGGGAGTTGGAGTTCAGTGTCCGATACCGCCCCTACCAGCGAGAACAACCCACTCCTCCGGCGTAACGTCCCCGCCGACTGGACCGACACCGACACCCGCGCCGTGGACACCGTCCGGGTGCTCGCCGCGGACGCGGTCGAGAACTGTGGCAGTGGCCACCCCGGCACCGCGATGAGCTTGGCGCCGCTGGCCTACACCTTGTTCCAGCGCACGCTGCGGCACGACCCGAACGACCAGAACTGGCCGGGCCGCGACCGGTTCGTGCTGTCGGCCGGCCACTCCAGCCTGACGCTGTACATCCAGCTGTTCCTCGCCGGCTACGGCCTCGAGCTCGAGGACCTCAAGCAGCTGCGCAAGTGGGGCTCGAAGACCCCGGGCCACCCGGAGTACCGCCACACCGACGGCGTCGAGACCACCACCGGCCCGCTGGGGCAGGGCCTGGCGAACGCCGTGGGCATGGCGATGGCCGCCCGTCGTGAGCGCGGCCTGCTCGACCCGGACACCGCGCCCGGCGAGAGCATCTTCGACCACTACATCTACGCGATCGCGTCCGACGGCGACATCGAAGAGGGCGTGACCGCCGAGGCGTCGTCCATCGCGGGCCGCCAGGAGCTGGGCAACCTGATCGTCTTCTGGGACGACAACAAGATCTCCATCGAGGACGACACGAACATCGCCCTCTCGGAGGACACCGTCGCGCGCTACGACGCCTACGGGTGGCACACCCAGGTCGTCGAGGGTGGCGAGGACGTCGTCGCGATCGAAGAGGCCATCAAGAACGCGAAGGCCGAGACCGGCCGCCCGTCGTTCATCGCGGTGAAGACCGTGATCGGCTACCCGGCCCCGAAGAAGATGGGCACCGGCAAGGCGCACGGCGCCGCGCTGGGCGCCGAAGAGGTCGCCGCGGTCAAGAAGGTCCTCGGCTTCGACCCGGAGCAGTCGTTCCAGGTCGAGGACGACGTGATCAAGCACACCCGCCAGGCGCTCGACCGCGGCAAGGCCGCGCACGCCGAGTGGGACGGGAAGTTCGAGGCGTGGGGCAAGGCCAACCCGGAGCGCAAGAAGCTGGCGGACCGCATGTCCACCCGCACCCTGCCCGAGGGCTTCGCCGACAACCTGCCGAAGTGGGAGCCGGACGCCAAGGGCGTCGCCACCCGCAAGGCCTCCGGCGAGGTGCTCAACGCGCTCGCCGAGCCGCTGCCCGAGCTGTGGGGCGGCTCCGCGGACCTCGCGGAGAGCAACAACACCACGATGAAGGGCGCCGACTCGTTCGGCCCGGAGAAGGCTTCCACGGACATGTGGAAGACCAGCCCGTACGGCCGGACGCTGCACTTCGGCATCCGCGAGCACGCCATGGGCTCGATCCTCAACGGGATCGCGCTGCACGGCGGCACCCGCCCGTACGGCGCGACGTTCCTGATCTTCTCCGACTACATGCGCCCGCCGGTCCGGCTGGCCGCGCTGATGAAGGCGCCGGTCACCTACGTGTGGACGCACGACTCGATCGGCCTCGGCGAGGACGGGCCGACGCACCAGCCGATCGAGCAGCTGTCCGCGCTGCGCGCGATCCCGGGCCTCAACGTCGTCCGCCCGGCGGACGCCAACGAGACCGCGTACGCGTGGAAGGCCGTGCTGGAGGACATCCACCACCCGTCCGGCCTGGCGCTCACCCGCCAGAACGTGCCGGTGCTCGAGGGCACCAGCGCCGAGGGCGTCGCCAAGGGCGGGTACGTCCTGGCCGATTCCGACGGCACGCCGGACGTCGTGCTGATCGGCACCGGCTCCGAGGTCCAGCTCGCCGTCGAGGCGAAGAAGGTCCTCGAGGCCGACGGCGTCAAGGCGCGCGTCGTCTCGATGCCGTGCGTCGAGTGGTTCGACGCGCAGGACGCGGCCTACCGCGAATCCGTCATCCCGGCCGGGGTGAAGGCCCGCGTGTCCGTCGAGGCGGGCATCGCCCAGTCGTGGCACCGCTTCACCGGTGACGCCGGGGTGAACGTTTCGATCGAGCACTTCGGCGCCTCCGCCGATGCCGCCACACTGTTCCGTGAGTTCGGGTTCACCACGGAGGCAGTCGTCGACGCGGCTCGCCGCTCGATCGCCAACACCAAGAACTGAGAGGGACATAGATGAGCACCGACAAGCTCGCGCAGCTGTCCGAAGCCGGCGTATCGATCTGGCTGGACGACCTCTCGCGTGAACGCCTGACCACCGGCAACCTCGCGGCGCTGATCCGCGACAAGCACGTCGTCGGCGTGACGACCAACCCGACGATCTTCGCCAACGCGATGTCCAAGGGTGACGCCTACGACGAGCGGACGAGGGAGCTCGCCGCCCAGGGCGCCGACGTCGAGGCGACCATCCGCGACCTGACCACGACCGACGTGCGCAACGCCGCGGACCTGTTCCGGGACGTCTACACCGCCACGAACGGTGTCGACGGCCGCGTCTCGATCGAGGTCGACCCGCGCCTGGCCAAGGACACCGACCGGACGGTCGCCGAGGCCCAGGACCTGTGGAAGACCGTCGACCGGCCGAACACGCTGATCAAGATCCCGGCCACCGAAGAGGGCCTGCCGGCGATCACCGCCACGCTCGCCGAGGGCATCAGCGTCAACGTCACGCTGATCTTCTCCGTCGAGCGCTACAAGAAGGTCATCGAGGCCTACTTCGCCGGCCTGGAGCAGGCGAAGGCCAACGGTCACGACCTGCGCGGCATCCACTCGGTGGCGTCGTTCTTCGTGTCCCGCGTGGACACCGAGATCGACAAGCGCCTGGAGGCCATCGGCTCGGACGAGGCGCTGGCCCTCCGCGGCAAGGCCGCCGTCGCCAACGCCCGGCTCGCCTACGCGGCCTTCGAGGAGCTTTCGGCCACGGACCGCTGGAAGGCCCTCGCGGCCGACGGCGCCAACGCGCAGCGCCCGCTCTGGGCCTCGACCGGCGTGAAGAACCCGGACTACTCCCCCACGCTCTACGTCGACCAGCTCGTGGTGAAGGACACCGTCAACACGATGCCGGAGAAGACCCTGGACGCGGTCGCCGAGCACGCCGAGATCACCGGTGACCAGGTTTCCGGCCGCGGCGCCGAGGCGCAGGAGGTCTTCGACCAGCTTTCGGCGGTCGGCATCGACATCACCGACGTGTTCGTCGTCCTGGAGAACGAGGGCGTCGAGAAGTTCGAGAAGTCCTGGATCGAACTGCTCGAGACCGTCAACGGCCAGCTCGAAAAGGCGAAGGGCTGAAGCACGTCATGACGACAGGGGAAAAGACCGGCGTCGAGATCGTGGACGCCGAACTGGCGGAGCGCGCCGCGCCGCTGGCCGAGCGGCTGGTCACCGACCAGGCCGCGTCGAGGCTGGCGGCGCAGGACCCCACGCTGTGGGGACCGGACGCCGAGTCCGAGGCGTCGATCCGGCTTTCGTGGACGACGCTGCACAAGTCGTCCCGGCCGCTGATCGGCGAGATCGAGGCGCTGCGGACCGAACTGCGGTCCGAGGGTGTCGACCGCGTGGTGCTCGCCGGCATGGGCGGCTCGTCGCTCGCGCCGGAGGTCATCACCGGCACCGACGGCGTCGCGCTGACCGTGCTCGACACGACCGACCCCGGCCAGGTCGCCGACGCGCTGGCCGGCGACCTCGAGCGCACGGTGATCGTGGTGTCGTCGAAGTCGGGCGGCACCGTCGAGACCGACAGCCACCGGCGGATCTTCGCGAAGGCGTTCACCGACGCGGGGATCGACGCGGCGCGGCGGATCGTGGTCGTCACCGACCCGGGCTCGCCGTTCCAGGAACTGTCCGAAAAGGAGGGTTACCGCAAGACCTTCCTCGCCGACCCGCACGTCGGCGGCCGTTACTCGGCGCTGACCGCGTTCGGGCTCGTCCCGGCCGGTCTCGCCGGCGCGGACGTCGCCCGGCTGCTCGACCAGGCCGCCTCGGTGGCCGAAGAGCTCGGCGCGGACTCGGTCGACAACCCGGCGGTCAAGCTGGCCGCCGCGTGGGCCGCCGCGCACGAAGCGGGCGCCGAGAAGGTCGTGCTGGCCGACTCCGGTTCCGGCATCAAGGGCTTCCCCGACTGGGCGGAGCAGCTGATCGCGGAGTCCACCGGCAAGCAGGGCACCGGGTTGCTGCCGGTCGCCGTCGAAGGCACCGAGGCGCCCGGCTTCGCCGACGCGAAGTCCGATGCCACGGCGGTCACCGTCGGCCCGGCGAAGGGGGCGGCGAAGCTCGCCGTCACCGGTTCGCTCGGTGCGCAGATGCTGCTCTGGGAGTTCGCGACGGCGCTGGCCGGGCGGCTGCTCGGGATCAACCCGTTCGACCAGCCCGACGTCGAAGCGGCCAAGAAGGCGGCCCGCGCGCTGCTGGACGACCCGGAGAAGCTGAAGGGCGGCGAGGAACCGTCCAACGTGGACGGTCCGGTCGAGATCTTCGGCAGCGACGGGGTTTCCACCGACGGCAGCCTGACCGACGTGCTGCGCGCGTTCTTCGCGTCGGCGCCCGACAAGGGCTACATCGCGGTGCAGGCCTACCTCGACCGCCTCGACGACGCGTCGACGGCGCTGCTGCGCGGCGAGATCGCCAAGCGCACCGGCCTGCAGACGACGTTCGGCTGGGGACCGCGGTTCCTGCACTCCACCGGCCAGTACCACAAGGGCGGGCACCAGAACGGCGTGTTCCTGCAGCTCACCGGCGCCGTCGAGCAGGACCTCGACGTGCCGGAGCGGCCGTACACCCTCGGCCAGCTGCAGCACGCGCAGGCCCTGGGCGACGGGCAGGTGCTCGCCGAGCACGGCCGCCCGGTGCTGCGCCTGCACCTGACCGACCGGGCCGCGGGGCTCGCGGCGGTCGTCCGCGCGGTACAGGAGGGGGACGCATGACCTGGACCAATCCGCTGCGCGATCCGCGGGACAAGCGGCTCCCGCGCATCGCCGGGCCGTCCAGCCTGGTGATCTTCGGGGTCACCGGCGACCTGGCCCGCAAGAAGCTGATGCCCGCCATCTACGACCTGGCCAACCGCGGGCTGCTGCCCGCCGGCTTCTCGCTCGTCGGGTTCGCCCGCCGCGACTGGGAGCACCAGGACTTCGGCGAGCTGGTGCACGACTCGGTCAAGGCGCACGCGCGCACGCCGTTCAAGGAGTCGGTGTGGAACCGGCTCGCCGAAGGCATCCGGTTCGTGCAGGGCACCTTCGACGACGACGACGCCTTCGACCGGCTCGCGCAGACGGTCAAGGACCTCGACAAGGAACGCGGCACCGGCGGCAACACGGCGTTCTACCTGTCGATCCCGCCCGGCGCGTTCCCGGTGGTGACCAAGCAGCTGGCCCGATCCGGGCTGGCCAACGCGGACGAGAACACCTGGCGCCGCGTCGTCATCGAGAAGCCATTCGGCCACGACCTGAAGAGCGCCGAAGAGCTGAACGCGATCGTCAACGACGTCTTCCCCGAGGAGTCGGTGTTCCGCATCGACCACTACCTCGGCAAGGAGACGGTGCAGAACATCCTGGCGCTGCGCTTCGCGAACCAGCTGTTCGAGCCGATCTGGAACGCCAACTACGTCGACCACGTGCAGATCACCATGGCCGAGGACATCGGCCTCGGCGGGCGCGCGGGGTACTACGACGGCATCGGCGCGGCCCGCGACGTCATCCAGAACCACCTGCTGCAACTGCTGGCCTTCACCGCGATGGAGGAGCCGGTCTCGTTCGAGCCGCGGGCCCTGCGCGCGGAGAAGATCAAGGTGCTGTCGGCGACGGGCCCGGTCGGGCCGCTGAGCAAGACGACCGCGCGCGGCCAGTACGCGGGCGGCTGGCAGGGCGGCATGAAGGTGCCCGGCCTGCTGGAGGAAGAGGGCTTCGCGAAGGACTCGAAGACCGAGACCTACGCCGCGGTGACCCTGGAGGTGCAGAGCCGCCGCTGGGCCGGGGTGCCGTTCTACCTGCGCACCGGCAAGCGGCTCGGCCGCCGCGTCACCGAGATCGCCGTCGTGTTCAAGCGGGCGCCGCACCTGCCGTTCGACTCGACGTCGACCGAGGAGCTGGGGCAGAACGCCCTGGTCATCCGGGTCCAGCCGGACGAGGGCATCACGCTGCGGTTCGGTTCGAAGGTGCCGGGGACCACGATGGAGGTCCGCGACGTCACGATGGACTTCGGCTACGGGCACGCGTTCACCGAGTCCTCCCCCGAGGCCTACGAGCGCCTGATCCTCGACGTCCTGCTCGGCGAGCCGTCGCTGTTCCCGGTCAACGAAGAGGTCGAGCTCTCCTGGAAGATCCTCGACCCGATCCTGGAGGCCTGGGCCAAGGAAGGGTCGCCGGAGCAGTACCCGCCGGGCACCTGGGGCCCGCCGTCCGCCGACGAAATGCTGGAGCGCACCGGCCGGAAATGGAGGCGCCCGTGATCATCGACCTGCCGTCCACCACGACTTCGGCACTGAACAAGAAGCTGGTGGAGATCCGCGAACAGGGCGGGCAAGTCGCGCTCGGGCGGGTGCTGACGCTGGTGATCGTGGCCGACGACGACTCCAAGCTCGAGGAGGCCATCGAGGCGGCGAACGGCGCGAGCCGCGAGCACCCGTCGCGGGTGATCGTGGTCGCCAAGGGCGCCCGCACCGCGGCGCCGCGCATCGACGGCCAGATCCGGGTCGGCGGCGACGCCGGCGCGAGCGAGGTCATCGTGCTGCGGCTCTACGGCCCGCTGGTGGCCCAGGGCCAGAGCGCCGTCGTGCCGCTGCTGCTGCCCGACGCGCCGATCGTGTGCTGGTGGCCCAGCGCCGGCCCGAAGGACCCGGACAAGGACCCGCTCGGTGAGCTGGCCCAGCGCCGGATCACCGACTCGGCCGCGGAGAAGAGCCCGGTCAAGGCGCTGACCACGCGGGCGAAGGCCTATACGGCCGGCGACACCGACCTGGCCTGGACGCGGCTGACGCACTGGCGCGCCCAGCTCGTCTCCGCGCTGGACCTGCCGCCGTACGAGAAGATCACCGGCGCGACCGTGACCGGCGAGGCCGACTCGCCGTCGACCGAGCTGCTGGCCGCGTGGCTGGCCGAGTACCTGAAGGTGCCGGTCAAGCGGGTCAAGAGCTCGGGCGCGGCCGGGATCATCTCGGTGACGCTGGACCGGCGTTCGGGCGCGGTGGAGCTGCACCGGCCGGACGGGCGCGTCGGCACGCTGACCCAGCCGGGCCAGCCGACCCGGCGGATCGCCCTGCAGCGGCGCAGCACCCAGGACTGCCTGGTCGAGGAGCTGCGGCGGCTCGACCCGGACGAGGTCTACGAGGCGGCGCTGCACGGCCTGGGCAAGATCACGTCCGGCAGCAACGGCAAGACGGGCGCGCCGGCCAAGGCCGACGTCACGTCTCCCGCGGCCGCGGGCGCGTCCGCCAAGGCGAAGAAATGAGCAAGACCGAGGTCGTCGTCTACGCGAACCAGGACCTCCTGGCCGCCGCGGCGGCGGCCCGGCTGGTCACGCGGCTGGTGGACGTCCAGGCGGCCAAGGGGACGGCGTCGCTGGTGCTCACCGGCGGCGGCACGGGAATCGCGGTGCTCTCTGAGCTGCGGGCCTCCTCGGCCCGTGACGCGATCGACTGGTCCCGCCTGGACATCTACTGGGGCGACGAGCGGTTCGTCCCGGCGGATTCGGACGAGCGGAACGAGAAGCAGGCCCGCGAGGCACTGCTGGACCACGTGCCGCTGGACCCGAAGCGGGTGCACGCGATCGCCGCGTCGGACGGCGAATTCGGCGACGACGTGGACGCGGCGGCCGAGGCCTACGCGGAAGTGCTGGCGTCGAACGCGGGCCCGGAGGACCACGGCGACGTGCCGTCGTTCGACATCATGCTGCTGGGTCTGGGCGGTGAAGGGCACACGGCATCGGTGTTCCCGGAGTCCCCGGCGGTGTACGAGACCGAGAGGTCGGTGGTGGCGGTGCGCAACTGCCCCAAGCCGCCGCCGACCCGGGTTTCGCTGACGCTGCCGGCGATCCGGCGGGCCCAGGACGTGTGGCTGATGACGGCGGGTTCCGCGAAGGCCGACGCGGTGGCGCTGGCCTTGGCGGGGGCCGGTGAGGTTCAGCTGCCGGTCGCCGGGGCCCGCGGGCATCGGCGGACGCTGTGGCTGCTGGACCGTGCGGCCGCCGGGAAGCTGACGAAGGTTTATCAGCCGCCCACGGCTTAGGTTTCGGTGGTTGGTGAAGGCCCTCTGCTTCGGCAGGGGGCCTTCACGGCTTTCGGGCGCCGGAACTGTCGGGGGTCGCCGGTAGCGTGGAAAACGGGGGCTGCTCAGGCGGCTTTCGCCTCACTTCACCCGCCAGCCCCGACCCAGGTTGCCGAAGATCTCCTCCGCGGCCCGTCTCGGGTTCTCGTCGGCCACGATCAGCTCCCGCGACGCCAGCGCGAACCGCGCCAGCGCCGCGCACGACACGTCGCCCTCCGGGGCTTCCATCTCCTCCGCGATCGCGCGGGCGAGCGCCGTCTCGTGGCGCATCCACATGCGGCGGCCGTAGTCGCGCAGGGTCGGGGTGCTCTCGATCAGCCGGACGAACTCGTCGCTCGGGCCGCCGTCCGCGCTGTCGCGCAGCATGTGCTCCCGCAGCGCGTCCACGATCGTGTGCCCCGGCGGCCGGCCGCGCACCGCCAGGACCAGCGCCGCCTCGATGTCGTCGTCCTGGTCGAACAGCAGCGCTTCCTTGCTGGGGAAGTACTTGAACAGCGTCGTCACCGAGACGTCGGCGGCATCCGCGACGTCCTTCACGCCGACCTCGTCGTAGCCGCGTTCGAGGAACAGCTCCAGCGCCGCGTCGGCCAGCGCTTGCCGGGTCTGCGCCTTCTTGCGCTCGCGGCGCCCGATCACTTCGGTCATGACCCCAGCCTACGTGATGGTGGACTCACTTCAAAAGTTGAGTCGTTGCACTTTTTGAGTCACTGTGCTTTTCTGGATCCAGGCCGCCGGACCAGCCGGCGGCACCGAACTTCCAGGGGGAAGCCATGAACTCCATCGCGATCGTCGGCGCCGGGCTGGGCGGACTCGCCTGTGCCCGCGTCCTGCAGCTCCACGGCCTCGACGTCACCGTTTTCGAACAGGAAGCCTCGGCCGATGCCCGGACCCAAGGCGGCACGCTCGACCTCCACGGCGACACCGGCCAGGTCGCCCTGCGCACCGCCGGCCTGTACGAGCAGTTCCGGGAGCTGGCCCGCCCTGAGGGTCAGCAGATGCGCGCCGTCGACCCGCGCACCGGCGACGTCGTCATGGACGAGGTCCCCGCCGAAGGCGACGACTTCCGTCCCGAGATCGACCGCGGCCAGCTCCGCGGACTCCTGCTCGGCTCCCTGGAACCCGGCACGGTTCGGTGGGGACATCCGATCACCGAGGTCACCAAGGCCGGCCGCCTGACCTTCGCCGACGGCACCGCCCGCGACTTCGACCTGGTCGTCGGCGCGGACGGCGCGTGGTCCCGGGTCCGCCGGGCGCTCACCGGCGTCCGGCCCGAGTACAGCGGGGTCACGTTCGTCGAGCTCGGTCTCGACGACGCCGACCGCCGTCACCCGGACCTGGCCGCGCTGACCGGCCAGGGAACGATGATGACGAAGATCGACGGGAAAGCGCTCGTCGCGCAGCGCAACAGCAATGGCCACATCCGCTGCTACGCCGTCTTCTACGCACCCGAAGACTGGGCCGCCGGCCTCGACTTCGCCGACACCGCGGCGGTGCGCGCGCACCTGCTGGAGCGCTTCGCCGGCTGGCACCCGAGCCTGCTCGGCTTCCTGCACGACCTCGACGGCGGGTTCACCCACCGGCCGCTGCACGTCCTCCCGGTGCCGCACGCCTGGACCTGCACGTCCGGGCTCACGCTCCTCGGCGACGCCGCGCACCTGATGCCGCCGCTGGGCGTCGGCGCCAACCTCGCCCTGCTGGACGGCACCGAGCTCGCCACCGCGCTGGCCACCGCCCCGAGCGTCGGCGAAGCCGTCCGGATCTACGAGACCGGGATGCTGCCGCGGTCGATCGAGACGGCGAAGGCCTGCGCCACCGGCCTGCACGATCTGCTCAGCGACGACCTCAGGTCGATGGCGGCGTGACGACCTATCGCCGGACGGCCACACGTGGGTAACATGATTCCCACGATGTGGTCGTCCCGGTGCACAGCGGGGAGCAGCTCCCCGACTCTCGGTAGCACCCCTCCGCGGCTATCGCCCGGACGGAGTAGTCGACTACGGAATTCGGCCGCCGCAACTCCGGCAACGGGTGAAACTTACCGTCTTCGTACGCCACCTCGTTAGCATCCGCACATTTGTCCGTTGCTGCGCGTCCCGATCGGGCCCTGAGCACCTCTCACCAACAAGTCCACAAGACGAATGGGGTCGCCAGCGATGAGTACAGAGGGACTCTCGATTCCAGGCATCTCGATCGCCGGCTCGGGGCCATCGGCCGCCGAGCGGGCGCGCAAGCGCGGGTTGAGCCTGTTCGGCTCGGTGCCGCGCCCCGCTGTGGTCACGTTCGCCATCGACGCGGCCGCGGTCATCCTGGCCGTGCTCGACGTGTGGCTGGTGATCCCGGAGAAGGCCCAGCCCTATTCGATCTGGCTCTCCGGCGCCGCCTGCCTCGCGGTGGTGTTCCGCCGGAAGTTCCCGTTCCTCGCCGTGCTCGTCGCGGTCCCCGGCTTCCTGGCCGGCTGGGCGCAGCTGGCGTCGATGATCACGCTCGGCATGCTCGCCACCCGCCGTCAGCTGCACTGGCAGGTGTGGGTCGGCGCGGCGCTGGTGTGGTGCTGCCGGTTCGTGCAGTGGCCGTTGGAGGACTTCGCCGAGCTCAGCTGGCGCGAACACATCCTCGACGGCATCTACGGCGTGCTCGTCGCGGGCATGCCGATCGCGATCGGCCTGCTCATCGGAGCGCGGGCCGAGGTTTCGAACAAGCTCGCCGAGCTGGCCACGAGCCGCGACCGCGAGCGCCGCTTCCACGCCGACGCCGTCCGCGCCGAAGAGCGCGCACGCCTGGCGCGCGAGATGCACGACGTCGTCTCGCACCAGATCACGCTGATCGCGATGCAGGCCGGCGCGCTGCAGGCCCAGACCACCGACGACCACGCGCTGGAGACCGCGCAGGTCATCCGGACGCTGTCGAAGCGGACGCTCGAGGAGCTGCGTTCGCTGCTGAGCGTGCTGCGCACGGGTGCCGACGACGAGGGTCCGCGCCCCGGGATCAACGACCTCGACCGGCTGATCCGGACGTCGGAGGTCCCGGTGCACCTGTCGGTGGAGCACCTGCCGGAGGCCCTGCCGAACCAGGTGTCGGCGGCGGCGTACCGGACGGTGCAGGAGTGCTTGACGAACGTCCACAAGCACGCCCCGGGCGCGACGGCGACGATCCGCATCCAGGGTGAGCACGGAGCGCTCAAGATCGAGGTCCGCAACGAGCGCGCTCGCCGGACGGCGGAGTCGCTGCCGTCGGGCGGGCACGGGCTGACGGGGCTGGCCGAGCGGGCCCGGCTGCTGGGCGGGAGTTTCGAGACGTCCGGCATGGAGGACGGTGGGTTCCGGGTTCGGGCCCGCTACCCGCTGGACCGCTGAGGACGCCCTCCGGCCCCCGGTATCCATTTTATCGGCGGCCACCGACGATTTCGGATTCGCAGGGCCGCGAGCGGCGGATTTCGGACCATTACGGCCGGAATTCGCCGCTCGCGGCTTTCTCGCGCCGGAATTGTCGGTGCCCGCCGGTAGCGTGGAAATCGGGGGGCGGCGGCCCAACCGGACGCGAGCGGGAACGCTTGCGCGCGCACTTCGACCATCGGCCCGCGTATCCGGAGAGTCCGACTGCGTACCCCGGACGGTCGGCCCACGTACATGGCAGGTCGGCTCGTGTACCGGGACGGTCGACACGCGTGCCTGGATGGTCGACACGCGTGATTGAAGGGCCGACACACGTGATTGGAGGGTCGACACTGCGTGCTGCGTCGTGTCGACCCTCGGATCACGTGTGTTGACTGTCGGATCACGGCGGGAGGGTGGGTGGGCGCGCGAAAAGCCACCCCGAGGAGTCCCGGGGTGGCTTTTGGCCGGCAACGCTTAGATGATCTCCCGGCGCTGGCGCAGGCGCTCGAGGGCTTCGGCCAGGATGGCCTCGCCGTCGGCGTCGCTGCGTCGCTCCTTCACGTACGCCAGGTGCGTCTTGTAGGGCTCGGTCCGCGGTGCGGCCGGTGGGTTCTTTTCGTCCTGCCCGCCCGGGAGCCCGCAGCGGGGGCAGTCCCACTCGTCGGGGATCTCCGCGTCGAGCGCGAACGACGGCCGGGCTTCGTGGCCGTTGGCGCACCAGTAACCCACCCGGCGCCGGGGCGCCGATTCACCTCGTTCCGATTCGCCTGTAGGACCGGCACCCACCCGGGTGCCTCGAATCGCGTTACCGCCAACCATGAATCCTCACACCTAGGAATCGGCGGCGCGCCCCCCAATAGGCACGCCGAATCACTGCGCCCTGCCGCCGGAATCCGGTCGCGATCGGCGGTGGGGCGCCGGACGCCTCACACCTTGAGCAGCAGACCCAGGCCCACGATGCTGATCAGCCACACCGCGCCCAGCAGCAGGGTGATGCGGTCGAGGTTCTTCTCGGCCACGCTCGACCCGGCCAGGCTCGACTGCATCCCGCCGCCGAACAGCGACGACAGGCCACCGCCCCGGCCCCGGTGCAGCAGCACCGCGACCACCAGGAAGACGCTGGTGACGATCAACAGGATTTGCAGGAACAGCTTCATGTCATCCCTTGGGCTCTAGGTGAATGCAGGGGTACGGCATGGTCGTTTCCGACCACCACCGTACCCCTGGACTCGTCCACTGCTGTGTGACGGACCGGATACACAGGCTACCCGGTCGTGGCCCCGATCAGGGCAGCGGCCCGCCCGCGGCGAGTGCGCAGAGTTTCGTGAACTCCTCGCCGTCCAGGCTCGCTCCGCCGACCAGGGCACCGTCGATGTTCTCGCAGCCCACCAGCTCGCTGATGTTGCCCGACTTCACCGATCCCCCGTAGAGCACCCGGACGGACGAAGCGATCTCGTCGCCGTACTTCTCCTGGAGGGTGGCGCGGATGGCCTTGCAGACCTCTTCGGCGTCGGCCGAGGAGGCGACCTTGCCGGTGCCGATCGCCCAGACCGGCTCGTACGCGACGACGACGTCCTTGACCTGCTCGGCCTTGAGGCCCTTCAGCCCGTCGATCAGCTGCGTCGTGGTGTGGTGGATGTGCTCGCCGGCCTCGCGGACCTCGAGCTTCTCCCCGATGCAGAGGATCGGCGTGATGCCGTGCTTGAGCGCGGCCTTGACCTTCTTGTTGACCAGCTCGTCGGTCTCGGCGTGGTACTCGCGCCGCTCCGAGTGCCCGACGGTGACGAACTTGCAGCCCAGCTTCGCCAGCATCAGGCCCGAGATGTCCCCGGTGTAGGCGCCGGAGTCGTGCGGCGAGAGGTCCTGGGCGCCGTAGGTGAGCGACAGCTTGTCGCCGTCGACCAGGGTCTGCACGCTGCGGATGTCGGTGAACGGCGGCAGCACCGCCACGTCGACCTTCGCGTAGTACTTCTCCGGCAGGGCGAAGGCGATCTTCTGGACGAGCGCGATCGCCTCGAGGTGGTTCAGGTTCATCTTCCAGTTGCCGGCGATGAACGGCTTGCGTGCCACTAGTTCTTCTCCTCCAGGGCGACCACGCCCGGCAGTTCCTTGCCCTCGAGGTACTCCAGGGAGGCACCGCCGCCGGTGGAGATGTGCGAGAAGCCGTCTTCGGGCAGGCCCAGCTGCCGGACCGCGGCGGCCGAGTCGCCGCCGCCGACCACGGTGAACGCGTCGCTCTTCACGAGCGCCTCCGCGACGGCGCGGGTGCCGCCGGAGAACGCCTCGAACTCGAACACGCCCATCGGGCCGTTCCAGAACACGGTCTTGGCGTCGGCCAGCTTGCCCGCGAACAGCTCACGGGTCTCCGGGCCGATGTCGAGACCTTCGCGGTCGGCCGGGATCGCGGTGGCGGCGACGACCTCGTGCTCGGCATCGGCCGCGAACCCCGTCGCGGCCAGGACGTCCACCGGCAGGACCAGTTCGACGCCGCGCTTCTCGGCCTCGGCGAGGAAGCCCTTCACCTGGTCGAGCTGGTCGGCCTGCAGCAGCGAGTTGCCGACCTCGTGGCCCTGGGCCTTGAGGAAGGTGTACGCCATGCCGCCGCCGATGAGCAGCCGGTCGACCTTGGTGAGCAGGTTCGCGATGACGCCGAGCTTGTCGGACACCTTCGCGCCGCCGAGCACGACCACGTAGGGCCGCTGCACGTCGTCGGTCAGCTTCTTCAGCACGTCCAGCTCGGCCAGCACCAGGCCACCCGCGTACGCCGGGAGCACCGAAGCGACCTCGTAGACCGAGGCCTGCTTGCGGTGGACGACACCGAAGCCGTCGGAGACGAACGCGCCGCCCGGCACGAGCGCGGCCAGCTCGGCGGCCAGCTCGGAGCGGTCCACGGCGTCCTTGCTGGTCTCGCGCGCGTCGAAGCGCACGTTCTCCAGCAGGACGACACCGCCGTCGGCCAGGCCGCCGGTCAGCGCCTTCGCGGACTCGCCGACCAGGTCACCGGCCAGCGCGACCTCGGCGCCGAGCAGCTCGGAAAGCCGCTTGGCGACGGGAGCGAGGGTGTACTTCGGGTCCGGCTCGCCCTTGGGGCGGCCGAGGTGCGCGGTGACGACGACCTTCGCGCCCGCGTCGGCGAGCTTCTTGATCGTCGGCAGGGCCGCGCGGACCCGGCCGTCGTCGGTGATGCGGTCCCCGTCGAGCGGGACGTTCAGGTCGGAACGCACGAGTACGTAGCGGCCCTGAACGCCCTCGCCCAGCAGGTCGTCGAGGTTCTTGACGCTCATCGGGTCAGGAGAGCTTCGAACCGATGAGCTTCGCCAGGTCGGCGAGGCGGTTGGAGTAGCCCCACTCGTTGTCGTACCAGCCCACGACCTTGACCTGGTTGCCGATGACCTTGGTCAGCGGCGCGTCGTAGATGCAGGACGCCGGGTCGGTGACGATGTCCGAGGAGACGATCGGGTCGTCGCTGTAGCGCAGGATGCCGGCCAGCGGGCCGTCGGCGGCGGCCTTGTAGGCGGCGTTGATCTCCTCGACCGTGGCGGCCTTGGAGAGCGTCACGGTGAGGTCGGTGGCCGAGCCGGTCGGGATCGGGACCCGCAGCGCGTAGCCGTCCAGCTTGCCCTGCAGCTCCGGCAGGACGAGGCCGATGGCCTTGGCGGCGCCGGTCGAGGTCGGGACGACGTTCACGGCGGCGGCCCGGGCGCGGCGCAGGTCCTTGTGCGGGGCGTCCTGCAGGTTCTGGTCCTGCGTGTAGGCGTGGACCGTGGTCATCAGGCCCTGCTCGATGCCGAAGGCGTCGTGGAGGACCTTGGCCAGCGGGCCGAGGCAGTTGGTGGTGCAGGAGGCGTTGGAGATGATGACCTGCGAGCCGTCGTACTTGTCGTCGTTGACGCCGAGGACGACGGTCAGGTCCTCGCCCTTGGCGGGCGCGGAGATGATGACCTTCTTCGCCCCGCCGGCGATGTGCGCCTTGGCGGCGTCGGCGTTCGTGAAGAAGCCGGTCGACTCGAGGACGACGTCCACGCCCAGGTCGCCCCAGGGCAGGTTGGCCGGGTCGCGCTCGGCGAGGGCCTTGATGGTCTTGCCGTCGACGACGATGCCCTCGTCGCTGACGCTGACCTCACCCGGGAACCGGCCCAGGATGGAGTCGTACTTCAGCAGGTGGGCCATGGTGGCGACGTCGCCGAGGTCGTTGAAGGCGACGACCTCGATGTCGTGGCCGCTGGCCTGCACGGCGCGGAAGAAGTTGCGGCCGATGCGGCCGAAGCCGTTGACACCTACGCGAACGGTCACTGCTGCCACTCCTCTGAGGATCGGCCGGGAGTCCCGGCCGTGACTTGCGGGCTCGCGGCCACCCTAGCGTGCGGGCATGCGCGTCCCTGACTGCCCTGACGAGACTTCCACCACTTGGCGAACGGGTCAAGAATCGATTAAGAAGCCGGGGCCTCCCGAGGGGTCTTCTTAACGTGATCGACACCTGGACCACGGCGGACCGCCGAGGCCCGCGGTTCGGCGGTTCCGCCTGGAAGCGCCCGGTGCGGACGACGTGACCGCAACGAGGCCGACAGGACTCTGGACCGATTCAGTCGATCTTGCGAAAACCCGGTTTCCGGACGCTGTCCGAAGCCGGTTTCCGGACGGCCGCGAGCGGACGTGAGGTCGATGACTCGACCGATCCAGCCGGGGAGCTTCACCCGGTCAGCTCCCGTTCCAGCGGCGTCCGGAACCGCGGCACCGCCCGGACCTCCCCGTACCACCCGGCGCACCGCTCCGCCTCCGCTTCGGCCAGCGCCTTCCCCTCCGCGCCCACGTCCTCCAGCAGCCGGAACGCGATCTCGCCCGAGCGTCGCTGGGCCCAGCCGCCGACCACGCGACCGTCCAGCCAGATCGTCGGGCCGACGTTGCCGCTGCGGTCGAACAGCGCCGGGCGGTGCGGCCCGAGGTACCAGTCGCGCTCCTGCCAGCCCATCGGCGTCGGGTCCAGCGCCGGCAGGAACGCCACCCATGGCGCTGGCTCGGGCACGGACGCGACGTCGTCCGGCAGCACGACTCCGGGCACCCCGTCGAGGTCGGCCTCCACCGGCGACAACGCGGAAAGGGCCTTCTTCGTCTGCCCCGCCGTCCAGCCCGTCCACCACCGCAGGTCCGCCGCGGGCGCCGGGCCGTACGCGCGCAGCCAGCGCCGGGCCAGCTCGACCCGCGCCTCCTCCGCGTCCCACCGGAGCAACCCGGGCGCCCAGGAATCCAGCGGGTGCCAGACGTACTGGCTGCTGGTCCAGCTCCCCCGCGGCCGGCCCCGCACGATCCGGCCGCCGGCGGCCAGCAGGAACAACACCCGGCTGGTGACGTTCCCGATCGCCTCGTACGGCTTCCCCGCCGCCATCAGCAGCTGCTGCCGCAGCCGTGGCTCGTCCTCGCTGAGCTGCTGCGCCGTCGCCGAGCCGCGGGCCCGCAGCGCCGCCTCGACCGACGCTTCGACGTCCAGGAGCCACTTCCCCGGCTCCGGCACGTTCTCCGGGTGCCCCTGCCGGCCCAGGTGCTGCTCCAGCAGCTTCCGCTGCTTGACCTCGATGTCCGCGGAACACCCGGCCTGCACGAGCGCCGCGGTGTCCAGCCCGGTGACGAACACCGTGCGGCGCATGCCGAGCAGCCGTAGCAGCGTGCGGTCGTCGTACAACGCCCGCTCCACCGCAGCGATCGCCGGGGACGCGAGCCGCGCGCACGCCGAAAGGTGGACCGTCGCCGGGTCGGTGGCGTGCAGGGCCACGACGCCGGCCACGGCGTCCTCCACCGTGGCCGCGGGCGCGGCGAGGTGGTGCCGGACGGCGAGGCGGGCCCGGCGTTGCGCGGTGCTGATCTTGAGTGGAGGCACCCGCTGTTGATACCACCGGGCACCGACAAAAACGCCTGGTCGCCAGGCCGGGGCCCGTTTACGCTCGAGGCATGGTCTCCGGTGCGCACTTTGTTGCCTTCGCCGCACTGACGTTCCTCATGGTCGTCGTCCCCGGTCCGAGCGTGCTGTTCACCATCAGCCGCGCGCTCACGGTCGGGCGGCGCGACGCGCTGCTCACCGTCGTGGGCAACTCCGCCGGCGTCTACACGCAGGTCGTCGCGGTCGCGTTCGGCCTCGGCGTGCTCGTGACGACGTCGGCCGCGGTGTTCACCGCGATCAAGATCGCCGGCGCGATCTACCTCGTGTACCTGGGCGTCCAGGCCCTGCGGCACCGCCGCCGGCTCACCGACGCGATGGCCGCCAAGGTGCCCGCGACGCCCGGTCGCGTCCTGACCGTGCTGCGCGACGGGTTCGTCGTCGGCTTCGCGAACCCGAAGTCGATCGTGTTCCTCGCGGCGCTGCTGCCCCAGTTCGTCGACCCGGTCGCCGGGTCCGTGCCGGTCCAGATGCTGCTGCTGGGCCTGTGCCTGCCGGCGATCGCGCTGGCCACCGACAGCGCGTGGGCGCTGGTGGCGGGCACCGCCCGCGCGTGGTTCGCCCGCTCGCCGAAACGCCTGGAGATGGTCGGCGGCACCGGTGGCCTCGTCATGATCGGCCTCGGCACCACCCTCGCCTTCACCGGCCGGGGTGACTGAGCACCAGGTCCAGCAACCCGGGGAACGCCGCGTCGAACTCCGGGCGCCGCAAGCGGTTCAGCCGCCGCGGCCCGGCGTCGCGCTGCTCGATCAGGCCCGCCGCCCGCAGCACGGTGAAGTGGTGGCTGAGCGTCGCCTTCGCCACCGGCTGGGCGAAGGTGCCGCACGCCTTCGTCCACTCCGGCACGGCGGCCAGCTCCCGCAGGATGCTGCGGCGCACGGGATCGGCGACCGCGGCGAGGGCGTCCTGCAAGGACACCTCCGCCGGGACGCCGTGCGTGAGCCCGCGGGCCCGTGCGGTGGTCACCGCAGAGCCTCCGCCAGCGCCGGCCACCACTCGCGGGGCAGGTCACCGGCCGGGACGACGACCTGGTCCGCCCCCGCCGCCCGGTACTCGCGCAGCCGCGCCACGACCGCGTCGAGGTCGCCGCGGACCGTGAGCCCGTCGACCAGCCGGTCGGAGAGGTCCGCGATGTCGGCGTCGGTGAAGCCCATGCGGCGGAAGTTGTTCGCGTAGCCGGGCATCCCGGCCAGGAACCGCAGCGAGCCCTCGCGGGCGCGCTCGCGGGTCGCGGCGGTGTCGGCACCCGGGACGACGCTCAGCAGCACCACGAGCTGTTTGCCGGCGCCGAGGATCTCCCGCGCCGAAGCGACGTAGTCCGTCGTCACGAGGAACGGGTACGCCCCCGACGCGCGGTCCCGCGCCAGCTCCAGCATCTTGGGGCCCAGCGCCGAAAGGATGCGTTCGGACGCGGGGACGGTGTCGTCCAGCTCGTCGAGGTAGTCGTTCAGCGTGGCCAGCGGACGCGGGCCGTGGGCGCCGCCGAGGCCGACGACGAACCGCCCGGCCGGCAGGTCCGCGTACGCCCGGGCGATGTCGGCCGCGGGCACCCGGTCGACCGGCAGGATGCCGCTCGCGACCGGGATCTTCGCGGTCCCGTGGATCACGTCGGCGATCAGCGGCAGGTTGCTGCCCTGCCCGCCCGGCAGCCACAGCGTGGCGTACCCCAGCTCGTCCAGCTCCGCGGCGGCCGTGACGGTCTCCGGCCCGGTCGTGCCCAACGTGGCGCCCAGCGCCCCCAGGTTCGTCATGCGCCGGGCAACCACGGAACTCCCGGAGATGTTCCCGTCAGGCCGTCTGTTCGTCCTCAGCGGAATCCGGGTCTTCGGACGGCCGCGAGAACATCCGCGTCGCCGACAGCCGCGCGACGCCGTCCGGGTCGCCGAGGTCGTCGAGGGAGGTGCGGACCGTCGAATCCACCGACAGGTACTTGCGGCCGGCCCGCAGGTCGGCGTCGTTGCGCAGCCGCACGATCAGCGGGAACTCCGACAGCGCGCCCGCGTCGAACAGGCCCGTCGTGTAGATGAGCTGCACGCCCAGCGCCTCGGCCACCGCCCGCTGCAGCTCCAGCAGGTACCCGGCGGACGCGCGGCCGATCGGGTTGTCCAGGAACAGCACGCCCGAGTGCCGGTTGCGGGCCTTGCCGCGGTTGTTGGCCCGCAGCGCGGCCAGCGTGCAGTACAGGATGATCGCCGCGGTCAGCTGCTGGCCGCCCGAGAACACGTCGCGGATCTCCGAGACGCGCTGGCGTTCGGTCCGCAGCACCGAGTCCGGCTTGAGCATGTCGACGCGGAACCCCTTGGGCGCCGCGGCCCGGACCCCGCGCAGCACCAGGGAAAGCCCGTCGCGCTTGACGTCGCGGCCGTCCGCGGTCTTGCCGACGGCCGCCTCGTCGACGACCTCGCCGAGCTTCTCGGTGAGCGCGTTGTCCTCCAGCTCGGTGAAGCGGATGCGGAGGAACTCCTGCCCGGACCAGTCGCCGAGGCCGTCCGGGAGCCGGGAGACGCGCTGGGCGGAGCGCAACGTCCGGAGCGCGCCGTCGACCATGCCCTGCAGGCGCGTGATGATGCCGCCGCGGTGGCGGTCGATCTGCGCGAGGTCGTCGGTGAGCGAGCGCAGCCGCGGCCGCAGCGCCTCCGCCCACTCGGCGGCGTGCGCGGGCAGCCGGTCGCGCTTGACCGAGATGACCTGCTGGCGCACCGGCGTGCTCAGCTTCTCGAACCGCTTCTCCGTCGCGTACTGCGCGAGCTGGTCGGCGGCCTCGCGCACGCGCCGGTCGCCCGCGTCGGCGGCCTCCTGCGCTTCGGTGAACGTCGCGTTGAGCCGGGTGTACTGGGCGCGCGCGGTGTCGACGTCGCCGTCGTAGGCCGCGGCGTCGGTGTCCGTCACCAGCCGGGCCATCGACTCGGCCAGCAGCGAGAAGCCGGACGCCGAGTTCTTCGCGGACTCCAGCGTCGCTTCGGCCGCCGCCCGGCGTTCCTGCAGCTCTTCCCACTTCCGCGCGGCCACCGACACTTCCAGCCCGGCCGCGTCGATCAGTTCGAGGCCGTGCTCGATGTCGCGCGGTTTCTCGCCGGTGACGCCGTTCTGCAGCGGCAGCGCGTCCAGCTCGGCCCGCCGCGTCGACACCAGCCCGATCGCTTCCGTGCGCTCGTCCTCCAGGCCGTCGACGACCCGGCGGGCGCGCGCCAACGCGGCCGCGCGCGCCGAGGCGTCCGAGCCGTCGGGCGTCTCCAGCAGCTCGGCGGCGCGGACCCGGACCGCCTCGTCGAGGGACTCGACGGCCGAGCCGGCGGCGGCTTCGGCGGACTCGGCCTGCTCCAGCTCGGCCCGCAGGTCGCTGCCGACCTCGACCTTCGCGTACGACTCGGACGCCGACAGGTAGGTCCGCCGCAACGCGTCGACCGGCTCGGCCGGCACCGGGCCGTCGGCCGCTTCGGCCGCGCCCGGGACCTCGGCCAGCTCGGCGCGGGCGGTCGTCGCGGTGCGGCGGTGGCCGTCGGCGGTGCGCTGCTCCTCCCCCGCCTGCTCGCGCAGCCGCGCGGCCTTGCCGGCGGCGTCGGCGGCCTGCAGGTCGGCGCGCTCGGCGACCTCGGTGGCGCGCTCGACGTCTTCGGTCCACTCGGCGATCCGCGCGCCGCGGGCGCCCAGGTCCCCGAGCCGGCGCGCCTTCTCCTCGGCTTCGCTCGCGGCCGCCCGCAGCTCCGGGACGCGCTCCCGCAGCGACGCGGCCTTTTCGCTCAACCGCGCGAACTCCGCGTCGGCCTGCTCCAGCGCCGTGCGCGCGGTCTCGCGCGCGGCCCGGGCCGCCTGGGCCTGCTCGGCCAGCGTCGCGACGGCGCCGGGCGGGTAGTCCTCGCGCCAGGTGGTGAGCTTCCACGTCAGGGCGCCGTCCGCGGCCAGCTTGGCGGACAACGCCTCCAGGCGTCGCTGCCGTTCGGTGTGCCGCCGGGCCACGGCTTCCCGCTCGGCGTCCGCGGCTTCTTCGTCGTACATCGCGGGGTTCGGCGGCACGAGGAACTCGACGCCGGGCGCGGCGGGCGCCTCGGCCAGCAACGCCTCGGTGGTGCCGACGGCGATGATCGCGCTGGGCAGCAGCCGCCGCGTCGTCAGGACCTCACGGGCCCGGTCCGCGTGGGCGGTGTCGTTCAGCAGCACGCCGGACACCAGCTGCGGCAGGCTTTCCAGGACTTCGGCGCGCCGGGCAGCGTCCAGTTTGGACAGATAGCGCCAGCCGGACCACGCGGTGATCCCGGCTTCCTCCAGGGCGTCCAGCGCGGCCTGGACGTCTTCCGGCGGCGGCAGCAGCCCGCCGGAGCCCAGCGCGGCGAGGGCCCGCTCGTCGGCGGACTCCTCCATCCGCAGCGCGGTCTGCTCCTTCTCGACGGACGCGCTCGCCTCGCGCAGCCGCTCCAGCAACACCGGCAGGTCGCTCTCCAAAGCGACGTCGTCGGCGCCGAGCAGCTCGACCAGGCGGCCCTCGGCGGCGAGCGCGTCGGTGCGGCGGTGGGCACGATCGAGGTCCTCGGTGGCCCGCTCGAAGCGGTCCTGGGTGGTGCCCGCCAGCTGGTGTGCCTCGTTGACGGCCCGTTGCGCCGCTTGGAGATCCGCCGCCACCCGGTCCAGTTCCTGCTCGCGCCGGGCCAGCTCGGCGGTGGCGGCCTCGGCCGCGGCGCGGGCGGCTCGCGAAGCGTCCGCGACGTCGGCACCCGAGGGCAGCAGCCCGGCGCGGACGGCGTTCTGGATCTCTTCGCGCAGCTCGGTGATCCGCGTGGTCAGCCCGCGGGCTTCGGCCCGCCGCCCGGCCGCGAGGTTGGCGGCCTCGTCGCGTTCGGTCTGGGCCTTCTCCGCCTCGGCACGCAACGCGCCCGCGTGGGCCTCGGCCTTGTCGGCCTGACGCTGGGCGTCCTGCGCCAGCGCGTGCAACCCCCGCGCGAGCGCCGAAGCGGCGTCGTTGCGCGCCTGCAAGGCCGGTCGTGCCTTCTCCTCGCGGCTGCCGACCAGTTCGCGCAGGTCCTTCGCCTTGCGGGAGGAGTTCAGCTGGTTGAGCACGGTCGCCGTCTCGCGCCACGCCTCGGCCTCGGTCTTCGCTTCAGCCAGTTCGGCGTCGACCCGTTTGCGGGCTTCCTGGGCCTCGTCCAGGCGCAGCACCGCGACCAAGCGGCGCAGCTCCGTGACGCCCGCGGCGAGCCGCCGGTGGTCGCCCTCGGCGAGCTTCTCGGCCGACTTGACCTCGGCGACGTGCTCCTCGAGTCCCGACAGCCGCGCGTTCTCCAACTCGTTGCGCGCGACGACGCGACCGGCGAGCGACGCCATGTCGGCCTTCGCGGCCTCGGCGATCTTCCGCGACTCCGCGGCGACGCCTTCCTCGGCGGCCAGCGGGCCCAGCAGGTCGAGCGCTCCCGCGACGAAATCGCGTTCCGACAACAGGTCCCCGCGCTGCGCCAGGTTGTGCGAGTACGTCGAGACGACCTCGGCGAGGTCCTTCGGCTCGTCCTCGGAGATCACCGCGCGCAGCAGGAAGTCGACGAAGGCGTCGTCGGTGCCGAAGGCGAACGCGTCCGCCGCTTCACCTTCGCCGGCGTTCATCGCGCGCTGGTACCGGAACAGCTCGGTGTCGAGGCCGAGGCCGTCGAGCCGGCCGGTCCACTCGTGGTGGCGGCGGGTCCAGGACAGCTCCAGCTCGGGCTCGGCCAGCTGGGCGGCGGCGAGCTTGTCGTGGAAGCCGGACATGGTGAGCAGCCGGCCGTCCTGGGTCATCGGCAGGGAATCGAGCCCCAGCGCGGCGGTCGGGCGGAAGCAGTACCAGGAGTCGGCGAGGTTCTCGGAGTCGGCGGACACGACGTGCCCGCGCCACTCGGAGACCTTGCCGGTGATGATCCGGTGCCCGCTCTCGACGTGCAGCCACTCCAGGACGACGTGCGAGACGTCCTTGGCGGCGACGAACTTCTCGAGCACCTTGGTGCTGGTGGTGCCGACGACCTGGCGGCGGCCGGGCAGCATCACCGAGAAGATCAGCTTGATGAGGACGGACTTGCCGCCGCCGTTCTCCAGGAACAGCACGCTGGCCGGCGACGGGCGGCGCAGCTCGGCCGGGCCGGTCGCGTGGATGCCGGCGCTGAACAGCGCGTCCTGCTGGGGTGCGGTGATCTTGGCGCCGACGCCGCTGAAGTCGAGCACGACGTCCTGGTAGCGGGCACCCGCCGGGCCCACGGAATGCAGGCGGACCCGCGAAAGCTCGTACATCGATTCCCCTCTACAGCGTGTCCGACGACGTCGCGCGCAGCGTGCCCCAGGAGTTCGCGACGGCCACGACGTCCAGCGCGAGCAGGTCGTCGAAGGCGGCGTCCGCGGCGAGCTCGCGGACCTGGATCTGGTAGCGCGGCGTGGTCCGGTAGGTGCCGCCCTGCTCGTCGCTCACCGGGACCAGGAAGCCCTGGTCGGCGAGGAAGCGCAGGGCGCGGGAGACCATGCCGCGGGTGGTGTCGGCGGCGAGACGGCCGTCCTTCGTGGCGGCCGCCGCGGGACGCCGGGTGTAGGCGCGCCAGGCCTGTTCCAGCTCGGGCGCGTCGGCCAGCGGGTCGTTGTTGGCCTCGGCCGCCGCGGCGCGTTCGTCGAGCATGCGGGCGGCTTCGCGGACCATCGCGTCGACCTGCTCGACGCTGACGCGGCCGATGTAGGTGTCGTTGGCGAGGTCGTCCGGGCGCGGGTAGCCCAGCGCCGCGGTGGCGAGGTGGATCAGGCCGTGCAGGACCTTTTCCGTCTCGCGCCGCTCGCGGATCTTGGCCTGGCGGGCGTAGGAGTCCATCTTGATCTCGAAGACGGACTCGTCGGTGGCCGCGAGGACCGCGCCGGCCTGCTGGTTGACCTCGAGGACCATCAGCCCGAGCCCGGCGGCGACGGCGTGGGTGAGCGCTTTGAACGCGTTGTCCTCGCCGTAGCGGCGCACGAGGTCGCCGTAGACGACGTCGCGCGCGGGCAGCTGCTTCGGCCGCATGCCGAACGCGACCAGCCGGGCCGCGGCCTCGGCGTCCACGCTGCTGTGGGACAGCGCCATTACGCGACTTCCTCTTCTTCGTCGGCCCGCTCTACGGCGGCGGTGGACAGCAGGAGGTCGGCGCCGCCGAACTCCGGGTCGTCGAGCAGGGTGCCGTCGTCGACGGCCAGCAGCACCGAGCGGTCGCCCTGGCGCCGGGCCGCGCCGACCCCGGGACTGTAGGCGTGGACCGCGCGGAGCGCGACCAGGGCGGCGAGGCCGGGCTGGCGGCCGCGGCGGGCCTCTTCGAGCAGGCCGGACAGCCGCCGGGGCACCTCGGGCAGGTCGAGCAGCTCGTCGGCCCGGCGCCAGACGTCGTCGCCGAATTTGTCGGTGATGTCGGCGGGCATCAGCTCCGGCTCGGGGATCTCGCCCACCAGCTGGTCGCGCTCGGGAGCCGGGCGCAGCAGGAGCGAAACGAGCGAAGACAGCGACGGCACGACTGGCGGGGCAATGCCCGCGGCGGCGTGGAAGAAGTGCTCGACCGGCGCGACGGCGTCGGCCAGCGGCAGCCCGAGTGTGGGAACGAGAAGCTGCCCGAACAGATCCAGGGTCGCGCGCTGCGGCGGGCCGGAGAACTGCTGGCGGTCCTGCTCCGCGCGGAACACCGCGCCCGCGTCGGCCAGCCGGGACTGCAGCCGTGTGTGCCGGCGGATGCAGTCGCCGACGATGTCGACGAGCTCGGCCGCGCGGCGCTTGCGGTCGAGGTCCTCGGTCTCGTCGCGGGCGGTGGTGATGTTCTTGAGGATGGCGTTCTCGGCGCGGAACCGGGCCTCGATGTGGCTCAACGCGCTGTCGAGCAGCTCCGGGACCTCGCGTTCCCAGTCGACCGACCGGACGTCGCGGCGGGTGGCGTCGAGCTTCGCGCGCAGCGTCTCGCCGTACTGGACGGTCCGGTAGCGGGCCTGCTCGGCGGCCAGCTTGGCGTCCGCGAGACGGCCTCGGTTGATGAGGTTCTCCAGCTTGACCTCGGCGGCGATCTGCGCCGACTCGACGTCGGTGTCCAGGGCCCCGACGAGGACGTTGATCGCCTCGTCGGTCGCGCGCAGGTAGACCTCGCCGTCCCGGGCCGCCAGTTCGACGAGCAGCTTGAAGTCGAACTGGCGCCGCTGGTAGCCGCCCGGGCCCATCGAGCCGTAGACGCGCCGGAAGCCGCGGTCGGTGGTGCCGACGTTGATCAGGTTGTCGAGGACCCACTTGGCCACGCGGACGTGCTCTTCGGGCATCCGCGACGGCGCCTGCGCGGCGATGAACGGCAGCAGCCGGTCGATGACCTCGTCGTGGCCGGCGCCGGTGTCGAAGTCCATCGCGATGGTGACCTGGTCGATCGTGTGCAGCGCGATCTCGGCCATCTGGTAGATCGTGGCGTCGGCCCAGTCGAGCTTCGCCTTCCGCGCGTCCAGGTCGTGCAGCGGCGCGGTGCAGGCCAGCGCCTTGAGCCGGCGCGTCAGCCCCTCGTCGGCCAGTCCCATCGCGGCCCTGTCGTCGTCTCGCACAGCAGGCCAGGCTAGTCGGCCACCCTCTGCACACGCGCGGGTGACGGGCTAACGTCGCTCACATGCGTGAGATGAGCCGTTCAGAGTGGTGGCAGTTCGCGTCCGAGGGCACCCGGACGGGCAAGCTCGGCCTGGTGCGGGCCAACGGCGCCCCGATCGTCACCCCGATCTGGTTCCTGCTGGACGAGACCCCGGACGGTGACGAGCTGGTCTTCACCACCGGCACCGACACCCTCAAGGGCAAGGCGATCGCCCGCGACCCGCGGATCTCCCTGGTCGTCGACGACCAGGAACCGCCGTACTCCTACATCCAGTTCACCGCCGAGGCGCGGCTGACCCACGACTACGACGAGATGCTCGCCTGGGCGACCAGGCTGGGCGGCCGGTACATGGGCGCCGAGCGCGCCGAGGAGTACGGCAAGCGCAACGCCGTCCCCGAGGAGTCGCTGGTCCGGGCGAAGATCACCAAGGTGATCGCGCGGGCCGAAATCGCCGGCTGACCTCGTTTTCGCGGTATCCTCGCCCGCGGGGGTGGGGGTCATGCTTTCGGGTGAGGACAGCAGACGTGACGCCGTCAAGGCGATCATGAGCTCCGGCCGGCGCGAGCTGGTCGCGGAGCTGGAACGCCTCGACGGCGGAGCCCGGTTCGGCCGGGGCCGCGCGAGCCTGCTGGAAGACGGCGACGTCTTCGAGCGCGCCGGGATCAGCGTGACGACCGCGGACGACGGCGGGTTCTTCACCAGCGGGCTGTCGGTCGTGGTCCACCCGCGCAGCCCGTACGTTCCCGGGTTCCAGGCGCACTTCCGGTACTGCGAGTCCGAGGACACCTGGTGGTTCGGCGGCACCGTGGAGCTCCTCCCGTGCTACGGCTTCGCCGAGGACGCGGCGCACTTCCACCGGGTGCTCAAGCAGCACTGCGACACACTCGACCCGGCCTTCCACGCGCAGGCGAAGCGCACCGCCGACGACCGGTTCCGGCTGCCGCACCGCGACGAGCCGCACGGGCTCGGCGGCATCGCCTTCGACCACCTGCGCCCGGCCGGCCCGCACGGCTGGCGGCGCGGAGCGGCGTTCACGGCGGCGGGCATCGCCACGATCGCCCCCGCGTACCTACCGATCGTGCGACGGCGGCGGGACCTGCCGCACGGCGACCGCGAGCGGCAGTGGCAGCTCCACCGCCGCGGCCGGTACGTCGAAGCCGCGCTCTTCCGCGCCGCGTCCGCCGGGCGCGCCGACGCCGAGGCGATCCTGCTGGCACTGCCGCCGATGGCACGGTGGGAGTCCGGGTTCACGCCGGAGCCGGGGAGCCCGGAAGCGGAGCTGGCGGCGTTCCTCGTACCGCGCGACTGGGCGGGCGAAACCGCCGCGACGGTCGGCTGACGCTCCGGCTCCGGCTCCGGCTCCACCGGACGGACAAGGCACCGCTGAGCGGGAAACCCTTCTTCACCAAGGGTGAGCGCCCGTGTCGAGTATTGACACGGCCCGCTCGAAGGGTGTGAGATCCCTCCTATAGATAGGAAACTTTCCTAACTATTAGGTCCGATTCCGGTGGTCCGCCGACCAGTTCCGCCCCGGTCACCCCCTGTCCCCCGACCCACGCAGGAGGCTCCCAGTGGCACCCCGTCCACCGTGGCGCGTGGTACTGGCCGGTACCGCCGTCGCGGCGCTCGGCCTCACCGCGCTCAGTCCGGTAAGCGCTTTCGCTGCCGATACCGACTACGAGTCCGAGAGCGCCGTCATTTCCCAGGGCGTCGTCGAGTCGAACCACGCCGGCTACTCCGGTACCGGGTTCGTCAACTTCGACAACGTCGTCGGCAGCTACGTCGAATACTCCGTGAACGCCGCGCAGGCGGGCACGCACACCCTGACCTTCCGCTACGCCAACGGAACCGCCGACAACCGGCCCGTGAAGCTGGTCGTCGACGGCGGCGACAAGGGCACCGTCGACTTCCCCGGCACCGGCGCGTGGACGACGTGGAAGACCGCCACCGCGAGCGTGCAGCTGACCGCCGGGGTCAACAAGATCCGCACCACGGCGACCACCGCGAACGGCGGCCCGAACGCCGACAAGCTGACCGACACCTTCGTCGCGCCGACCGACGGCGAACCGCCGACGCCGCCGTCGAACCTCAAGGCGAGCGACATCCTCCCCACCGCCGCGACGTTCTCCTGGACCGCCGCGACCGACAACGTCGGCGTCGTGCGCTACGAGATCAACCGCGGTGGCAACATCCTCAAGACCGTCGACGGGAACACGACGTCGGCGACGGTGACCAACCTGACCCCGAACACCGCCTACGACATCTCGGTCGGCGCGTTCGACGCGGCGGGCAACCCGTCGCAGCAGAGCAACGTGGTCACCTTCACCACGCCGCCGAGCGACGACACCACCCCGCCGAGCGTGCCGGGCAACCTGCGCTCCACCGGCGTCACCGCGAACAGCGTTTCCCTGGCGTGGAACGCTTCCACCGACAACGGCGGCACGGTCGCCGGGTACGACGTCTTCCAGGGCGCCACGAAGGTCGCGACCACGACGTCGCTCGGCACGACCGTGACGAACCTGAACCCGAGCACCTCCTACACCTTCACCGTCAAGGCGCGCGACCCCGACGGCAACAGCTCCGCGGCGAGCAACGCGGTCACCGCCAAGACGTCCGCTCCGGGCGGCGCAGGGGGCATCCCGGAGTACGACAAGGACATCGCGAAGGTCGACCTCGGCTGGGCGGTGGACTTCCTGCCGAACGGCAACGCGCTGGTGACCGAGCGGGACCGGTTCGAGGTCCTGCTGGTGACGCCGTCCGGCCAGAAGACCACGCTGGGCAAGGTGCCGGGCGCGGTCGGCACCAACGGCGAAGGCGGTCTGCTGGGCCTGGCGATCTCGCCGAACTGGTCCACCGACCACGCGATCTACCTGTACCACACGGCGTCCGGCGACAACCGGATCGTGAAGATGACCTACGACGGCACCACGCTCTCCTCGACGTCGACACCGGTGCTGACCGGGATCGCGAAGAACCGCTACCACAACGGCGGGCGGATCAAGTTCGGTCCGGACGGCAAGCTGTACGCCACCGTCGGCGACGCGAAGAACAGTGACAACGCGCAGAACAAGAGCTCGCTCAACGGGAAGATCCTCCGGCTCAATCCGGACGGTTCGGCGCCGAGCGACAACCCGTTCTACGCCACCGGCGGCAACGCCCGGTACGTCTGGAGCTACGGCCACCGCAACCCGCAGGGCCTGGCCTGGGACTCCCGCGGCCAGCTGTGGGCGGCGGAGTTCGGCGAGAGCAGCCAGGACGAGCTCAACCTGATCCAGAAGGGCGGCAACTTCGGCTGGCCGAGCTGCGAGGGCACGCAGGGCAGCTGCAGCGGCTTCATCGCCCCGAAGAAGACGTGGTCGACGTCGCAGGCCGGGCCGTCGGGCGTCGAGATCGTCAACGACTGGATCTACATCGCCGGCGTCACCGGCGAGCAGATGTTCGCGACGCAGATCAACGCGGCGGGCACCGGCGTCGGCACCGTGTCGACCCTGTTCTCCGGCCGCTGGGGCCGGCTGCGCTCGGTCACGAAGTCCCCGGACGGCGGGCTGTGGCTGACGTCGACGAACAACGACAAGAACGGCGGCACGCCGTCGGTGCTGGACAACGTGATCGTGCGGCTGAAGTTCCCCGGCGGGACCACGCCGGGTGGCTTCAAGCTGACCAGCTCCGCCTTCGCCGACAACGCCACCATCCCGGACAAGTACACCTGCGCCGGGGACGGCACGGCGGGCCAGGACCCGTCGCCGCCGCTCGCGTGGGGCGAGTCCACGGGCGCGAAGGCCTACGCCATCGTGTTCGCCGACGTCGCCAACAGCGGCAACAAGCTGCACTGGGCGATCTGGGACGTCCCGGCGGCCACGAAGTCGCTGCCGGAGGGTCTCGGGGCGGGCTACACCGTGCCGAACCAGGGTGGCGCCAAGCAGAAGGCGATGGGCAGCGGGGCGAACGCGCAGAAGTTCTTCGGCCCCTGCCCGGGCGGCTCCAGCCACCCGTACACGTTCACGCTCTACGCCCTGAACACCGCGACGGTCCCCGGCCTGAGCTCGTCTTCGACGATGGCCCAGGTGGAGACGGCGATCAAGGGCGCGTCGACGGCCAGCGTGGTGCTGCGCGGCAAGTCCAGCGCGGCTGCGGCCTAGAAGCCGCGGCAGGGGTGACCGGAGCGGCGCCGGTCACCCCTGCCGCCCTCACCCCTGTTCGGCGACGCTGCGCAGGTGGGCGTCGACGTCGAAGCCGTGTTCCTCAAGCCGCCGACGGGCCAGCAGGAGCTCGTCGGGGGTGAACAGGTCGGCGTACTCCGTGCGGAGCATGGTCGCCTCGGAGCTGCGGCCGAGCTGGTTCTTCTCCCAGAGCACGGTGAACCCGCCCGCGGTGCCGGCGCCGCGCAGCAGCAGCCGCGCCGCCTCGACGCCGCCGTGCTCGCGGACCATCCGTTCGAACTGGGCCGGCCGGTATCCGTAGTCCTTCGCCAGGACCCGGCAACCGTCGAGCAGATCCTCGGTGAACCGCGCGGCCAGGCGTGGATCGGCCGGGACAGGGACGGCGGGCTCGGGCATGGGACACCTCTCGACGGGATGGCTTCCCTGATTAATCGCGAACCGAATCGGTTTCGCTACGCCGTTCGGGAAACCCGTCGGGGAATACCACTCTGCGTGTCATGAACAACGGACAAAAGCCGCAAACGGCAATTGTCGACGACCCCCGCCAGGGTCACCAGCCGAACAGGCCCTCCATGATGCGCGCACACCGGGAAGTCATCGCCACGGCGTCTTCGTCCGGACGGTCGATCCACCAGCTGATCAGCGAGTCGACCACGCCCGTCCAGACCTGCGCGATGGCTTCGATGTCGACGGGGTCGGCGAGCCCGCGCGACGTCATCAGCTGCGTCGCGCCGAGCAGGGCGAACGCGTCCAGGCGCCGCCGGTAGTCCGCCGCCGCGGTCGCGATGCCGCCCGTCGCCGGCACCGTCGCGTCGCGCAGCAGGCGCCACGCGTACCGGTCGTGGTCGAACGTCGTGAAGATCGCCGAAAGCACCTTCAGCGGCATCTGGTCGGGGTCGCCGCCGGCCGCCATGGTCGTCGCGACGCCCTCGGTGAGGCGGTCGCCCGCGCGGTGCAGGCAGGCCAGGTAGAGGCCGTCCTTCGAGCCGAAGTACTGGTACAGCAACGGCTTCGTGACTCCGACCCGGCGCGCGATCTCGACCATCGACGCGCCCGCGTAGCCCGCCCGGCCGAACTCCTCGGTGCCGGCCACGACGAGCTGGGCCTCGCGCTCTTCGCGGGGCATCCCCTTGGTCCCGACCGCCCTTGACTCCGTCACGCCGGAGAGCCTACCGTGCGTAAAGTGACTCTGGGGTAAGTTACCGTCAGGTCAGATCAAAGGAGACGACGTGGCCGAGTTCCTGGCGCACCTGCGCGACCCCGTGCTGTTCGCGATCCCGGTGTTCGTGCTGTTCGTGGCGATCGAGATCGTCGCGGTGCACGTGCTCGGGCACGACGACAACGTCCTCGGCTACAGCCCGGCCGACACCCGCACGAGCATGCTGATGGGCACCGTCGCGGTCGGCGTCAACGCGCTGTTCCGGCTGGTGATGCTCTTCGTGTTCGCCGCGCTGTTCGAGCTCGCGCCGGTCAAGCTCGACCCGCGCGACTGGTGGACGTGGGTGCTCATGCTGCTCGGCCAGGAGCTGGTCTTCTACGCCTACCACCGCGCCAGCCACCGCGTGCGGCTGCTGTGGGCCGGGCACCAGGTGCACCACTCCAGCGAGCACTACAACTTCTCGACAGCGCTGCGCCAGAAGTGGACCCCGTACTTCCAGCTGCCGTTCTGGTCGGTGCTGGCGCTGTGCGGGATCCCGCCGTGGATGATCCTGACCGGGCTCTCGATCGACCTCGTCTACCAGTTCTTCGTGCACACCGAGAAGATCGGGAAGCTGCCGCGCTGGTTCGAGTACGTCTTCAACACCCCGTCCCACCACCGCGTCCACCACGGCAGCGACGCCGAGTACCTCGACGCGAACTACGGCGGGATCTTCATCGTGTGGGACCGGCTGTTCGGCAGCTTCGTGCCCGAAGGCAAGCGCCCCACCTACGGGCTGACGAAGAACATCGAGACGTACAACCTGCTCCGGGTCGGCTTCCACGAGTACGGCTCGATCCTGCGCGACCTCCGCGCGGCCCGGACGTGGCGCGAGCGCGCGGGCTACCTGCTCGGCCCGCCCGGGTGGCAGCCCGCCGGGACCCGCGCGCTCGCGAACGCCGAGTGACCACCCGGGTGTAACACGGTGACCGGCTGTCCGACTGGAGGAGGTGCGACCCGCCGGGCCCACGGCGGGCTCCGACGAGACGGCAACCGGGAGCACAGTGACGATCGCCATCACCTTCGAAGGCAGTACCGGCCCCGACGATCTCCCGGGATGGCTGGCCCTGGAAGAGGATCTGCGCGGCCGGCTCCGGACGACGTCCGGCCGGGCGACCCCCGAAACCATGGGCTGGGACGTGGTGGTCGCGGCGGCGGTCGCCGCGGTGCCCGTCCTGGCGCGGTCGGTCTGCGGGTACCTGGTCGAACGCGACCGGCTGCGGAAGGGTGACCTGCTTCTCTCCTACACCACCGAAGACGGCCGAGAGGTGCACGTCCGCCTCACCCGCGCCACCGAGCCGGCCGCGCTGGCCGAGACCCTCCTGGCGCACCGGTCGGTGACCATCAGCGAGAACGCCGATGCGCCTTCCCGTTCCTGAGTCCTCGCACGCCGTCCTCATCGGCACGACCACGTACTCGGGCTCGTTCGCCGAACAGCCATTGCCGGCCGTGGCCAACAACGTCGCGGACCTCGCGGCCGTGCTCACCGACGAGCAGTACGGCGGTTTCCTCGCGGAGAACTGCACGCCGGTGCTGGACGAGGACGACCGCAACGCGATCCTGCGGGCGGTCCGCGCCGCCGCGGCGCGGGCCACCGACGTCCTGCTGGTCTACCTCAGCGGGCACGCCGCGCCCAAGGAACTGTCGAGCAGCGAGCTTCACCTGCCCCTGCCGAGCACGGACGACCTCGGCGAAGACTTCTGGTGGAACCACGCGCTGCCGTACTCCGACATCCGCCGGATCGTCCGGGACAGCCAGGCGGCGTGCCGGATGATCATCATCGACACCTGCTTCAGCGGCCGGGCACTGGCCGAAGCGATGGGCAAGGCGGACGGGGAGGCGTTCGTCATCTCCGGCTCGTACGTGCTGGCCTCGGCCGGCAGCAACATCCACGCCGTCGCCCCGGCCGGAGCCCGGCACACCGCGTTCACGGGCGTCCTCATCGACCTGCTGACCAACGGCATCGACGACCCGTCGCCCGAACTTTCGCTGCCCCGGATCTTCCCCCGGCTGCGCCAGGCCCTGCTGGCGGCCGGGTACCCGGAGCCGGACCACACCGCGACCAAGACGGTCGACCAGAAGGCCGTGGTCCGCAACCGGGCCGCGCTCATCGCGCGCGACCTGGCGCCCGACGTCGTCACCGACCTGGGCAGCGACGTCAACACGATCATCGTGCGCGGCCTGCGGCGCCTGGAAGACCTCTACGGCCAGGGCACCCGCTCGGTGCGCGACCGGGTCCGGTCGGAGGTCCTGCGGTTCCTCGACCACGACAGCAAGATCGTCTCGCAGGAGGCCGGGCGCCTCTACGACCTCATCCGCGCTTGGGAGGACGCCCCGGGCGCGGACGACGAGCCGAAGCGCCCCGGGCGCGTACGCCGGGCGCTGGCCGACCCGTGGCTGGGCGCGTCGGCGGTGGTCCTGGCGCTCGTCGCGGGCACGGTCCTGTGGTTGACCGGCCTGTCCGCCGGGCTCGCGGGCGCGGTGGCGGCCCCGCTCGGGCTGCTCGGCTACGCCACCGCGATCGCGGTCGCCGTGGTCTCCACTCCTCCCGAGAAAGACTGACACGAATGCACAAACGCTCACTCGCCCTGACTTCGGCGGTGCTGGCGATCGCGGCGGCCACGACCACCGCGGCGATCACCTTGCACCCCGGCTCGGCCCCCGACCCCACGCCGACCGCCGCGGCCCGGCCGTCGGCCGCGCCCCTGGTCGCCGTCTCCGGACCCGAACTGTGGCCCGTCGCCGGCAAGACCCTGCGGGTCGGGTTCAACGGCGAGATCCCGGGGTGGAGCTACCCGGGCACCGACCCGAAGGGGTTCGACGTCGACCTGGCGGACTACCTCGCCGAGCAGTTCCACTTCACGGTCGTGCCGGTGGCGCTCACCCCGTACGACCGGGAAGGCGCCCTGCTGCGCGGCGACGTCGACCTGGTCATCGCGAACTACTCGATGGACGGGACCAGCACGACCGACCCCACGAAGAACCGCCGGGACCTCATCGACTTCGCCGGGCCCTACTTCGTCGACCGGTCGGGTCAGATGGTCGACCGCGACAAGCTCGCGGCCATCACCGGCCAGACCAGGCTGCTCGACTCCGAGCACACCTGCGTGACCAAGGGGACCACGGCCGCGGACAAGCTCGGCGCCCGGGCGAAGGACACCCTCGCCGAGTGCCTGGACCCCTTCCTCGACATCGACGACCGGCAGTTCGACGCCGTGGAGACCGACGAAGCGATCCTCCTCTCCGTCGCCAACTTCAAGAAGGCCAAGGTCGACCCCGCCTACTGGGAAAACGGTTCCCTGGTCAACCCGAAGGAGTTCTACGGCGTGGGCATGCGCAAGAGCGACTCGAAGGCGTGCATCCAGTTCACCACGAAGATCCGGGAATTCGTGGACTCGGCGGCCTGGCAAGCCTCCTACGACGCCCTGCACATCGAGACGACCATTCGGCACCAGCCGGAGCGCACGGACCACGCGTACTGCTGACGGCGCCGGCGTGGCGATCGCCCGCCGCGAGGGTTCCCGCGGCGGGCGACCACCAGACCTCGCTACGCGGTGTCCTGCAGGTCCAGCTCGTTCTCCGGGCGCAGTGTCACCGGCAGGCTCGCCAGTGGCGGGCGCTGCGGGGACGTCAGGTCCGTCAGCACCAGTTCCCGCTCGACGCCGTCCGCGGACGTGCCGCGCTGGAACTGGGCCAGGATCGTCGCCGGCGGGATGGCCGTCACCAGGCGGCCGTAGCGTTCCAGGCGGTCGAACAGGGTTTGCATGATCTGCCCCGACATCCGGCCCAGTGCCTGCGTGCTCTGGTGGCGGTGCACGCGGTGGCCCAGGTCGACCTGGGCGAGCGCGTCCAGGCCGCGCAGTTCCAGCAGGTCGATCAGGTGGCCGATCTCGACGCCGTAGTTCACGACGAACGGGATGCTCTCGAGCACCTCGCGCCGGCCCGCGTACTCGCCCGCCAGCGGCTGGACGAAGCCCGACAGCTCGGGCCAGAACATGTTGATCAGCGGCCGCGCGACGAGCTCGGTGACGCGGCCGCCACCCTCGGGCTCGCTGCCCGCCGCGCCGTTGAGCGGGCGGTGGTAGAAGCCCTTGACGTAGGCCACCGACGGGTCGGTGAGCAGCGGGCCGAGCAGCCCGGTGACGTAGTCGGTGGTGAAGTCGTAGAGATCGCCGTCGACGAAGACCACGAGGTCGCCGGTCGTCGCCGCGACGCCCTTCCACAGGGCCTCGCCCTTGCCCTGCAGACCGTCCAGGGCCGGGAACACGGCGTCCTGCGCGACGACCCGCGCGCCGGCCGCGGCGGCCACCTCGGCGGTGGCGTCGGTCGAGTGGCTGTCGACGACCAGGATCTCGTCGACGAGCCGGTGGTGTTCGCAGAGTTCTTCGCGGATGGCGGTGACGATCGCGCCGACCGTCGTTTCCTCGTTGCGCGCGGGGATGACCACCGAGACGGTCGTGCCGCGTTTGGCCTCGACCAGCTGGTCCGCGGTCCAGTCGTCGGCCCTGCTGCTGCGCCGGGCGAGCCAGGTGCCGACCTCCGGCGACACCTGCAGCTGCGCGCGGTCATTGCTGTTCCGGCTCGTGCGCATGCGTTCCCCTTCCCTCGTTCGGCGTACTCCCTCCCGACCGAGGTTCGACGCGCCGCGTTTCGGCGACCACTCCCCCGCGCTACCGGGGTGTTACGAGTTGGGCCGGACGGCACCGATCCCGTTAACCGCACCGACCGAAAACCGGCTGACCAGCAGGGCCGGCTCCCTTAGGCTCACCACCGCCGAACCCGGCGAGACCGAGGGAGAAACCGTGATCGAGCCGGTCCGGCCGTTCCGCTGGGACCTCGTACGCCCGGACCACCTCGGGTCCCTTCTGGACGGCGTGCCCGAGCCCGGCCTGTGGTTCCTCGACGACCTCGCCGACTGCGCCGCGAAGGTGCTCGCGCGGTCCGGGGATGGTGAGCTGTACTTCGTCGGCCGGTCCGGCGACTCCGTGTTCGACCTGCTCGGCGGCGCGCTGCCCGACCCGGGCCGGCTGCACCTGCTGCCGCTCTCCACCGGGCTCGTGGGCGGCCTGTGGGGCG
The DNA here is from genome assembly GCF_040629235.1 of Amycolatopsis sp. NPDC005961. Taxonomy (NCBI): domain Bacteria; kingdom Bacillati; phylum Actinomycetota; class Actinomycetes; order Pseudonocardiales; family Pseudonocardiaceae; genus Amycolatopsis; species Amycolatopsis sp. NPDC005961. Next base: position 99,419 of record NZ_JBEXVF010000010.1, on the reverse strand, counting down.
GCCTCGCCGCGACCGAGGTCGCGCAGCTGCGGGCGAACCTCGCCGCGCACGGTCTCGCGCCGGACCTGCTCGCCCGCGGCGCGAAGCCGATCGTCCTCGTCGACGTGGTGTCGTCCGGGCGGACGTTCGAACAGCTGCTGGACATCCTGCGCGACTGGGCCGCCGACGAGCGGGCGGACTGGCCCGCGATCCGCCGCCGGCTCCGGATCACCGGCCTGACCCGGCGGACGCACACCAGCCCGAACACCCGGCGGTGGCAGCAGCACACCGCCTGGGCACACGAGGTGACGATCCGGAACGTGTCCGTCGAGCCCACCTTGTTCGGCTACCTCGCGGACCACCAGCAGAAGCTCACCCGGTCGTTCGGGCGCTTCTCGTGGGCGGCCGGAGACGTGCGCTCCCCCGGCCACGACCACCGCACCCGGCGAGCCCTCGCCGAAGCGGTCGCGATCGTCGAGGCCGGCCGCTCACCGGCGGTGCGAGCACAGCTGGCTCATGCGCTGAGCCGCGAACCCGCGATCGCCGAACCCTGGCTGCGGGACCTCGTCAGGCGTCTTCCTCTTCCTCGAGCATCTCCGGGGTGACCGCGGACTCCGTGTCCGGGATGTTCAGGTCCTTGGCGCGCTTGTCCGCCATCGCCAGCAGGCGGCGGATGCGGCCGGCCACCGCGTCCTTCGTCATCTGCGGGTCCGACAGCTGGCCCAGCTCCTCCAGGGACGCCTGCCGGTTCGACAGGCGCAGCTTGCCCGCCGCCAGGAGGTGGTCCGGGGCCGTGTCGCCGAGGATCTCCAGTGCTCGCTCCACCCGGGCCGCCGCCGCCACCGCGGCGCGGGCCGAGCGGCGCAGGTTCGCGTCGTCGAAGTTGGCCAGGCGGTTCGCCGTCGCGCGGACCTCGCGGCGCATGCGCCGCTCCTCCCACTGCAGGACGCTCGTGTGCGCGCCCAGGCGGGTCAGCAGCGCGCCGATCGCGTCGCCGTCGCGGACCACCACGCGGTCGGCGCCGCGGACCTCGCGCGACTTCGCCTGGATGCCCATCCGCCGCGCCGCGCCGACGAGCGCCAGCGCCGCCTCCGGGCCCGGGCAGGTCACTTCGAGCGACGACGAGCGGCCCGGTTCCGTCAGGGAGCCGTGCGCGAGGAACGCGCCTCGCCACGCTGCCTCGGCGTCGGCCACTCCCCCGGACACCACGGCCGCGGGCAGCCCGCGCACCGGACGGCCGCGCTGGTCGATCAGCCCGGTCTGGCGGGCCAGGCCCTCACCGTCCTTGACCACGCGCACGACGTACCGGGTGCCCTTGCGCAGCCCGCCGCTGGCCGTGATGACGTGGACGTCCGAATGGTGGCCGTACAGCTCGTGGATCTCCTTGCGCAGCCGTCGCGCGACCGAGCCCGTGTCCAGCTCCGCTTCCACGACCACGCGGCCGGCCACGATGTGCAGGCCGCCGGCGAAGCGAAGCAGCGACGCGACCTCCGCCCGGCGCGGCCCGATCTTCGTGATCTCCAGCCGGCTCAGCTCGTCCTTCACCGCGGCGGTCATCGCCATTACTGCCCCTCCCTGCCTTTCGCTCCTCCCCCGTGCTCCCCGCCCCTGCCGAGACCGAGAGCCTCCCGCATGCATCGCGCGAGCGCATCAGGATCATGCCGTCCCGCCACTTCCGGGTCGCCCACCGCCCCCAGGTGGGCGCGCCCGCCGAGCCGTTCCGCCGCGCGCCGGAGATTTGCCGGGTCGGGGACGGAATCGCGGTCCGCGATCACGGCGTCGACCCGCAGATCGGGCGCGTGCTCGAAGAGTACGTCCAGGTGCCGCTCCGGCGAGAACCCCGCGGTTTCCCCCGGCTGGGGGACAAGGTTGAGCACCAGCACCTTCGTCGCGGCGGTTTTCACGAGCGCGTCGTGCAGGCCGGGAACCAGCAGGTGCGGGAGGACGCTCGTGAACCAGGAGCCCGGGCCGAGGAAGACGACGTCGGCGTTCAGCACCGCCTCCACCGCTTCCTCGCACGCCTGCGGCGGCCGCCCCGAGTGCCCGGGCGAGTGCAGGCTGACGCGCTGGACCTGCCCCGGCGTCGACGCCACCGCGACCTGCCCGCGGATGGTGCGCAGCGCCGCCGGGTCCTCGCTGTCGAGGCCGCTGACCTGGCCGACGATCTCCAGGGGCTCCGGCGACATCGGCAGTACTCGGCCCGAGACGCCCATCAGGCGGCAGGCCTCGTCGAGCGCGGCGACCGGGTCGCCGAGCACCTCGAACAGCCCGGCCAGCAGCAGGTTCCCCACCGCGTGCCCGGCCAGCGCGCCGTCGCCGCCGAAGCGGTGCTGGAACACCTCGGCCCACAGCGTGCCGCCGTCTTCCGCGGCGAACGCGGCGAAGGCCTGCCGGAGGTCGCCCGGCGGCAGCAGCCCGAGCTCGCGCCGCAGCCGGCCGGACGATCCGCCGTCGTCGGCCACGGTGACGATCGCGGTGACGTCGGGGGTCACCCGCCGCACCGCGGACAACGTGGCGTGCAGCCCGTGGCCGCCCCCGAGGGCGACCGCCCGCACGTTATTCACGACCAAGGTCGCGGTGCACCACCTTCACGGCCATACCGTCCTCTTTGGACAGACGCTGGGCGAGCTCCACGGACAGCGCCACGCTGCGGTGCTTGCCGCCGGTGCAGCCGACGGCGAGCGTCAGGTACCGCTTGCCCTCGCGCTTGTAGCCGGCGCCGATCAGCCGCAGCAGCTGGTGGTAGCGGTCGAGGAACTCCTCGGCGCCCTCCTGCGAGAGGACGTAGTTGCGGACCTCACCGTCGAGGCCCGTGTGTTCGCGCAGCTCCGGGATCCAGAACGGGTTCGGCAGGAACCGGACGTCCATCACCAGGTCGGCGTCCATCGGCAGGCCGTACTTGTAGCCGAACGACAGCACGGTGACCCGGGTCTGGGTGCTCGCCTCCGACCCGAACGCGTCCTCGATCTTGGCGCGCAGGTCGTGCACCGACAGCGACGAGGTGTCGAGCACCAGGTCGGCCTCTTCGCGCAGCGGCTCCAGCAGCGTCCGCTCCGCGGTGATGCCGTCGGCGAGCCGGCCGTCACCCTGCATCGGGTGGCCGCGCCGGACGGCCTCGAAGCGCCGGACCAGCACCGCGTCGGTCGCCTCCAGGAACAGCACGCGCGGCTTGTAGCCCCGGGCGTCCAGGTCCTTGATGACCGAGGCCAGGTCGTCGGTGAACGCGCGCGAGCGCACGTCCATGACGACGGCCACCTTCGTGATCGCGCCGCGCGCCTGCGCGCCCAGCTCGACCATGGTGGCGATCAGCTCCGGGGGCAGGTTGTCGACGACGAACCAGCCCAGGTCCTCAAGGCACTTGGCCGCGGTGCTGCGGCCCGCCCCGGACAGACCGGACACGACCGCGACCTCCATGCCGGACCCGCGGATCTCCTCTTGCGCACTCACTGTGTTTCCCTACTCCCCTGCTTGCGTGCCGTTGCTCGCGCCGGACTCCCCGGCCAGCGCGGCGACCACGGCCTCCGCGGTGCGCCTGCCGAAGCCGGGCACCGCCTCGATCTCTTCGATCCTGGCCTGCTTGAGCCTCTTCACCGAGCCGAAGTGCTTGATCAGGGCGGTACGGCGAGCCTGCCCCAGCCCGGGCACACTGTCCAATTCGGACGCCTGCAGCCGCTTGGAGCGCTTCTCGCGGTGGTAGGTGATGGCGAACCGGTGGGCCTCGTCGCGCAGCCGCTGGAGCAGGTACAGCCCCTCCGACGTCCGCGGCAGGATCACCGGGTCGGGGTCGGCGGGCAGCCACACCTCTTCGAGCCGCTTCGCCAGCCCGATCACGGAGATGTCGGTGATGCCGAGCTCGGCCAGCACGTCCGCGGCGGCGGTGGCCTGCGGGCCCGCGCCGTCGACGACCAGGAGGTTCGGCGGATAGGCGAACTTCTTCGGCCGGCCGGTCTCCGGGTCGAGGCCCGGCTTGGACGAGTCTTCGGCCGCACCTTCGGCGGTTTCCTTCAGGTAGCGGGAGAACCGCCGGCGCACGACCTCGGCGATCGAGGCGACGTCGCCCTCTTCGGCCGCCTCGCGCAGGGCGAAGCGCCGGTACTCGGACTTGCGCGCGAGCCCGTCCTCGAAGACGACGAGCGACGCCACGACGTCGCTGCCCTGGATGTGGCTGATGTCGATGCACTCGATGCGCAGCGGCGCGGTGTCCAGCGCCAGGAACTCCTGCAGCTCGGTGAGCGCCGCCGAGCGCGCCGTGAGGTCGCCGGCGCGGCGCAGCTTGTGCTGGGTGAACGCCTCCCCCGCGTTGCGCTGCACGGTCTCGGCGAGGGCCTTCTTGTCCCCGCGCTGCGGCACGCGCAGCTGGACCCGCGAGCCCCGCAGCCCGGTGAGCCACTCCGTGACCGCGTCGGCGTCCGCGGGCAGCTCCGGGACCAGCACCTCGCGCGGGACCACCGGCCCCGCGTCGACGTCGTCACGGGCGTCCAGGTCGGCCTCGTCGCCGTAGAACTGGGTGAGGAAGTGGTCGACCAGTGCCGGGACGTCCATCTCCTCGGCCTTGTCGATGACCCAGCCGCGCTGGCCGCGGACCCGGCCGCCGCGCACGTGGAAGACCTGGACCGCGGCTTCGAGGTCGTCGTGGGCGAACGCGACGACGTCGGCGTCCGTACCGTCGCCGAGGACCACGGCCTGCTTCTCCATGGCCCGCCGGAGCGCGCCGAGGTCGTCGCGCAGGCGGGCGGCGCGCTCGAACTCGAGCTCTTCGGAGGCGGCGGCCATCTCGTTCTCGAGGCGCTTGATCATGACGTCGGTCTTGCCGGCGAGGAAGTCGCAGAAGTCCTCGACGATGGCGCGGTGCTCGTCGGCCGAGACGCGGCCGACGCACGGCGCCGAGCACTTGTCGATGTAGCCGAGCAGGCACGGCCGGCCGATCTGGCCGTGCCGCCGGAAGACGCCGGCCGAGCAGGTGCGGGCCGGGAAGACGCGCAGCAGCAGGTCGAGGGTCTCGCGGATGGCCCACGCGTGCGCGTACGGCCCGAAGTACCGGACGCCCTTCTTGCGGGCGCCGCGGTAGACGTGCAGGCGGGGGAACTCCTCGGTCAGCGTCACCGCGAGCATCGGGTAGCTCTTGTCGTCGCGGTAGCGGACGTTGAACCGCGGGTCGAACTCCTTGATCCAGTTGTACTCGAGCTGGAGCGCTTCGACCTCGGTGGTGACGACGGTCCACTCGACGCTCGCGGCCGTCGTGACCATCTGCCGGGTGCGCGGGTGCAGGCCGGAGAGGTCGGCGAAGTAGGAGTTCAGCCTGCTGCGCAGGCTTTTCGCCTTGCCGACGTAGATGACCCGCTTGGTCGCGTCGCGGAACTTGTACACGCCAGGGGCCTCCGGGATGCTTCCCGGAGCGGGTCGGTAGGTGGTCGGGTCAGCCACCTCCCAAGACTATGGGTCGGCACCGACAGTTCTCGCACGCCCCCGAGTGCCCCGCCGGAAGTAGGGTGTTAGTCCGGTTCCGACTTCGGTAGGTGTCGCCCGGGATGAGGCGGTGGTTACTTTCCGACCGGCCCGATCGGGCCCCGTCCGAAAGGATCACCTCCGTGAGCTCTCTTCGTATCCTCGGCGCCGCGTGCACGGCCGCCGTCGCGCTGACCCTCGCGGGTGGCGCCGTCGCTTCGGCCGGCGTCCAGCCGAACATCGTCGGCGGCACCACCGCCCCGGCCGTCTCCTGGGGTGCCCAGGTCTACGTCAACACCCCCGGCCGCGACTTCCAGGGCTTCAACTGCTCGGGCACGGTCGTCGCCGCGCGCTGGGTGATGACGGCGGTGCACTGCCTCGACCAGGACGGCTCGGGCATGCACGTCAAGGTCGGCAGCAACACGCTGTTCTCCGGCACGCAGATCGCGGTCGACGGGAAGTACGAGTCCCCGAACGGCGACATCGCCCTGCTGCACCTCGCCTCGGCGACCAGCGCGGCGCCGATCACGCTGGGCGGCGCCGACCCGTCGACGGGCAGCACCAACCAGCTCTACGGCTGGGGCCGCACGACCCCGACCGGCCCGCCGGCGTCGGCGCTGAAGACGGCGAACGTCCAGGTGACCGGCCGGTCGTCGGACGCGTACGGCGGCCGCGCGATCCAGAGCGTCGGGATCAACGGCTCGGCGTGGAAGGGCGACTCGGGCGGGCCCCAGGTGTCGGGTGGCGTCCAGGTCGGCGTCGCGTCGACGGTCCAGAACCAGAGCGGGACGAACACGCGCGGCACGAACAACTACGCGAGCGTGGCGTCGAGCCGGTCCTGGATCCGGACGACCGCGGGCGTCTGACGTTCCTTCGGGGCGGCGCGGTTCTCGCGCCGCCCCGAAGTTGTCGGTGGGGTGTGGGATGCTCGCGGGCATGCGGATCGCCACCTGGAACGTGAACTCCATCGTCCCCCGCCTGCCGCGCGTGCTGGAGTTCCTGGAGCAGACGGCGCCGGACGTGCTGTGCCTGCAGGAGCTGAAGAACTCGACGGAGAAGTTCCCGGCCGCCGAGGTCGAGGCGCTGGGCTACGAGGTGGCGGCGTACGGGCTCGGGCGCTGGAACGGCGTCGGGATCGTGTCGCGGGTGGGGCTGTCCGACGTGGTGCGCGGGCTGCCGGGCGAGCCCTCTTTCGAGGGTGCGGCCGAGGCGCGTGCCGTGGGCGCCACCTGCGGTGGGGTGCGGGTGTGGTCGGTGTACGTGCCCAACGGGCGCGAGCCGGACAACCCGCACTACGCGTACAAGCTGGAGTGGCTCGAGGCGCTGCGGTCGCTGGTCGCTTCGGAGGTTTCCGGCGGTCCGTTCGCGGTGCTGGGCGACTTCAACGTGGCGCCGACGGACGCGGACGTCTGGGACATCGCGGTGTTCGCGGAGTCGACGCACGTGACGAAGCCGGAGCGCGACGCTTTGGCCCGGCTGCGGGATCTCGGGCTGTCGGACGTGTTCCCGCGGCCGTTGAAGTACGACCACCCGTTCACGTACTGGGACTACCGGGCGGGGAACTTCCCGAACAACAAGGGGATGCGGATCGACCTGGTGTACGGCAACGATGGCTTCACGTCGGCGGTGACGGATTCCTATGTGGACCGGAACATGCGGAAGGGCAAGGGCCCGTCGGACCACGCGCCGATCGTGGTGGACCTGGACCTCTAGCCGGGCCCAGTGCTCACGAGGTGGCCGTGCTCACGAGGTGGCCGCGCGGTGGAGCTTTCGCAGTGCTCGCACCGCTTCCACCGCCCGGGCCCGGTCCACCGCCTGCACCGCCATCACCGCGTGGTACTCGTCCTCCGGCAGCTCCAGCCGCGCCCACGAGGCGCCGTCCGGGAAACTCACCGAAAGCACTTCGCTCCAAGCGAAGCGCCGGGTCATCAGCACGTTGCGGACTTCGATCCCGGTCTCGTCCGCGCGCACCCTGGCGATCGCGAACAGCATCACGCCGCACGCCAGCAGGATGCCGATGCCGATCATCGCCGCCTGGTCGGAGCGCTGGAAGCGGACGCCCGTGTTGCCGTTGCGCAGCAGCACCGCCACCACCACGAACACCGCCAGCAGCGCCACCGCCAGCACGCTGCACATGATCAGCGCGCGCCGCGGGCGGATCACCAGGGTCTCGGTCGAAGTAGCCACGCTCACACGAAACCCCGCTCGGTCCACGGCTGGCGCAGGGCCCGCAGCACGTGCGCGCTGTCGAGCGCCGCGACGGTCGCCTCGTACCCCTTGTCCTCCTTCGCCCCGGGACGCCCGGAGCGGTCGAGGGCCTGCTCCTCGGTGTCGCAGGTGAGGACGCCGTTGCCGACCGGGGTGCTCTCGTCGAGCGCCACCCGGGTCAGGCCCGCCGTGACCGCGTCGCACACGTACTCGAAGTGGGGGGTGCCGCCGCGGATGACCACGCCGAGCGCGACGACCGCGTCGTGGTTGCGGGCCAGCGCCTGCGCGACCACCGGCAGCTCGATCGCACCGGCGACGCGGACGACCGTCGGCTCCTCCTCCAGCTCCGCTTCCTTCGCCGCGAACAGGGCCCGCTCCAGCAGGACGTCGGTGATGGCGGCGTTCCACTTGGTGGAGACGATGCCGAGCTTCAGCGACTTGCAGTCGGAGAGGTCCAGCTTGAGGTCGGGCCGGCCGTCGCCGCTCACAGGATGCCCCCTTCGGGGTGCTCGGAAGCCGCGCCGACCTGGTCGTAGTGCTCCAGCTGGGCCAGGTCGTGGCCCATCCGGTCGCGCTTGGTCCGCAGGTAGCGCAGGTTCTCCGGGTTCGGCGAGATCGGCAGCGGGACCCGCCCGGTGACGCGCAGGCCGTAGCCCTCCAGGCCGATCCGCTTGGCCGGGTTGTTCGACAGCAGCCGCATGGTGCGGACACCCAGGTCGCAGAGGATCTGCGCGCCGGTGCCGTAGTCGCGGGCGTCGGCCGGGACGCCGAGGGCGAGGTTCGCGTCCACCGTGTCCGCGCCGTCGTCCTGCAGCTGGTAGGCCTGCAGCTTGTGCAGCAGCCCGATGCCGCGGCCTTCGTGTCCTCGGATGTAGAGCACGACGCCGCGGCCTTCGGCGGCCACCGCTTCCAGGGCCGCTTCCAGCTGGGGGCCGCAGTCGCAGCGCAGCGAGCCGAAGACGTCGCCGGTCAGGCACTCGGAGTGGACGCGCACGAGGATGTCCTGGCCGTCGCCGATCTCGCCGTAGACGAACGCGACGTGCTCGATGCCGTCCAGGAGCGAGTCGTAGCCGACCGCGCGGAACGTGCCCGCGGCCAGCGGGATGCGCGCCTCGGCGACCCGCTCGACCTGCTTCTCGGTGCGACGGCGGTAGGCGATCAGGTCGGCGATGGTGATGATCGCCAGGTCGTGGTCGGCCGCGAACACCTCCAGCTCGTCGCGCCGCGCCATGTCGCCTTCGTCCTTCTGCGACACGATCTCGCAGAGCACGCCCGCGGGCGCGAGCCCGGCCATCCGGGCTAGGTCGACCGACGCCTCGGTGTGCCCGGGGCGCCGCAGCACGCCGCCGCCCTTGGCCCGCAGCGGCACGACGTGCCCGGGACGGCGGAAGTCCTTCGCCGTCGACGCCGGGTCGGCCAGCAGCCGGATCGTGTGCGCGCGGTCGGCGGCGGAGATACCGGTGCTGATGCCCTCGGCGGCGTCGACCGTGACGCTGTACGCGGTGCCCCGCGCGTCCTGGTTCGTGTGGTACATCGGCGGCAGGTCCAGCCGGTCGGCCTCGGCCTCGGTCAGCGCCACGCAGACGTAGCCCGAGGTGTAGCGGACCATGAACGCCAGCAGCTCCGGCGTCGCCTTCTCGGCCGCGAAGATGAGGTCGCCCTCGTTCTCGCGGTCTTCGTCGTCGACCACGACGACCGCACGGCCCGCCGCGATGTCCGCGATCGCCCGCTCGATGGCGTCGGCGTCGAACACCGCCCCGGTGCCGCACGGGGTCCAGCCCGCCTCGGGCTCTGCCGCACTCGTCTCACTCATGACCGCTCCTCCGTGCCGCCGTCCCGATTGTGCACCTGGTCGCGGATGTGTGCCTCGGCCAGCTTCTCCACGTACTTCGCGACCACGTCGACTTCGAGGTTCACCGGGTCGCCGGCCTCCCGGCCGCCGAGCGTGGTCACCTCGAGCGTGGTCGGGATCAGCGCCACCTGGAACCGGTCGTCGGTCACCGCCGCGACGGTCAGGGAGATCCCGTCGACCGCGATCGACCCCTTCTCGACCACGTACCGGGCCAGGTGCGCCGGCAGCGCGAACGTCGTGACACCGTTCTCGTCGCGGCCGAGGAACACGCCGGTCCCGTCGACGTGGCCCTGCATGATGTGCCCGCCGAGCCGGCCGCCGGCCGGGGTGGCGCGCTCCAGGTTGACCCGGTCGCCGGTCGCGACCTTGGCCAGGCTCGAGCGCTGCAGCGTCTCGTTCACGACGTCGACGGTGAACTCGCCGCCGCCCACCTCGACGACCGTGAGGCACACCCCGCTGACCGCGATCGAGTCGCCGTGCCCGGCGTCGCTGGTGACCAGCGGGCCGCGTACGCGCAGCCGTGCCGCGTTGGTCAGCTGTTCGACCGCGGTGACCTCGCCGATCTCCTCGACTATGCCGGTGAACACGTCCGCTGCCTCCTTGTGAGCCGGTTCTTCCATCCAACACCCGACGCGGCCCGGAGGCTTCCCCGGTGCCGTCGCGGGGTCAGCCGGCCCGGCCGCGGGCGGCCTGCTCGCGCAGCGCGGCGACCGCCTTGCCCGGGTCGCCGGCGCCGTAGACGGCGGAGCCGGCGACGAAGCAGTCGACACCCGCCTCAGCGGCCTGTTCGATGGTCTCGGCGTTGATCCCGCCGTCGATCTCGACGATCAGCTTCAGGTGCCCGGTGTCGACCAGCCGCCGCGCGGTGCGGACCTTCTCCAGCACGTCGGCGATGAACGACTGGCCGCCGAAGCCCGGCTCGACCGACATGACCAGCAGCGTGTCGTAGTGCTTGAGCGCGTCGAGCCACGGCTCGAGCGCGGTGCCCGGCTTGAGCGACAGGCCGGCCTTCGCCCCGGCGGCGCGCAGGTTCTTGGCCAGCGCGATCGGGTCCTTCGCGGCCTCGGCGTGCACGGTGACGTTGTAGGCGCCCGCCTCGGCGTACCCGATGGCCCAGCGGTCCGGGTCGTCGATCATCAGGTGGCAGTCGATCGGCACGTCGGTGCTCGCGAGCAGGGACTTCACCACCGGCAGGCCGAGGGTCAGGTTGGGCACGAAGTGCGCGTCCATGACGTCGACGTGGACCCAGTCGGCGCGGGTCTCCCCGCCGTCGGCCACGGCGGCGATCTCCTCGCCGAGCCGGGCGAAGTCCGCGGACAGGATGCTGGGGGCGATCAGGGGTCGGTCTGCCACGTCCCGAGTGTAGGAGGCCCGCGCTAACGGTCGCTAACCGGTTGTGACGGATCTGGCGTACGACCAGGATCTGGCTCCGGAGAGGGAGGTCCGGGGTGGCCCGGCCGTCCTACGCTCGCCGCATGCCCGGATTCCTCCATTCCCTGACCCGGATCGGCAGCTACCGCAGCCTGCTCCACGCCGCCGCGGGTGCTGCCGTCGCGGTCCCGGTCACGCCCTTCGCGTTCGCCGCGGCGGTGTCCGTCGAAGTCGACTCCCGGGTCCGCGCGCTCATCGCGTTGCTCGCCCTGGCCGTGCTGATGGGGCTGCTGGGCCTGCTGGGACCGGTGCGCCGCCTCGGCATCGGCCTGGCGAACTCCCTGCTCGGCACCCGCGTCCCCGCGCCCGAGGGCCGGCCGGGCGTGGCGTCGCGGCTGCGCTCGGGGCTGTGGCTCGCGCTGCACACGGCCGCGAGCGGCGTCCTGTTCACGCTGCTGGCCTTCCTGGGGCTCGGGCTGCTCGTCCCCGCGGTGTGGCTGACCGGCGGCCAGGACACGATCAGCCTCGTCTGGGACGGCGTCCCGCTCGGGGCGTGGACGATCCCGTTCGGGCTGGTGGTGGCCTTCGCGGCCCTGGCGCTGACCGCGGCCGCCACCCTCGGCCTGCGGACGGCCGCGACCGCGCTGCTGGGCCCGTCGGACGCCGAACGGGCGGCGCTCGCCGAACGCCGCGCCGCCGTGCTCGCCCAGCGCAACCGGCTCGCCCGCGAGCTGCACGACTCGATCGGGCACACGCTGACGACGTCGACCATCCAGGCGGCGGCCGCGGCGGACCTGGTCGAGGCCGACCCCGCCCAGGTGCGGCGCGCACTGGGCACGATCGAAGAAGCGTCTCGAAGCGCCCTCGAGGACCTCGACCACGTCCTGGGCCTGCTGCGCGAGGAACCCGCGACCAAGGAGCCGGCGCGCACGCTGACCGAGGTGGATGTCCTCGCCGTCCGGGCCCGCGACGCCGGGCTCGACGTCCGGCTGACCGTCACCGGGCCGGTCGCGGCGCTGCCCGCCGCGGTGTCGCGCGAGGGCTACCGGATCGTCCAGGAGGGCCTGACCAACGCGCTGCGCCACGCCGGCCCGGGCGGGGTCGACGTCCGCGTCGAGGCCGGGCCCGAGCGCCTGGCGATCGCCGTCGTCAACGCCCTGCCGGGCGTGGGCCCGCGGCCCGGACGACGCGGGCTGGCCGGGCTCGCCGAGCGCGTCGAAGCCCTGCGCGGCGAGCTCGACGCGGGGCCCGACGGGGAGCGGTGGCGGCTGCGCGCGACCATCCCCTTGAGGGCGGGCGCGTGACGCCGACCGTGCTCCTGGCCGACGACGAGCCGCTGGTCCGCACCGGACTGCGGGCCCTGCTGGAGCAGCAGGGCATCACCGTCGTGGGCGAGGCGGCGGACGGTGCGGAGGTGCTGCCCGCGGTCCGCCGCACCCGGCCGGACGTCGTGCTGATGGACGTCCGGATGCCCGGCACCGACGGCATCGAGGCCACCCGGCAGCTGCTGGCCGGACTGGCCGAGCCGCCGAAGGTGCTTGTCGTCACGACGTTCGACAACGACGACTACGTCCACGAGGCGCTGCTCGCCGGGGCGAGCGGGTTCCTGCTGAAGCGGGCGCGCAAGGAGGAGATCGCGCACGCCGTCCGGACCGTCGCCGCCGGCGAGTCGCTGCTGTTCCCCGAAGCGATCCGGCGGCTGGTGGGCGCCCGGCTGCCGAGCGGGCGGTACGCGCGGGCCGCGAAAGCGCTCACCCGGCGCGAAGCCGAGGTGCTCCGGCTGGTCGCCACCGGACTGTCCAACCAGGACATCGCGGCCGCACTCGTGATCAGCCTCGAGACGGTGAAAACCCACGTGGGCAACATCTTCGGCAAGCTCGGCGCCGCCAACCGCAGCCAGGCCGTGGTCATAGCGTACGAATCGGGCATCGTCGCGCCGGGCCACCTCGCCGGTCAATAACCGACGTGCTCCCGGTCACCTCCGTGAAGCCATGAGTTCGACCAGCGGCCACCCGGCCGTCATCCCGCGGCCCTCCCCGGCACACATGCAAAGGGACTAATAACGCGTGTCCGGAATCCGGGCTCTTACCTCCCGAAGTCCCCGAAGAGGAGAAACATGGCTTCGCTGCTCACCGGCCGCCGCCGGTGGCTGGTCGCGGGCGCGCTCGGCGCCGCGCTGGTCGCCGCCGCCCCGGTCGCCATCGCCGCCAACGGCTCCGACAGCGACAACGCTCGTTCGTCGGCCGGCACCGGTGACCGCACCACCGACGTCCGCTCCGCGATCCAGGGCGGCACGGCGCGCAACGTCATCCTGTTCCTGGGTGACGGCATGGGTCAGTCCGAGATCACGTCCGCGCGCAACTACGAGCGCGGCGCCGCCGGCCGGCTCGCGATGGACGAGCTGCCGCTGACCGGCGACTACACCACCTACGCCGTGGAGCAGAACAACCCCGGCAAGCCGAACTACGTGACCGACTCGGCCGCGTCCGGCACCGGCTGGGCCACCGGCGTCAAGACCTACAACGGCGCCATCTCGGTCGACGCGTACGGCAACCCCGTGCCGACGATCCTCGAGCTGGCCAAGCGCGGCGGGCTGCGCACCGGCGACGTCACCACCGCCGAGGTCCAGGACGCCACCCCGGCCGTGCTCGGCTCGCACGTCGTCAGCCGCGACTGCAAGGGACCGGTCGAGACGACCGCCAAGTGCGCGGTCAACGCCAAGGAGAACGGCGGCGCCGGCTCGATCGCCGAGCAGCTCGTCCAGACCCGCCCCGACGTCCTGCTGGGCGGCGGCGCGAAGTACTTCAACCAGAAAGTGACGGCCGGGAAGTTCGCCGGCAAGACCGTGCTGGACCAGGCGAAGGCGGCCGGCTACAACGTCGTCAACACCGCGGCGGACCTGGCGGCGGCGAAGAAGGGCAAGCCGGTCCTCGGCCTGTTCGCCGACGGGAACATGCCGGTGAACTGGACCGGCCCGGCGGCGGTCCACGGCGGCACGGCGCCGTCGCGCTGCACCCCCAACCCGGCGCTGCCGAAGACCCAGCCGAAGCTGGCCGACCAGACCCGCAAGGCGCTCGAGCTGCTCGACGACCGCCACGCGGACAAGGGCTTCTTCCTGCAGGTCGAGGGCGCGAGCATCGACAAGCAGGACCACGCCGCCGACCCGTGCGGCCAGATCGGCGAGACGATCGACTTCGACGCGGCGATCGCGGCGGGCACGGCGTTCGCCCGCAGCCACCCCGACACCCTGGTGCTGGTGACCGCCGACCACGGCCACAGCTCCCAGATCGTCGAGCCGACCGTCACCCCGGGCCTCACCGCGACGCTGATCACCAACGAGGGTGCGAACATGACCCTCGCGTACGGCACCGCCGAGACCGGCGGCTCGCAGTCGCACACGGGCACCCAGGTCCGCATCGCGGCCATGGGCCCGCAGGCGGCCAACATCGTCGGCCTGACCAACCAGACCGACCTGTTCGGCACCCTGAAGCGCGCTCTTCGCCTGCGCTGACGTTGGGTGGGGCAGGCCCCCGGACGGTTCCGGCGGCCTGCCCCATACCCCCTGGTTTCGCGGCTCCCTAGGTTGGGGAGCACCACGACACCAGGGGGTTCTTTCATGCGGAAGTCATTGCGCGGCAAGCGGATCGTCGCCGTCGGGACGCTCGTCGCACTCCTCGCGGCGACCACGGCGGCGCCGGCGCTCGCCACCACCAGCCCGCTCCAGGGCGCGCTCGACACGGTGACCGCCCAGGACGGCGTCCCGGGCGCCGAAGCCGTCGTCCAGGACGGCGCCCGCACGCGGGTGACGCGCAGCGGCACAGGAGATGTCGCCACCGGGAAACCGTTCCCGCGCAACGGGTCCTTCCGCGCGGGCAGCGTCACGAAGTCGTTCGTCGCGACGGTCGTGCTGCAGCTCGTGGGCGAGGGCCGGGTGAAGCTGGACGCGCCGGTCGAGCGGTACCTGCCGGGCCTGCTCCCGGACCGGCGGATCACCGTGCGGCAGCTGCTGCAGCACACGAGCGGGCTGTACAACTACACCGACGACCTCGCGTTGAGCGATCCGGAGTCACTGCGCCACCGCGGCGCGGAGCCGGCCGAGCTGGTGGCGATGGCGCTGAAGCACCCCGCGCTGTTCCCGCCCGGTACGAGCTGGTCGTACTCGAACACCAACTACATCGTCGCCGGGATGCTCGTCTCACAGGTCACCGGCCGTTCCTTGGGCGACGAGATCGCGCGGCGGATCACCCGGCCGTTGGGCCTGCGCGACACGTACCTCCCCCGCCGCGGCGATGAGAAGCTACCCGACCCCCACGCCGTCGGCTATGTGCCGCTTGGCGGGAAGCTGGTGGACTTCAGCGACTACGACGCAACGATCGCGGGGGCGGCGGGCGGGCTGGTTTCGACGCCGGCGGACCTCGACCGGTTCTACGGCGCCCTGCTCGCCGAACGGCTGCTGCGCCCGGCCGAGCTGGCCGAGATGAAGCGCACGGTCCCGGCCGACCTGGGCGTCCCGGGCGCGCGCTACGGCCTGGGGCTGGGCAGCATCCCGCTGTCGTGCGGGGAGTTCTGGGGCCACGAAGGCGGGATTCTCGGCTTCACGAATTTGGCGGGGGTCGGGCCGGGTGGCCGTCGCGTGACGGTGGTGCTGAACGAGAATCCCTCGCCGGCGGAGACGAGCGGGCACCTGCTGGCCGCCACCGACGCGGCGGCGTGCTCGTAGATCCGGAGGCCGCGTTCGCCCCCGGCCGGCGTTCGCCGTTCGCGAGCCGCGCCATCGCCTGCGCGCGCGGCTCGTGGCCCGGAACTGTCGGTGCTGCCCGGTAAAGTCGAAAACGGGGGGCGCCCCGGCGCCCGGCTCAGGGAAGCAGGTCCAGGGCCTCGGTCCACGGCCGGCCGATGTCCAGCCGGTGCAGCGTCACCCCGGCCTCCGCGAGGGTGTCGAGGTGGCGCTGCCACGCCGGGTGGTGCACCCGGGTGTCCTGGATCTGGTACGCCACCACGATCCTGATCCCCGGTGCGCCGAGGACGTCGCCGAGCACCGTCAGCGCCTGGTTGTCCGCGATGCCCAGCGCCAGCTTCGCGACCGAATTGGCCGACGCCGGCGCGAAGAGGAACACCGCCGGGTCCGGGTGCGGCCGCGGTTCCCCCGGCAGCCGCGAGACGCTGCGCACCGGCAGGTCGGTCGACAAAGCAACCTCGGCGAGCGCGCCCGTCGACTCCAGCCAGCGGTGCGCCGTCGGCGTCAGGGTGATCGCCGGGCGCCAGCCGCGCTCGGCGGCGGGCCGGACCAGCTCGGCGGCGAACCGGACGTCCAGTCCGCCGCACGAGCCGGCGACCAGCCCGAGATCTCTCACGGCTTGCGCAGCACGGCGCAGAACATCGCGTCCGTGCCGTGGCGGTGCGGCCACAGCTGCACGTACGGCCCGTCGCCGAGCTCCGGCACCCCGGGGAAGAACTCGCGCGAGTCCAGCACCTGGGCCTTGAGCCGCCGCGCCGTCTCGCCCAGCACGCCCTCGGTTTCGGCGAGGTGCGGCGAGCAGACGACGTAGGTGAGCGCCCCGCCCGGCCGCAGCAGCGCGTAGGCCGCGGTGATCAGCTCGCCCTGCAGCTTCGTCAGGTCCGCGACGTCCGACGGCTGCCGCCGCCAGCGCGCCTCCGGCCGCCGCCGCAGGGCACCGAGCCCGCTGCACGGCGCGTCGACCAGGATCCGGTCGTAGCCCGGCTCCAGACCGCTTTCGCGCCCGTCGGCGACGTGCACCTTCACCGGCAGGCCGGTCGTGGCCTTCTCGACGAGCTTCGCGCGGTGCGGCGCCTTCTCGACGGCGTCCACGGTCGCCCCGCTCAACGCGGCCAGCGCGCCGAGCAGCGCCGCCTTGCCGCCGGGACCGGCGCAGAGGTCGAGCCAGCGCTCGTCGGTGCCTTCGACCGGCACCTTCGTCGCGGCGATCGCGCACAGCTGGCTGCCCTCGTCCTGCACCGCGGCCAGCCGCTCGCGGATCGGCTCGGCGTCGGCCGGGTCACCGGCACCGGCGGGCAGCCGGACGCCGTAGGGCGAGTACGGCGCGGGGTCGCCGCCGGTGATCGCGGCCAGCTCGTCGGCGCTGATCTCGCCGGGCCGGGCGACCAGGTGCACCTCGGGCCGCGCGTCGTCGGCTTCGAGCGCGGCCTTGAGGCCCTCGCCCTTGTCCCCCAGCGCTTCGGCGAACGAGCGGGCGATCCAGCGCGGGTGCGCGGTGCGCAGCGCGAAGGCCCCGATCGGGTCGGTGGCCTCGTCCGGCGCGACCTCGTCCAGCCAGGCCGCTTCGTCCTTTTCGGACACCTTGCGCATGATGGCGTTCGCGAAACCCGTTGCCCACGAACCGGCTTCGGCTCGCACGAGGTCCACAGTGGACGTCACGGCGGCGTGCTCCGGGATACGCGTGCGCAGCAGCTGGTAGACGCCGAGGCGCAGCGCGTCCAGCACCACCGGGTCGGTCTTGGCCAGCGGCCGCTCGGCGCAGGCCTCGATGACGGCGTCGAGCAGGCCCTGGGCCCGCGACGTGCCGTACGCCAGCTCGGTCGCCAGCGCCGCGTCCCGGCCGCTGATCCGCCGCTCGCGCAGCAGGTCCGGCAGGACGAGGTTGGCGTAGGCGTCCTTCTCCCGGACCGCGCGCAGGACGTCGAACGCGGCCTGCCGGGGCCCGTCGACCTCCGGCGGCCGGCGCGGGCCTTCCTTGCGCGGTGCCGGACGGCCTCGCTGCGGCCGTGACGGACGTCGTTCCCTGTGGTCGTTCACCGGAGGCGCTCTCCCTGGTCGATCCTCGTACCTCGCGCCCAGTCGGTGGCCGCCATCCGTTTCTTGCCGGGCGCCTGGACCTCGCCGAGCCGCAACGGTTTCGTCGCCGTCCCGACCAGCACCCGCTTGCGCTCGACCACGATCTCCCCCGGCGGCGGACCGGGCTCGTCGACCACCGTCACCGGGCCGAGCTTGAAGCGCTCGCCGCGGAACTCCGCCCATGCACCCGGGTCGGGCGTGACCGACCGGATCTGCCGGTCGACCGCCGAGGCCGGGTCGGCGAAGGACACGCGCGCGTCCTCGACGGTCACCTTCGGCGCGTAGCTCAGCCCTTCGGCGGGCTGCTCGCGCGCGACCAGGCTGCCGTCGGCCAGACCGTCCATGGTGGACAGCAGCAGCTTGGCGCCGGACTCCGCCAGCCGGCCGAGCAGGCCGCCCGCGGTGTCGGTTTCGCCGATCGCCTCGGTCACGACGCCGAACACCGGGCCCGCGTCCAGCTCCTTGACGATCCGGAAGGTCGACGCGCCGGTGATCTCGTCGCCGGCGCGGATCGCGGCCTGGACCGGCGCCGCGCCCCGCCACGCGGGCAGCAGCGAGAAGTGCAGGTTCACCCAGCCGAGACGCGGGATGTCGAGGGCGGCCTGCGGCAGCAACGCACCGTAGGCGACGACCGGGCAGGCGTCCGGCGCGAGCTCGGTGAGCCGGGCGAGGAAGGCCGGGTCGCCGGCGCGCGCGGGCGTCAGCACCTCGATGCCGTGTTCGTCGGCGAGGGCGCCGACCGGGGAGCGGACGACCCGGCGGCCGCGGCCGGCCTGGGCGTCGGGCCGGGTGACGACGGCGACGATCTCGTGGCGGCCGGAGTCGAGCAGGGCGCGCAGCGCGGGGACCGCGGGCTCGGGGGTGCCGGCGAAGACGAGCTTCATCGGCCCACCTCCGGCGGGAGCAGGGAGGATTCACGTGACTGGAACATCGCGCCCGAGTCTAGAAGGCCCGCATGATCACGGCGCGCCCGCGCCCGCCTGAAGCGCCGGTAAACAACGCGACAGCTCCCGCGGCCGGGGATTAGCGTCACCCGCATGCCCGGACGATCTTCTTCCCCGACGTGGCGCCCGCTGACCCGCGAGGACGCCCAGGCCTCGGCCGACCTGCTCAACGCCATGGAAGCGGTCGACGGCATCGGCGAGCACTACACCGCGGAGGACACCCTCACCGAGCTGGTCGACCCCGGTGCGGACCTGGAGCGCGGCAGCCTCGCGGCCTTCGACGGCGACGCGATGATCGGCTACATGAAGATCCGCTTCAAGCCGGCCGCCGACGAGGTCCACCGGGTCTTCCTGGACGGCGGCGTCCACCCGGCCCACCGCCGCCGGGGCCTCGGCACCCGGCTGGTCGAAGCCGGGGTCGCGGCCGCGAAGGTCCTGCACGAGCTGCACCACCCGGGCCTGCGGCTCGCGGTGGACGTCCACCGCCCCGAGCACATCGCGGGCCTCGCCGAGCTGATGCGGTCCCGGGGCTTCACGCCGGTCCGGTACTTCCGGCGGATGGAGCACCCGCTCGGAGACGTCCCGCCGGTGGACGCGCGGATCGAACCGTGGTCGGCGGCGACCGACGAAGACTTTCGGCGGGTCCGGAACGAGGCGTTCGCCGACACCTGGGGCGCGGCGCCGATGCCCGCTGACCTCTGGCGGAACAAGATCGTCAACCAGACCTTCCGGCCCGAGGCCAGCTTCCTGGTCCGGGACGCGGCCGGGGTCCCGGTGGCGCTGCTCGTGACGATGTCCTGGGACGCCGACACCGAGGCCACCGGGATCCGCGACGCGCACTTCATGATCGTCGGGACGCTGCGCGAGCACCGGAAGCAGGGCATCGCCGGCGCGCTGCTCGCTCACGCGTTGCGCGCCGCCGCTGAGCAGGGTTACGACCGGGCGAGCCTGGTGGTGGACTCGGCGAGCCCGTCCGGCGCCTCCGGGGTGTTCGAACGGGCGGGGTTCGTCCCGAAGGCGCCGTACATCCGCTGGGCTCTCGAAGCCTGAGCTACCAGCGCGTGGGCCACACCACCTGGGCCGCGCCCTGACCGCGGCGGACCGGTTCCGCCGCCGCCAGCCAGCGGCCGTCACGCAGGCGCTCCACCCCGGTCGCCGCGCCGATCTCCGCCGGCGCCGTCGAGAAGCCCTGGCCGCGGGCCTTCAGGTCCGCCGTCTCCGGCTGGTCCAGGAACGCCTGCTCGACCTGGGCGGCCGCCGAGTTCCGCTGCGACGCCCGCGGCGCCGCGATGGCGTCCTCCAGCGACAGCCCGCGGTCGAGGCGGCCGAGGATCACCTGCAGGACCGTCGTGATGATCGACGCGCCACCCGGCGAGCCGGTCGCGAAGAACGGGCGGCCGTGGTCGAGCACGATCGTCGGCGCCATCGACGAGCGCGGCCGCTTGCCCGGGCCGGGCAGGTTCGGGTCGGGCACGCCCGGCGTCACCGGCGTGAACGAGAAGTCGGTCAGCTCGTTGTTGAGCAGGAACCCGCGGCCCGGCACGACGATCCCGCTGCCGCCCTCCTGCTCGATCGTCAGCGTGTAGGCGACGACGTTGCCCCACTTGTCGGCGACGGTCAGGTGCGTGGTGTTCTCGCCCTCGTAAGGCGTCGGCGCGGCCGTCGTGCCCGCGGCGCAGGGCGTGGGGTGCTTGGGGTCGGCCGGGGCGACCGGGCTGGTCGCGGCCTTGTCCTTCGAGATGAGGCACGCCCGCGAGTCGGCGAAGCGCTGGCTCAGCAGTTCCTTGGCCGGGACGTCGTTGACGGCGGGGTCGCCGATCCAGCGGTTGCGGTCGGCGAAGGCGAACCGCGTCGACTCCAGGAAGTACTGCAGGTAATCGGCCTTGCTCGCGTGCTTCAGGTCGAAGTTCTCGAGGATGTTGAGCGCCTCGCCGACGGTGAGCCCGCCCGAGGACGGCGCCGGCATGCCGTAGACGTCGAGGCCCTCGTACCGCGCGTGGGTCGGGTCGCGCTCGATGGCGCGGTAGGCGGCGAGGTCGGACGTGCTGAGCTTGCCGGGACGCACGTTCAGCGTCGAAGCGGGATCCTTCGGCGGCTGCTGCACGGTCTTGGCGATGTCCGCGCCGATCGGGCCGCGGTACAGCGCGTCGACGCCCTGGCGCTCTAGCTGCGCGTACGTCGCGGCGAGGTCGGGGTTCCGGAAGACGGTCCCGGGCGACGGCGGCGCGCCGCCGGGCAGGTACAGCGACCGCGTCGACGGGAACGCGGCGAACCGCGCGGCGTTGTTCGCGATCTGCGTCTGGAACGTCGAGTCGACGACGAATCCCTTGCGCGCCAAGTCTTCCGCGGGCTTCAGGGACTTCGCCAGCGAGCGCGTCCCCCACTTGCGGAGGGCCTCGGACCACGTCGCGGGCGTGCCGGGGACACCGACGCCGAGCCCGCTGGTGACGGCGTCGGCGAACGGCAGCGGCTGGCCGTTCTCGACGAAGAGGTTCGCGTCGGCGGTCTTCGGCGCGGTCTCCCGGCCGTCGAGGGTGTGGACGCGGTGGGTCTTCGCGTCGTAGTAGACGAAGAACCCGCCCCCGCCGACGCCGGCGGAGAACGGGTCGGTGACGCCGAGCGCGGCGGCGACCGCGACGGCCGCGTCGACGGCGTTGCCACCGTCGCGCAGGACCTGGGTACCGATCGCGGTGGCGTCGGCATCGATGCTGGCCACGGCGCCCCCGAAACCGACGGCGACCGGAGACTTCGGCGTGGGGGTGGCGGCGTCGGCGGGCGCGGCCGCGACGGTCGTGGCGAGCACGGCGGTGGCGGCGATGACGAGGGCCCGGCGGCCTCTGAGCGACGACATGCGGGCGAGTCTGCCCCCTGCGCGAAACGGCTTCAAGCCGCCAATCCGACTTACGCCTCGTGCGGACGCCGAGCCACCTGCGCGAGCACTACGCAGAGCTACCGAGGCACTTCACTTGGTCAGCGGTAGAGGTGACCACTTGATCGCCCCATAGTGGAATTTCTGCCGGTAAGGGGGATGAATGGGGCATTACCCGAACTGCGAACGCGCTCAGAGCCGAAGGTGCCGGTGCACCATGTGCTGGGGTACACAGCACGGCTGGAAGGACGCCGTCAAACTCGCCAAAGATCCCGATCCCGCGGTTCGCCGCGATTTCCGGATAAAGGTGGACGACGCATGGCGAGCCGCCTTCGTGGGGAAACGGAACGCGAACCAGCGCCCCTCGCAGCGGATCAGCTACCCGAAGAAGATCGCGGGTATCGACTCGGCGATCGCCGACCTCGTGGAGTGGCTGGCACAAGATCTCGCGGCCGCGGGCACCGTTCCCGCCGGGACATCACCAGCGATCGACGGAGAACCCCCTCGGCATTCCGAGGAAACCCGGCAACACCGAACGTCACCTGACGATCCGGCCGACGACGCGGCACCTTCCGGCGGATCATCCATCGACGGGACATCGGACACGCGAACGGCGCCGGACACCACTCACCCGCAGGCCGTTCTGTCGAACGAGGGACCGGTCGTCACCCGAGTGGAAGAGCTGGGCGACGTGCTGGCCGAGCACGTCCTCAAGGACATCGAACGAGCGGTGGCCGGCCCGGTATCGAAGGAAGTCAAGGTCGCGCTCGCGGATCATTTCTGGTGCGACTTGTTCGCGCAACTGGCCCACGTGCTCGACGAAGGTGTCAAACTGTTCGACAAGGTGCCGGACAAGGTCACCGACCTCATCATAAAGTCACGTCGAGCGTCCGAACGCCTTCCACTCGAAGACTTGATCATCAAGACCGCCGTCAAGAGCGTCTGGAAATTCGTACAAGGACTTTCCTTGTTCGGCTGGGTCATTCAGGTTCGCAAGTTTCTGCCGGTGGTTCGCGTTCTCGCCGTGTTCATCTGCAAGGCTCCCGAGCGACACAAGGCAGTCGTGGAGTACTGCCTTGACCCATTGCGGGAGCAATTGACTTCGGAAACGAAGGAGCGATTGGCGAAAGTCCTGCGGGAGTGGCTCCCCGAGATCACCGCCGAAGTCGCCCGACGGAAGAAGGACCTGCCGCCCGGGTGACGTACGGCGGCAGCGTGTCTTACCCACCGATCAGCCCGGACCGGACTGGATGAGTTCCACCGGGTCCGGCTGGATGCGGATCGGTCCTGGCCGCCCACCGGTGCGGCCGCCCACCAGCGACGCCAGGCGTTTCACGACGCCGAAGGGCGCGGATCGGGCAGGCGCACCCGGCTCGTCAGAATTTTACGAGTTTCCCCAGACTTCGAAATTGGATCACATGGCGGAGTGACGGCGCCCACATCACTGTCACAGAATCGTCCCGCGCGGCCCTGCACAGCCGCGCACAGCGAGGGCAACCGAAAGGACAACTGAAGATGACCGCACCACGCAGATGGCGCCGCCTGCTCGGCGCCGCTGTCGCCGTCTCGACCTCCCTGCTGGTCGTGACCGCCCCCGGCGCCTCGGCCGCGCCGGGTCAGGACGGGTCGGACAACCACGAGATGGGGGCCTCGATCCGCGCCCACGACGGGGTGGCCCCGGCGGGCCTCGCGCCGGCGTCGGTGGACGCGAGCGTCCCCGGCATCGACGTCAGCTCCTACCAGGGCAACGTCAACTGGGCGTCGTACTGGAGCGCGGGCAAGAAGTTCGCCTACGTCAAGGCGACCGAGGGCACCGGCTACCAGAACGCGTACTTCAGCCAGCAGTACACGGGCTCGTACAACGTGGGCATGATCCGCGGCGCGTACCACTACGGCCGCCCGGACACCTCGGGCGGCGCGGCCCAGGCCGACTACTTCGTCGCCCACGGCGGCGGCTGGTCGAAGGACGGCAAGACCCTCCCGGGCACGCTCGACATCGAGTGGGGCCCGAACAACGCCTGCTACGGCAAGACGCCGGCCCAGATGGTGGCGTGGATCAAGGCGTTCAGCGACGAGTACCACGCGAAGACGACCCGCTGGCCGGTGATCTACACGGCGACGAGCTGGTGGAGCCAGTGCACCGGCAACACGGGCGACTTCAGCTCGACGAACCCGCTGTGGGTGGCGCGCTACGCGTCGTCGGCGGGGACGCTGCCGTACAACTGGGGCTTCTACACCTTCTGGCAGTACAGCTCTTCGCCGATCGATCAGGACCAGTTCAGCGCGGACATCTCACGCTTGAAGGTGCTGGCGACGGGCTGAGCCGAGCGGGAGCACGCCACGCGCCGGGCGTGCTCCCGTTCTTCGGTTCAGCGAGTCTTCCCGAGGTGATCCCGCACCGGGGAGCGGGACGCGTGCCACGACGCCAGGAGCCGCAGCCGGTCCTCGTCGGTGCTGCCCGGCTCGGCCGTGAACACCAGCATCACCGGTCCGGGGTTGCCGGGCAGCGGATAGGTGTCCCAGTCCAGGCGGATGTCGCCCACCTCGGGCACCGAGAAGGTCTTGGTTCCGCTCACTGACTCGCGGACGTCGTGGCGGGCCCACAACCGGCGGAACTCGGCGCTGCGGATGCTCAGTTCGCCGACGATCGCGGTGGCGCGGGGGTGGGTGGGGTCCGCGGCGACGGCGGCCCGCAGCATGCCGATGTAGTCGAGGGCCTGTTCCTCCCAGTCCGGGCAGCTCCGCCGGCCGGTCAGCGCGTCGTCGAACAGCAGCAGGAGCATGTTGAGCCGGTCCGGCGGGTAGGCGTCCGGTTCGCCGAGCAACGCCTCGGCCATCGGGTTCCAGTCGAGCAGGTCCAGGTGCCTGCCCAGAACGACCGCGGGGGTGTCGATCACCCGCAGCAGCCGGCGGGTGCGGTCCCGCACCCGCTCCGGCTCGCGATCCACCGGGGCCGGCGCCGGACGACGGGCGGCGTGCCCCAGGGTGAACAGGTGCCGGCGTTCCTCGTCGCCGAGGCCGAGCACGCCGGCGAGCGCCGCCAGGACGTCGTCGGACGGGCGAACCTCGCGGCCTTGCTCGATCCGCTGGTAGTAGTCGGTGCTGAGCCCGGCCAGCAGCGCCATCTCCTCGCGCCGGAGCCCGGTGACCTTCCGCCGGCTGCCCGGTTCCAGGCCGACGTCGCGCGGACTCAGCCGGGTGCGGCGGGCGCGCAGGAATTCCCCGAGTTCGCGAGCGTAGGGATGCGGACTGCTCATGCCACCAGTGTGACTCCTCCGCGGCGGCCCAAGGTAGGTCTCGCAGTCCCAGGCAACCGAAAGCGACCGAGCCCGCCCGGATCGCTCCTAACGTCGTCGGCACAGCGCACCGACCCCTTCAGGAGCAGCAGATGACCGGATGGACCGCCGACCGCATGCCCGACCAGAGCGGCCGCGTCGCCGTCGTGACCGGCGCGAACTCGGGCCTCGGCCTGGTCACCGCCACCGAACTGGCCCGCCACGGCGCCCACGTCGTCCTCGCCGTCCGTGACACCGCCGCCGGCGAGCGGGCCGCCCGCCGGATCGACGGCGACACCGAGGTGCGCGAGCTCGACCTGGCCTCCCTCGACTCGGTACGCGCGTTCGCCGCGAAGCTGGTCGTCGACCACCCGGCGATCGACCTGCTCGTCAACAACGCCGGCGTGGTCCTGCTCGGCCCGCGCCGCACCTCGGCCGACGGTTTCGAGCTGCAGTTCGCCACGAACGTGCTGGGCCACTTCGCCCTGACCGGCCTGCTGCTCGACAACCTGGCCGCGGCACGGGAAGCCCGCGTGGTCAGCCTCAGCTCGATCACCCACAAGAACGCGAGCCTGGACTTCGACGACCTGGAGTTCGAACGCGACTACCGGGCCGCGGCCGCCTACGGCAGGTCCAAGCTCGCCACGACGATCTTCGGCCTGGAGCTGGACCGCCGCCTGCGTTCCGCCGGATCGCCGGTCGTCAGCGTGCTGGCCCACCCCGGGGTCACCCGGACCAACTTGACCCCGCGCGCCTGGGAACACCGTGGCCGGGTGGGGCGGGTGATCGCGCGGGTCGGCCTGCTGGCCACCCAGCCGGTGGAACGGGGTGCGCTGCCGCAGCTGTACGCCGCGACCTCGGACGGCGTGCGGGGCGGCCAGTTCTTCGGACCCGCCGGGCTCGCCGAGACGCGCGGCCGCGTCACCGAAGCCCGGCTCAACCCGCGAGCGGCCGACCCGGCCGCCGGCCGGCGGCTCTGGGCGGCGGCCGAAGAACTGACCGGCATCGGCTACCTCTGAACACCCTTCCCAGGCACGGAGGCGGTGCTCAACGGGAATGACAGGTCTTCAGGTAGCTCAGAAACGAAGCCTGCAGCCCGGTGAGGTGCGTCTCGTGCAACATCTCCGTCGTGACATCCCGCGATCGCCCCTTGGCGTGCAACCGTTCCACCACCGCGAGAGCGTTGCGCGCCACCGCGCGGTAGAGCGGGACGGCTCCCAGCAGTTCGGCTTCGTTCAGCGTGACGTGCAGAGCGGCTGAGTCTTCACTGGGTGCCGGCAGGTTCTCGACCAAGGTGAAAACCTGGCTGTCCTCGACCGCGACGCCGGGACTGCCCGCGCCGAAGGCCGCGAACGGGGCTGCCTCGCGCAGCCACGCGTAGAGGGTGAAGAGGCCTCCGTAGGAGTAGCCGAACAGGCCGTGCCCGGACTCGCTGACCCGGAGCCGCGACCGCAGGTGCGGGTGGAGCTCGCCGGTCAGGAAGTCGAGGAAGACGTCGGCGTGGGAGTCCGCCAGCTCCGCGAGGTAGGCGTCCATGTTCTCCTGGGTCATCGCACCCGAGTCGCGCGCCGCCGCCAGCACGGCCACCATCTCGTCGCCGACGCGTTCCCCCGGCGGCACGAGATCGCGGTTGCGGAGCCGCGCCCAGTCCGCGGCCTCCTCACCGGCGTAACCGACGCTCACCTGGATGTACGGCGCGATCGTCAGGTACGGGTCCGCCTGGACGACGATGAGGGGCGAGGTGAGGCCGACGGCCCAGTTGCCGTCCACCACGTAGATCAGCGGCAGGGGGTCGGTGGAGTCCTCGTACCCGGGGGGTGTGGTCACCCAGACGCCGTAGCGGTGCCCCGACCGCGCCGTGATTTCGAGGTACTCCGTGTCCGCGAAGCAGCCGTTCAGCATTGCGCTCATCGAGCTTTCCCTTTCATGACGCGGCCGTCCTTCACGACGAGAACGGCCATCTCCGGATCGGCGAACACCTTCGCGTCTCGCAGCGGGTCCCGGTGCCAGGCGACCAGGTCGGCCCGCATCCCGACGCGGATCGTCCCGACGGTCTCGCCCAGGCCGAGGATGCCGGCGTTGACGCTGGTGGCCGAGACGAGCGCCTCCATGGGTGACTCCAGCTCGGCGCGCAGGCGCAGTTCCTCGCCTCGGCGCCGTTGGTGCGGCCCGATGAGGTCCGAGCCCAGTCCGATCCGCAAGCCCGCCGCGCGAGCGATCCCGAGCGCCGAGGCCATGCGCTGACGGACGCCGGCGACGCGGTCCCGCGCCTCGGGGTCCAGGTCCATGCTTTCGGTGTCCGTGAGCTGTTCGATCACGGCGAAGGTGGGGACCAGCGCCACGTCGTGCTCCCGCATCGACCGGGCCGTCGGCTCGTCGATGCCGGTGCCGTGTTCCACGCAGCGGACGCCGGCCCGTACGGCGTTGCGGATGCCCGCGTTGTTGTGCGCGTGAACCGTGACGTAGGTGCCGCGCGCGGCCGCTTCCTCCACGGCCACGGCGATCTCTTCGGTCGAGAACTGGGTGTCGGCGAGGCGGTCGTGTCCCCCGACGACACCGCCGGTGACGCACAGCTTCACGAACGTCGCACCGCGGCGGAACGACTCGCGGACGTTGCGCCGCAGCTCGTCGGCATTGCCCGACATCAGCGACAAGGCGCAGAGCCCGGGGATGTGGTGGGCGTTCCACAGCTCGGTCGGTTCCCACGCCGCCCCGTAGTAGCCGTGCCCGCCGGTCTGGCACTGCACCGGACCGCACGAGAGGACCCGCGGACCTCGCACCTTGCCGTTCGCGATGACGTCGACGACTCCGGCGTCGATGCCGCCGGTGTCGCGCACCGTCGTGAAGCCCGCGTCGAGCGCGTGGCCCGCGGTGGCGAAGATGTCGGCCGCGAGTTCGGCGGCCGAAAGCTGGAACCCGAACTGCGCCCGGATCGGGCTGGAGAGACCCAGGTGGACGTGCGCGTCGATCAGTCCCGGGGTCAGCAGCATGCCGTCGAGGTCGACCGTCGTCGCGCCCGCCGGCGCCCGGCCGATCGCGGTGATGATCCCGTCCGTCACGCACACGTCGGCCGCGGCCGGGTCGGCGCCCGATCCGTCCGCCACCACGCCGCCGGCGAACCACACGTCGGTCAACGAACCTCCCGGACCTCGTCCTAAACGGTGGTGAATTCGACCTGCGGTAACGTACTCAACAGTGGTGAACTCGTCAAGGGAGGCAGTGTGCGATCGCCGGTCGGGGAAGGACGGGAGCGCCTGTTGCAGGCCTTGTTCGACGAGTTCGGCGAGGGTGGCCCCGGGCCGAACCTCTCGATGCGCCAGGTGGCGGAGCGGCTCGGCGTGCACCACACGCTGCTGACCTACCACTTCGGATCACGGCCGGGGCTGCTGGGCGCCGTGCTTTCGGAAGCACGCCGCCGCGACAACCGCGTCATCGCCGCGACCGGCGACGCACCCGGGTTCGCGACGTTGTGCGAAGCCATCTGGAACTTCTACGCGAACGACGCGCACGAAGATCGGACTCGCGCCTTCTTCCGCCTGGTCGGACTCGCGGTCTACGAGCCCGGCGCATTCCGGGAATTCGTCGCCGACCTCGACGACCTGACGCGCCTCCTCGAAGCGGCGGCTCTGCGTGAGGGGTCCACGGCGACGGAGGCGCGGCAGCGAAGCGTCATCGCCGTCGCGGCTTTGCGAGGGCTGTTGCTGCAACGGTTGCTCACCCCGGCCGCCGAGGTCGACGCGGCGGCCGAGCACTTCATCGCCTCCTTGGCGGCGCCTCCCGCGTGAGGCCGAGCGGCCCCGGCCGGCGTCCGCCGGTCAGGGCCGGATGCCCGCCGCGCGGAGCCACACCACCCGGCAGGTCTCCGACGCCTGGTCGAGCGCCGCCGGGGACACCGCCGACGCGTGGTAGAACGTCCTCTCGATCATCCAGCACAGCGCGCCCGCGATCGCCCGTGCGCCGTCGGGGCCTTCCTCGTCCGGGACACCGGCACGGACCAGGATCGTCGTGATGGCGGCGATGAAGATGTCCGCGGTCTCCATCCACAGCGCACCCAGCTCGGGAATGGCCGAGGACTGGTCGATCGCGACGCGCATGATCAGGCCGTGCTCGTGCCAGCGTTCGCGGGTGCGGCGCAGGGCCGTCGCGATCGCGTCGCGAGGCGCCGCCGGATCGTCGGCCGCCGCCCGGGACTTCTCGTGCAGCGCCTCGACGGTCTTGGCGAAGAGCGCGACCAGCGCCTCCTGTTTCGAGCTGAAGTAGAAGTACATCGACGCGCGGGACAGCCCGGCCCGCTCGGCGATGTCGTTGGTCGTGAGCGCGTCGAAGCTCTTGACCGCCAGCAGTTCCTCGAGGACTTCGAGGAGCTTCGCCTCGCGCAGGTCCCCTTTGGACGGTGCGGCGCGCCGGCGTCCAGGTTCAGGCATCGTTCGCTGCGATCTGGTGCCCGTCCGGGAAGTCCGTGGACCGCGAGAGCTCCTCCCACGCTTCGATGTCCGCGGTCACCGCGGCCCGGCCGCTCGCCACCAGCCGCAACGCGTCCGAGCCGAGCACCAGGTGCACCGGCGGCTTCTCCGCCTCCACCACCGCCAACACGGCCGCGGCGGCCTTCGCGGGATCGCCCAGCTGGTTGCCGCTGGCCGCCTGGCGGGCCGCGCGGATCGGCTCGAACAACTCGTCGTAGTCGGCGATCGACCGCTCGCTGCGGACCATCGAACGGCCCGCCCAGTCCGTCCGGAACGAGCCGGGTTCGATGACGGTCACCCGCACCCCGAACCCGGCGACCTCCTTGGCCAGGGTTTCGAGCATGCCCTCCACCGCGTACTTGCTGCCGCAGTAGTACGCCAGCCCGGGCACGGTCATCAACCCGCCCATCGAGCTGACCGCGAAGATGTGTCCCGAGCGCCGCTTCCGCATCCCCGGCAGGACAGCGTGGACGGTGGCCGCCACCCCGAACACGTTGACGTCGAACTGCGCGCGCAGTTCGGCCATCGGGGACTCCTCGAACACGCCCTCGTGCCCGTAGCCGGCGTTCGCGATCAGCACGTCGATCGGGCCGACGCTGCGCTCGACCTCGGTGACCACGGCGACGACCGCGTCGTCGTCGGTCACGTCGAGCTGCCGCGCGTGGGCGCGCCCGGGCGCCAGTTCTTCGAAGGCCGCCAGATCGGCGGGCTCGCGCACGGTGCCGACGACGGTGTGACCGGCCGCCAGCGCGCCTTCGGCGAAGGCACGGCCGAGGCCGCTGCTCGCGCCGGTGATCAGGAAGGTTCGCTTCGTCATGAACTCGACTCTACACCTCGTCGATAAAATTCGACACCGTGTCGACTACCGCGCTCACGGGCGGGTGAAGACCGGCTTGCCCGGCGGCGGGTCCAGCAGCACCTCGACGGCGTCCTCGTAGCCGAACGGGCCCGCCAGGACCGGCGACGGATCCAGGGTTCCGCCGTCCATCAGCTTCAGCACGTCGGGAACGTGCGGACTGGCGTGGGGCGGCCCGACGACGAGGGTGATCCCCGTGCCGTACAAGGAGAAGTACGGCAGCCGCGGCTCTCCGAAGTAGACGGACCGGATGACGCACGTGCCGCCCGGGCGGGTCGACAGCAAGGCGCACCGGAAGCCCGCGCTCGCGGCCGAGGCGTCCACGACCAGGTCGAAGGCGCCGTCGAGCCGGTCGGGGTACTCGGCGGCAAGAGTGACGGTCGCTCCCGCGGCGGCGGCCTTGGCGCAGCGG
Source organism: Amycolatopsis sp. NPDC005961 (assembly GCF_040629235.1). NCBI lineage: Bacteria > Bacillati > Actinomycetota > Actinomycetes > Pseudonocardiales > Pseudonocardiaceae > Amycolatopsis > Amycolatopsis sp. NPDC005961. The sequence goes on along the minus strand of NZ_JBEXVF010000010.1, from coordinate 68,931 downwards.
GATTCGTCGACGTCGAGGTAGGTGACGCTCCCCGCGCCCAGCGCGACGGCGCTCAGGACGGTCAGCAGCCCGAGGCTGGCCGTGCCGCCGACCACGAGCACCGCGGCGCCGGGCTGGGCGTCGAGGGTCGGCCGGACGGCCTGGAAGGCGTCGGTGAGGTTGTCGGAGGCCGACGCGGCCAGGACCGGATCGACGGCCGGCGGCAGCGGCGTGAGGGCGTACCGGGCCCACGGAACCCGCACCAGCTCGTCGAACAACCCGCCCCACAGCCCGCCGGCGCTCGTGCCGTACGACGCCAGGCGCGGCACCGAAGCGCAGGCGCCGGGCAGGTCGCGCCGGCAGTTCCCGCACGTGCCGCAGCTGATGTGCCACGGGACGACCACGCACTGGCCGATCCGCAGCGGGGAGTCGTCGTCGGCGAGGTCGACGATCTCGCCGACCGCCTCGTGGCCGAGCGCGAACGGGGCTTCGAACGGCGCGGGCGACACCATGAGCCGCCGGTCGAGATCGCACGCGGACGAGGCGATCGGCCGCACCAGCGCGTCCCCGGACGCCGAGAGGCCGGGCGCCGGCCGGTCCTGCCATTCCAGGCCGCGGGGACCGGTGACGACGAGGCTCCGCATGGCACTCCTTAGATGATGCTCTCTAGAGAGCTGACTCTAGAAGGTGCGTTCGGTACCGTCAACCCATGCCCCGCCTCGTGCACGACACGTCGACGATCCTCGACGCGGCCGCCCGGCTGCTCGCCGCGGGCAGCGCCGACGCGATCACCATCGCCGGCGTGATCCGGGAAGCCGCGGTGTCCAGCGGCTCCGTCTACCACCGGTTCCCGAACCGCGCGGCCCTGCTGGCCGCGGTCTGGAACCGGGCGGTGCAGAGCTTTCACGCCGAGCTGTACCCGCTCTTCGACGACGAACCGGTGGCCGCGGCGGTCGCTCTCGGGCGCCGGACCGTGTCCTGGTGCCGCGCCAACCCGGCCGACGCCCGGGTGCTGCTGACCGGCCTCGGCTCCTTCGAGCCCGCGGCCTGGCCCGCGGAGAGCCGGGACGCGCGCGAGGCCGACCAGTCCCGCTGGGACCAGAACATCCGCCGCCTGGTGGCCGACCTCAAAGCGGCGACCGGGCGGCGAACGGCGGAGATCCTGCTCATCGTCGTCGACTTGCCTTACGCCGCCGTCCGCCGCTATCTCGGCGCCGACCGGGCCATCCCGGCGACGCTCGAGGACATCGTCGAGCGCGCCATCCGGGCAGCACTCACTGCGGACTAGCGCGGACTAGGCAACGACATCAGTCCGCTCCCCCGCACCGGCGGGGAGGTGGGGCGGCGGCGCTGCCGTTGAACCTCGCCAGCAGCGCGGCGAACGTCCGGACCTCCTCCTCGGTCCAGGACCCGAGCAGTTCGCCCAGCCGTCCGCCGCGCGCCACCCGGACCTCCTCGACCCGGCGGTGCCCCGTACCCGTCAACCGCACCAAGTACGCCCGCCCGTCGTCCGGCGCCTCGACCCGCTCGATCAACCCGAGCGCCTCCAGGTGCTGGAGCCGGCGCGAGATCGTCGGCGACGTCACGCCGACGTGGCACGCGAGTTCGGTGGGGCGGCGCGGACCGCGCTCCGCCAGGTGGGCCAGCAGGCGGTAGGCCGCGACCTTGAGGTCCGGGTGCGCCTCCCGGCCGAGTCGTCCCAGCGCCGCGCGGTCCTGGCGGACGAAGACGGCGAACTCGCGTTCGAGGCCGGCGATCGTTTCCTCGGCCGGCGTCATCGCGGGCCCGCGGGCACGGCGTTGGTGGTCCGCAGCGGCACTTCCCGGATGAACAGCACGCACACCAGCGCGACCAGCGCCAGCGGCACCGCGTACTGGAAGAGGGTGCCGGTCGCCTGGCCGTAGGCGTCTTCGACCACGGCCCGGACCGGCGCGGGCAGCCCGGCCGGCCGGGACAGGGCATCGCCGGTGGCCGAGCCCAGCTTGTCCGCGAGGTGGTGTCCGACCTGCGCGGCCAGGACCGCGCCCAGCGCCGAGACGCCGATCGTGCCGCCCAGCGTGCGGAAGAACGACACCGACGAGGTCGCCGCGCCGAGTTCGCGTGGACTCACCTGGTTCTGCACGGCGAGGACGAGGTTCTGCAGCAGCACACCGAGCCCCAGTCCGAGCGACGTCATCGCCAGGGCCAGCAGCCAGTACGGCGTGTCCCGCTCGGTGAAGCCGAGCAGCGCGAGCCCGGCGGTGATCAGCACGGCCCCGGTGACCAGGAGCGGCTTCCAGCGGCCGGTGGCGGAGATGATCCGCCCGGCGACGCTGGACGCGAGCGCGAGGCTGAGGATCTGCGGCAGCGCCAGGATGCCCGCCATCGTCGGCGACTTTCCTTCGGCCAGCTGGAAGTACTGGCTCACGTAGGTCGCCGCGGCGTAGAGGGCGACGCCGACCGCGAGGCTCGCGATGACCGCCAGCACGACGGTCCGGGTGCGGAACAGCCACAGCGGCAGCACCGGGGCCTCGGCTCGCCGTTCGACGGCAACGAACGCGAGGGTCAGCAGCAGCGTGCCGCCGAGCAGGACGGCGGTCGGCCAGGACAGCCAGGCGTACCGGTCGCCGGCGAGGGTCACCCAGATCAGCAGGAGGGACGCCGCGGCCGTCAGCAGCGCGGACCCGGCCCAGTCGATCTTCACCGAACCCTTGGTGACCGGCAGGTTCAGCGTCTTCTGCAGCACGACCAGCGCGACGACGGCGAACGGCACGCCGACGAAGAAGCACCAGCGCCAGCCCAGCCAGTCCGTGTCGACGATGAGGCCGCCGATCAGCGGACCGGCGCTGGTGCCCACCGCGAACACCGCGCCGAAGTAGCCGGAGTACCGCCCGAGCTCCCGCGGCGGGATCATCGTCGCGATGATCACCTGGATCAGCGCCATCAGCCCGCCCGCGCCGATCCCCTGCACCACGCGCGCCGCGATGAGCAGGCCCGCGTCGGCGGACAGGCCCGACAGCACCGAGCCCACGGTGAAGATGATCAGACCGGCCTGGATCAGCAGCTTCTTGCTGACCAGGTCGGCCAGCTTGCCCCAGACCGGGCTGGACACCGTCGTGGACAGCAGCGTCGAGGTGATCACCCAGGTGTAGACGCTCTGGCCGGCGTGCAGGTCGGCGACGATCGTCGGGAGCGCGTTCGTCACGACCGTCGAGGACAGGATCGCCACGAAGATCCCCAGGTACAACCCGGACAGGGCCTGCAGGATCTGCCGGTGGGTCATCGGCGCCGCACCGGCCGGCGCGGCTACTCCGGCCGTCATCGTGCGGCTTGCTCGACGAGCTTGGTGACGACGTCCGGACGGCTGAGCATGACCGCGTGGGAGGCGTCCACCTCGGTGACCCGGGCACCCGCGCGCGTGTCCATGAAGCGTTGCAGATCCGGGCTGATGGCTCGGTCCTGGCGGGTGAGCAGGGCCCACGACGGGATCGTCCGGAAGCCTTCGGTCACGCTGGCTTCGGTGACGGCGCGGGTGTCGGCGGGCCGCTGGGTGGTGGCGAGGTCGGCCGCGAGGGCCGGGTCGAGGTCACCGGCGAAGGCCGCGCGGAACCGCGCCGGGTCGATGGTGACCTCCGCGCCGCCGGGCACCGGGGTGGTGATCAACGGCAGCGGCGTCGACGAATTCGCGGCCAGCTCGCCGATGGTTTCGCCCTCGACCGGGATGAACCCGGCGATGTAGACGAGCGACTGCACGCCGGTGACCGCCGTGGCGGCGTTGGTGATGACCGCGCCGCCGTAGGAATGACCGACCAGTACCTTCGGTCCGTCGATTGTGGACAGATAGGCGGTGACGTACGCGGTGTCGCTGGTCAGGCCCCGCAAGGGATCGGCGATGGCGCGCACGGGGTAGCCGTCCCGGCGCAGCCTCTCGATGACGGGTGCCCAGCTCGAGGAGTCCGCCCACGCGCCGTGGACGAGGACGATGGTCGGCTTCGGACCGCCGGTGCCCGAGGCCGTGGCCGGTGCGGAGGTGGCGAGCAGGGCGAGTGCCGCGACGCCGGCGACGGCGAGGCGGGAGAAGCGGAAACGCATGGCGGAACCCCTTTCGGGGGAAGGAAGGCGTGCCGGTGCCCCGCCGGATCGCGGCGGGGCACCGGGGTGGGTCAGCGGCCGTAGGCTTCGAGCAGCCGCAGCCACACCTCGCTGACGGTGGGGAAGGCCGGGACCGCGTGCCAGAGCCGGTCGATCGGGACCTCGCCGGCGACCGCGATGGTCGCCGCGTGGATCATCTCCGCGACGTCGGGGCCGACGAGGGTGAAGCCGACGATCACCTTGCGGTCCTCGTCGACGACCATCCGGGCGTGGCCGCGGTAGCCCTCGGCGTGCAGGGCGGAGCCGGCGGTGGCGGCCAGGTCGTAGTCGACGACCCGGATCCTCAGCCCGGCCTCCTCGGCCTTGGCCGCGGTCAGGCCGACCGACGCGATCTCCGGGTCGGTGAAGACGACCTGCGGGACCGCGCGCTCGTCGGCGGTCGCCGCGTGCCGGCCCCACGGGGCGTCGTCGACGGGTTCGCCCTTCGCGCGCGCGACGATGACGTCGCCGACCGCCCGGGCCTGGTACTTGCCCTGGTGCGTCAGCAAGACGCGGCGGTTGACGTCGCCGGCAGCGTAAAGCCAGCCGTCGACGCCGTCGACGCGCATGGTGTCGTCGACCGTGAGCCAGGCACCCGGCGTCAGGCCGATGTTCTCCAGGCCGAGGTCCTGGGTGTTCGGCGTCCGGCCGATCGCGACCAGCAGTTCGTCGGCTTCGACCTGCTCGCCGTCGGTGAGGGTGACCGACACCGTGCCGTCGTCGTTGCGCTTGACGGACCCGGCTTCGGCGCCGATGCGGACCGAAACTCCCTTGTCCTGCAAGGAAACAGCCACCATCTCGCCGACGAACGGCTCCTGCATGTGCAGCACGCCGTCGCGGGCCAGCATCGTCACCGACGACCCCAGCTGACTGAACGCGGTCGCCATCTCCGAAGCCACCACCCCGCCGCCGATGATGGCGAGCCGAGCCGGAACCTCCTTGGCCGCAACGGTTTCGCGGCTCGTCCACGGCTTCGCGTCGCGGAGGCCCTCGATGTCCGGGACCAGCGCGCCGCTGCCGGTCGCGACGATGACCGCGTGCCGCGCGGTCAGCGTGGTGATGGTGCCGTCGGCGCCGGTCACCTCGACGACCCGGGCGGCGCTGATCCGGCCGTGCCCGCGGTAGAGCGGGATGCCCGCCGATTCGAGCCAGGACACCTGACCTTCGTCGTTCCAGTTCGAGGCGAAGGCGTCGCGACGGCGGAGCACGGCCGCCACGTCGAGGTCGCCGGTCACCGCTTCCCGCGCGCCGGGCACCTGCCGGGCCGCACGGAGTGCCGCGCCGCTGCGCAGCAGCGCCTTGGTCGGCATGCACGCCCAGTAGGAGCACTCACCGCCGACCAGTTCCCGCTCGACGATCGCGACGGTCAACCCGCCCCGCACCACCCGGTCGGCCGCGTTCTCCCCGACCGGACCGGCGCCGATGACGATGACGTCGAAGTCACTCACGTCAGTTCCCCTTGGCGGCGCGGCCGAGACGGATCGCCGAGACGAGGAAGAAGATGCCGCCGAGGACGGCGTAACCGGCCACATTGGCCAGCGACGGGTTCGCCGCCGAGGCACCGATGACGAAGTTGACGCCGGCCAGCACGGAGATACCGCCGCTGAGCATCATCGGCCACTGGCCGCCCATCTTGCGGCGGCGGATGCCGACGATCAGCTGGACCACCCCGGCCACGATCGCCCAGGCACCCCACACCCGCAGCACTCCCGGCACGCCGGACGCGGACGCGATGCCGATCCCGATGGCCGCGAGCAGGCTGATCGCCATGTTCACGTACAGCGCGGTCACCGACCCGCCGCCCTTCGACGACCGAGCGTCCACAATGGCCGATCCCACGTCGAACAGCGGGTACACGACGGCCAGGACGACGCCGACCGCCCCCAGCCCCGACTTGGTCGTCAGGAACACCAGGACCGCCCACACGATGGCGAACGCGAACCGCACGAAGTACAACCGGCGCAGCGCCGGAGCGAACCCACCTACGGCGGGCGAGTCGACAGTAGTCACCATGATCCCTTCAAGGCTGCGGGGATCTCCCCCGACAAGACCGAACGTTCTATCTCAATTCAGCATGGCCGCGTCGTCGGGGAAAGTCAAGACAGATCGTTCTATCTAGTTCTTACGAACCCGTAATCCGGCCCGACCAGCTCCGGTATTCGTCGACGGGCACCGGGTGGTCGACCGGCACCACACGGGAGTGGACCGCGGTCAGGCAGCCGGGGCACAACAACTGCCGGAACACGATCTCCGCGTCGACGTACTCCAGCGGGTCGTGCCAGATGTGCGGGCCTGCTTCGGTCGGCGCCGCGTCCCGGCGGGCGAGCCCGGCGACGAACGCGCCCCCGGCCAAAGGTCCGATCCCTGTTCCACAGTGGACGCACGCGACCGTCCCGTCGGCCAGGACGGCGAGGTTGTCGTCGAGCCGGCGCACCATGTCCAGGTCCGGCTTGCCGAGGGGCGTGAGCCCGGTGACTCCGGCGCCGGACGCCCGGTGACGCCGCAGCTTCGCGCGTCGCTCTTCGGTCGCGGTCACATCCACTTCGCCACCGCGGAGCACGACTCCGTAGACGTCCTCGGCCGCGTCCGCCGTCACCCGGACCTGCTGCACGTCCTCACGCACACTCTCGGGCGCGCGCAGCAGCGGGTCGCCGTACCCGCCACCGGCCTGCCAGTGCAGGTAAAGCGCGTCACCGGGGCCCAGGTCCGACTCGCCCTCGCAGGGCAGCACCTCGATCTCCCCGCCCAGCTCGCCCAGGTGGCCGGGGATGGTGACCGCCCGGGCGAGCTGGGGTTCACGGACTCCGCGCACGACGAGGTCGAGCTGGGAGTTGCCGGGATAACCGCCGGCCAGTCCGACGTTCTGGTTCGCCACCTTGCCCGTCCCGGACACGACGAGGGACATCGTCCCCGCCTGGTCCGGGTGCTGGACGTAGCAGACCGAGCCACTCATCCCGCCGCGCTGCCGGCCCGGGCCACCGGAATCGGTCTGCTCACGGCGCCACAGCGCGACGAGCGGGTAGAGGTACTCGGTCATCTCGACGTCCGGCGCCCGCGCGGCCGGGATGATCAACCGGCCGCCGGTGTCGACGCCGTCGTGGTACACCTGCGCGCCGTAACCGCCGGCCATGACGTCGAAGATGGGCGACACGAAGCCCTTGCTGCCGCCGCCGCGAGTGTCCACACCGGACACCACGCAGAGGTCGGTGGTGCCGTTGCAGATGGACTGCACGTCGGAGCGGTGGTCCGGCTCGGCATCCAGCATCTTGGCCAGCACCTCGGCGACGAGGTTGCCCGAGCCCCAGGCCGGCCCGAACGGTCCCTTCCCCACGGCGGCCGGGAAGGACGCGTTGGTGATGGTGTCCTCGTCGGTGATGATCTCGAAGCAGCGCATCAGCCCGCCCGCGGCCCACGGGATGTCCCCGGCCAGCAGGGGAAGCATCGTGAACACGATGCCCGCGCGCAGCCCCGGGTAGGGGCAGTTGATGATGCCGGTCTGCCCGGCGGTGCCGCGGAAGTCGAAGACGAGCCGGTCGGCTTCCTTGGTCATCGCGACCTTGATGGCGTGCAGGCCACGGTCACCGGTCCGCGACTGCTCCTGGTAGCCGACCGCGGACCACGTCCCGTCGGGCAGCGTCGCGAGCTTGGCCCGCAGCCGGCGCTCGGCGTCGTCCATCATCCGGTGCATCACGGACTTGACGGTGTCGGCACCGTACTTGGTGATGAGCCGCAGGATCTGCTCGGCCGCGTTCTTGTTGGCGGCGATCTTGGCGCGCAGGTCGAGGCCGACCAGGTGCGGCAGCCGGGAGCGGCGGACCCAGGCGTCGGCGATGTCGCGCTGCAGCACGCCGCCGCGGACCACCTTCATCGGCGGCGTCGGCACGGCCTCGCCGAAGACGTCCTGCGCGGACGGGCTGAACGAGCCCGGCCGCGGCCCGCCGAGGTCGACCTGGTGCGCGATCGCCGTCGTCCAGCCGAACAGCTTGCCGTCGTGGAAGATCGGCGCGAGGATCGCGGCGTCGTTCTGGTGCAGCCCGCCGCCGATCCACGGGTCGTTGCACAGGAACATGTCCCCCTCGGCGATGCCCGGGTTGTCGCTGCGGTGGCGCAGCGTCCAGGTGATGGCCAGGTCCATCGAGCCGATCAGGCCGATGTTGTACGTGCCGACCTGGACCTGCTCGCCGAGCTCGTCGCAGATGGAGAAGTTGAAGTCGTTGGACTCGGTGACGACGTGCGAGCCCGACATCCGCCGCAGCGTCTCCCCCATCTCCTGGGTGATCGCCCACAGCCGGTGCCGGACGACCTCGTAGGTCAGGGCGTCGACCTCACCGTCGCCCACCTGGTGCAGCGGCAGGGACGGCGAGATCTGCCGCAGCAGCTCTTCGCGGGGCATGGGACGGCTGGTGAACTCGTCCGCGCCGGGAATTCGGGAAGTCATGGTGTCCTCACTGGTAGCGCAGCACGAGGTTGCCGAGGTGGTCGACGCGACCGGTGACGCCGGCGGGGACCACGACCACCGTGGTCGGGACGTCGACGATCGCCGGGCCGGTAAGCTCGTGGCCCGCGCGCAGCCGTGCGTAGTCGTAGACGGGGGTCATCACGAAGCCGAGCTGTGAGTCGAGGCAGACGGACCGTTCCCCGATCAGTGCTTCCCGCGGGTCGGGGCCGTCGGCGTCCGGGATTTCCGGCAGCGCGACCGGGAAGCCGAGCCCGGCCTTGGCGCGGACGCGGTACGTGATCGCCTGCACGCCCGCCTCGCGGTACCCGGCACCGCTGCCGTTGATGCGCTCGTACTGCTCCTCGAAGCGCTCGAGGATCTCCTCGCCGGTGCGCTCGGTGAACTTCGCGTCCGGGACGGCCGTGGCGAGCTCGGTGACCTGCATCGAGTACCGCAGGTCGATCTCGCGGTGCAGCGACACGTCGTGGAACTTCACCTTCTGCCGGTCCAGCGCGCGCTGCAGATCGGCCTCCAGCCGGCCGAAGTGCGCCTCGAGCACCGCGGGCTCGACCGGGAACGACGACGGATCGGACAGCTCGGCGCTCAACGCGACGTCCGAAGCCGCGAGCCCGTAGGCCGAGAACGCGGACGCCACCGGCCCGAGCGGCACGACGACCGCGCTCACACCGAGGTCCTGGCAGTACCCGGCGCAGTGCGCGGGTCCCGCTCCCCCGAAGGCGTAGGCGACGAAGTCGCGCGGGTCGTAACCGGCCTGCACGACCGCCCGCCGCAGCAGGTCGCCCGCCTGCGCGTTCTGCACCTCGTGGATCGCGATCGCGGCTTCCTCGACCGTGAGGCCGAGCGGCTCGGCCACGTGCTCGCGGATCGCCTCCCGCGCCAGGTCCATCCGCAGCGGCTTGCGGCCACCGAGCAGCCCGCGCTCGCTGAGGATGCCGAGCACCAGGTTGGCGTCGGTGTTGGTGGGCCGGGTGCCGCCGTTGCCGTAGCAGGCCGGACCGGGGACGGCTTCGGCGCTCTGCGGGCCGAGCCGCAGATTGCCGCCGGCGTCCACGGAGGCGAGCGCGCCGCCGCCCGAGCCGATGGTGTGCACGCGGATCGTCGCCGCGTTGATCGGGAACTGGTTGACGATGGAGCCCGGAGCCATGACCGGTTCGCCGTCGACGATCAACCCCGCGAGGAACGTCGTGCCGCCGACGTCGGTGGTGATGACGTTGCGGTGTCCCAGTTGCCCGGCCAGGCGCATCCCGCCGATGACCCCGCCGGACAGGACCGAGCCGACCGTGGTGATCGCGTGCTCGGGGGCGCGGTCGGCGGTGATGGTGCCGCCTTCGCTCTGCATGACCAGCAACGGTCCCTTGAGCCCGCCCGCCTCCAGCTGCTTCTGCAGCGGCAGCAGGTAGGTGCGCAGCCGCGGCCCGACCTGGGCGTTCATGATCGTCGTCGAGGTTCGCGCGAACTCACGGATGCGGGGACTGACCTCCGAGGAGAGCGTGACGTACATGTCCGGCGCGATCTCGTGGATCAGCTCGCGCACGCGCCGCTCGTGGCCGGAGTTCTTGAACGACCACAGCAGGCAGACGGCGATCGCCTCGACCCCTTCGTCCACAAGGGACTGTGCAACGCGGCGCACCTCCTCCTCGTCCAGCGGTACGAGGACCTTCCCGGCGTGGTCGATCCGCTCGGTGACCTCCAGCGCCCGGTACTTCGGGATCAGCGGCGCGGGCTTGCGCTGCCGCAACGTGTCCTGGATTTCGTGCGCCGAACGGCCGAGGGTGCGGCCCTCCGCGTTCATGATGTAGATCGCGTCGCGGTGACCCTTGGTGGCGATCAGCCCGACGTCGGCCACCTGGCCCTGGACGAGGGCGTTGATCGAGGCGGTGGTGCCGTGGGCGATGTAGTCGGTCTGCGAGAGCAGCTCGCCGACACCGATGCCGAGCTCGCCGGCGAGGTCTTCGATCGCGCGCATGACGCCGACCTCGCGGTTCGGCGGGGTCGTCGGTGTCTTGGCCGAGACGATCCGGCCGGCGCCGTCGGAGGCGACCGCGTCGGTGAACGTGCCGCCGACGTCGATGCCCAGTGCGTATGGCATGTCCGTTCCTTACCGCTGGCGGGCGGTGACGCGCCCGGTGACTGTGTGCAGGAGTGCCGTGGGGTCCTCGTCCGCCGCGCCCATCCAGGCGACGTGCTGGTCCGGGCGCACGAGCAGCAGCGCGGCGGGGTAGCGGCCGGGCAGGTCCACGACGGCGAGCGGAATCCCGAGTTCCCGAGCCGCCAGCGTCCAGGACGTCGTCCCGGTTCCCGGGTCCGTGCGCAGCAGGGTGAAGCCGGGGCCGAGGAGGTCGAGCACCGACCGGCCGTCGTCGAGCCAGGTGTGCGGCAGCCGGAACCCGGGCCGCGCCCGATCCTGGTAGTCCCCCATGGTGATCTCGGCCTGGTCTTCCCCGCCGACCACCAGCGGCGAGCCCGCGTAGTGGTAGCCGAAGCTGAAGCCGTCGGGGGAATACCGCCGCGGCTCGGTGACCGCGAGCCGTTCGGCGAACTCCGCACGCGCCCGCTCGCCTTCGGGGCCCGTCAGGTGGATGTCCGGCGAGACGTCCGCGAACGACGTCCGGGCCTGGGCTCCCACCGCGGTCGCGAACTGCTCACCGACCGGCTTGCGCTCCGGTTCGTACGCGTCCAGCAGCTCCGGCGGTGCCCAGCCGTGGTGGACCGCCGCCAGCATCCACGCCAGCGCCGCCGCGTCCTGGATGCCGGCGTTCATGCCGAACCCGCCCACGGGGATCCAGATGTGGGCGGCATCCCCGGCCAGGAACACCCGGCCCTCGCGGTACCGCCGGGCGACCAGCCGTCGCCCGGTCCAGCGCACCACGCCGAGCACCTCGTGCTCGACGGGCCTGCCCACCGACTCCCGCAGCAGCTGCTCGGGGTCCTCGCCCCCGGTGTCGTGGCCGGGCGCGAAGGCGACGTGGTTGAGCCACAGTTCCTGGCCGTCGATGGCGATCAGCGACGCGATCCGGCGGCCGTAGGTCCAGTACGTCCAGGCCCGGTCTTTCGCGGCCAGCCGGCCCAGCTCGGGTGACCGGACGAAGGTCGACACGAACCGCTGGATCGCGTCGACGCCTTCGTACCGGATGCCCAGCTGCCGCCGGACGGTGCTGTGGGCGCCGTCGCAGCCGACGACGTACGCGCACCGCAGGGTGCGCTGCTCCCCGCCGGTCTCGACGACGGCCTCGACGTGGTCGTCGTGCTGCCGCAGCTCGACCAGCCGCGTGCCGCGTTCGAAGGTCAGCCCGGGCAGCTTGCGCGCGTGCTTTTCCAGGATGGGTTCGAGGTACAGCTGCGAGATCCGGTGCTGCGGCTCCGGCGTCGGCCAGCCGTCCTTGCCTTTGCCCGCCAAGACGTCGTGCGCGGTCGGCAAGTCGATGCGGAAGATCCCCTCGCCGTCCAACGTCGTCCGGTACTGGATCGACGTCGGGTAGTCCTCCGGCAGCCCGGCCCGGCGGATCTCGTCCGCCAGCCCGAGCCGCCGGAAGATCTCCATCGACCGCGCGGACGTCGTGTTGCACCGCGGGTTGACGGGCCGCTCGTCGGTCGCCTCGACGACGTGACAGGGCACGCCGCGCCGCGCGAGGTCGATGGCGAGGGTCAAGCCGGCCGGCCCGGCGCCGACGATCAGGATTTCGTTCATGCGCTCAGGAACTCCCCTACCAGCTTGGTGAACTCGTCCGGCCGGTCGACGTGGATCCAGTGCCCGGCGCCCGCGACCACGTGCAGGCGACCGTGGGGCAGGGCGTCGGCGAGGCGTTCGGAGACCTCGACCGGCTGGACCCGGTCGCGCTCCCCGTGCAGGGCGAGCACCGGGGTGGTGAGCTTGGCCGGGTCGACGGGCGGCGGGCCGCCCGCGGCGTCGGCGAACATGGCGCGGAACGCTCCCTCCGCGGCGGGACGAAGAGCTTGCCTCAGCCGGAGATCGGTGAGTTCGTCCAGGAGTCCTTCGTGGACGCTCTCGTCGGCGACCAGCCGGCCGAGGGTGGCCCGCATGGATTCCTTGGTCGGGTTGTCGTAGAAGGGAACCGCCGGCGGCAGCGGCCCGGTCCCGGCTCCGCCCATGACCACCGCGCGCTCGACGCGGTGCGGCGCCACGGCCAGCAGGGCGAGCGCGGCGGCGCCGCCGGCCGCCGAGTTGCCGACCAGGTGCACGCGGTCCAGGCCGTGGCGGTCGAGCAGGTCCAGCACCTGCCGGGCCCGGGCGATCGCCCAGGCGTGCGGCCCGCGAAGCCCGGCCGTGCCGGCGATCTGCGTGCCGAATCCGAGCAGATCGGGAGCGAGGCAGTCGAACGCGCCGTCGAACCCGGCCCGCACGCTCGCCCAGTTGCTCGCGGCGTCCACGCCGGGCCCGCCGCCGTGGAGCAAGACCAGGGCAGGCACGTCCGTCCTCCTTTGTGGATGGTACGTCGGTTCGCGGCTCACGGCAGCCGCCACGAGGGCTTCCCCGCAGGTACGGCAGCGTTCACGCGTCCGCCACCGCGCTTTCGGCCGGCCGGTCCGTGGTGGTCCGGGCGGAGCGTCCGAACCGGGCGAGCAGGAGCGTCGCGACCGCACCGATGACGCCGGGGATCGCGAAGAAGCGGAACATCGAGGCCGGCGCCCAGCCGGCCTGCAGCAGGAACCCGGCGAGCAGGGGCGCCAGGACGGCACCGAGCCGGCTCACCGCGACCGCCATGCCGAGGGCGGTCGCGCGGGCTTCGGCCGGGTACAGGCTCGGGATGATGACGTTGATCCCGGTGACCGTCCCGTTGAGGAACAACCCGACGAGCACCGCCACGACGAGCGCGATCACCAGTGTGCCGAGCGAGAAGGAGAACAGGATGAGCGCGAGGGCGCCGATGCCGAAGTAGGCCGCCGTCAGCCGCCGTGGGCCGATCCGGGACACCAGCAACCCCAGCAGCACCGCGCCCGTCACGCCGCCGAGGCTGAGGAGGACGCCGCCGCTGATGCCCTGCCGGCTCGACATCCCCGCCTTGAGCAGCAGGCTGGGCGTCCACGAACTGGCGAAGTAGAACATCAGCTGCGCCGAGACGAAAGCCACCCAGACCAGCACGGTCCGCACCGCGTTGCGCCCGCGGAACAGCGAGTCGAGGACCACCTTGCGCGTCGTCGCGGTGGACGGCGCCGCGGGCAGCTCCCCGACCGGCGTGCGGCCCATCGAGACGAGGATCCGGTTGAGCTTGTCCAGGGCCCCGCGGGGACGGCGGGCGACGAGGAAGTCCATCGACTCCGGCAGGAACCGCAGCGCCACCGCGAAGAGCAGAGCCGTCAGGACGGCGCCGAACACGAAGACCGACCGCCACCCGAACGAGCCCAGCAGCACGCTCGACGCGATTCCGGCGATGACCGAACCCAGGCCGTAGCCGGTGGTGATCAGCGCGACCACGAGCCCGCGGCGGCGGTGGTTCGCGTATTCGGACGTGAGCACCGGCAGGCTGGCCGCCATCGCCCCCACGGCCGCCCCCGTCACCACCCGGCACGCGAGCAGCTGGCCGAAGTCCTGCGCCGCGGCGGCGGCGAGCATGCCCAGCGACGCCAGGGCGAGACAGCCGAGGGTGAGCCGGCGGCGTCCGACGCGGTCGGCCAGCGGAGCGAGGAAGAGCCCGCCGATGGCCATGCCGGCCAGCCCGCCGCTGAGCAGCACGCCCACCGCGGACGGGGACAGGCCCCACTGCCGGGTGATCGACGGCCCGACGTAGGAAGTGACCAGCAGGTCGAAGCCGTCGATCAGGTTGATCACGAGGCAGAGCGCGACCGCTCTCACCTGGGCGCGGCTCATCGGTGAATTCTTCACCTGGTCAAGGACGTTCAAGGAAACCTCGCTTCGTTGCGGCGGCCGGTTACGTCCCCCCGGGAAGCTCTGTATGTAGCGCTCACTATACAACTTCCGCGACGGGTTGACCAGCGCTCGCGGCGCCGAACGTCAGTCCACAGTGGAGTACAGCGTCAGGCTGTTCGGGCCGCCGAGGCGGTCTACCCCCGGAGCGGGGTCACTTCCCCGCGGCCTCGAGACGGTGCCGCAGGAGCCCGTCGACACCCTGGAGGAACGTGTCGCAGACCTCGGCGGGATCCGACAGGCAGCCCGCCGTCATCGCGCCGTCGCGCAGCATCACGAAGTGACGCCCCGCGAGCTCCGGCGCGGTCTCCCCCACCTGCGCGAGCAGGTCCGTGACCGTCCGGCGGAACCACTCGCGATGAGCGAGGACGGTCTGGTGCACCGGGTGGGCGGGATCCGGGTATTCCGCCACGGCGTTGAGGAAAGCGCAGCCCCGGAAGTGCGCCGACCCGATACCGTCGGCGATCGACCGGGCGATCGCCCGCAAGCCGTCGGCCGCCGGCATGCCACCGGCGACGACCTTGTCGACCCCTTCGCGCTCCATTTCGTGGACACCTTGGAGGTACGCGACGACGAGGTCGTCCTTGCTGGGAAAGTGCCGGTACAGGGTGGCGCGGGTGACCTTCGCCTCGGCGACGATCCGGTCGATCCCCACGGAGTGCAGGCCCTCGGCGTAGAAGATCCGCGTGGCCGTCGCGAGCAGCCGCGACCGCGCTTCGGAGACCTGACCTCGAGCGTTCTGCACCATCTTTCGAGTGTAGCAGAGAGAACGTTCGGTACCCCTCTGCCTGATCAGGAGGCGCTCCAGCCTCCGTCCAGGACCAGTTCGGTCCCGCTGATCGAGGCGGCTTCGGGCGAGCACAGGTACGCCACCGCGCCGGCGACCTCGCCCGGCTCGATCAGCCGCTTGACCGCCGACCTCGCCAGCAGCACCTCCGACAACACCTCGCCGGCGCTCAGCCCGTGCACCGCCGCCTGGTCCGCCAGCTGGTTCTCGACCAGCGGGGTGCGCACGTACCCCGGACACACGCAGTTGCTGGTGACCCCGTGGGCCGCACCCTCCAGCGCGAGCACTTTGGACAGTCCCAGCAGGCCGTGCTTGGCGCTTACGTACGCGGACTTGTACGCGCTCGCCCGCAGGCCGTGGATGCTGGAAAGGTGCACGATCCGGCCCCAGCCGCGCGCGTACATGCCCGGCAGCACGGCGCGGCTGAGCACGAACGGCGCCACCAGCATCAGGCGCGTCATGGCCGCGAACCGCTCGGGTTCGAAGCGTTCGACGGGTGCGACGTGCTGCACCCCGGCGTTGTTCACCAGGATGTCGGCGTCGAACGCCCGCTCGGCGAGGGCGTCAGTGTCGCTCAGGTCGATCGACAGTGCTTCGCCGCCGATTCCCTCGGCCGCCCGCGCCGCGCCCTCGGCGTCGATGTCGCACACCACGACGTGGGCGCCGAGCCCGGCGAGCCGGGTGGCCACGGCCCATCCGATCCCGCTCGCCGCGCCGGTGACGAGGGCGCGGCGACCCGAGAGGCTCATGACTTCGGCGCGGCGAACGGGTTCGCGTCCGCGTGGTGGTGTCCCCACTCGTCCGAGCGCCCGAAGTCGTGCGGGACCCAGTCGTCGCCGACTTCGATGCCGCCGCAGCCGATCTCCAGGTGGAACCCGCTGGGGTTGCGGATGTAGAAGGAGATCGCCTTGTCGTTCATGTGCCGGCCGAGGCTGATCGAGATCGGCACCTCGTGGGCCTGGGCCCGGTCGTAGGCCCTCCCGACGTCGTCGATCGAGCCGTGTTCCAGCTCCAGGTGGTGGATCGACGCGGTGTCCGCGTTCGCGAGCGCGATGCTGTGGTGCGTCCGGTTGCAGCGGAAGAAGAACAGACCCGGCGCACGGTAGTCGGTCAGCTTGAACTCGAGCACGGACTCGTACAGCTCCCGCAGTTCGGCGAGCCGGGGACTGGCGAGCACGAGATGGCCCAGGCCGGTCACGCCGGCCGGCCGGTCGACCCCGAGGCGCACCTTGGCTTCCCCGACCGCCAGCTCCACGCGGTAGCCGACCGGGTCGATGAACCAGCGCAGCTGCGTGGCACCGCGCAAGTCCTTCTCCTCCACGGAGCCGTCCGCGACGGCGAACCCGGCGTCGGTGAGCCGCCGGGTCAGCCGGTCCAGCTCGCGTGGTGAGTCGACGATCCAGCCCAGCTCGCGCGGACGGTCCTCAGTGGACGGACGAAGGGCGAGGCGGTACTTGAACTCGTCGAGCTCGGCGAGGGCGATCTCGTCCGTGCCGGACTTGGCGTGGGTGACCCCGACACCCAACGTGCGCCCGAGCAGGTCGGTCCATGCATCGAGGTCGGTGACGTCGAGACCGACGTAGCCCAGCTTCCTGATTCCCACGTGTGTCACCCCTCCGCCGCGGCGGCCGCGCCGCCCTGCAGGAACTCGCGGACGATGTGGTTGAACTCGGGCGCGCGCTCGTACTGGACCCAGTGCCGGCAGTGCGGCAGCACCCGCAGCTCCGCGTTCGGGATGCCGTCGAGGATCCTGGGCGCCCAGGTCAGCGGGACGGTCTGGTCCTCCCGGCCCCACACGAGCAGCGTGGGGGCGGCGATGCGCCCCAGATCGGGCGTCAGGTCACCGAAGTTCGGGGGAATCGGCAGCTCGGGATGAGCACGGAGGCTCGACTCGTACCGCTCGTCGATGAGCGCCTCGGTCGCCAGCGACTCGTCGTACACCATCAGGCGTACGAACTCGGCCATCGCGTCACGCGACGGCTTTTCCGCGGCCATGTAACCGAAGAGGCGTTCGAGGCCGACGGGCCACGGCGGCGCGTCCGCCGGGAGGACCCCGCCCGGCGCCATGAGCACGAGCCGGTCCACGCGGTCGGGGTAGCGCATCGCGATCCGCATGGCCACGGCACCGCCGTAGGAGTTGCCCACCAGGTGGGCCCGCTCGATCCCGAGCGCCGTCATCGCCCGGCACACCCGGTCGGCGGCGTCGAAGATCAACGGCTCGTCCGTCTCGGGCCGCGGCGACTCGCCCCAGCCCGGCAGGTCGACCACGATGTTCCGGTGGTCGGCGAAGGCGGGCAGGTTACCGCCGAAGTTGCTCATCCCGGTGGCGCCCGGCCCCGATCCGTGCAGCCACACGACCGGGCGGCCCGAACCGGCCTCGGTGTAGGCCAGCCGCGTGTCACCGACATCCGAAGTGCTCGTCACTGTGCCGCCTCATTCGTTGTATGTAGCGCTCACTATACAACGGAGGGCGGTGTTTTCAAGGTCGATCAGCCGGCGATCGGCCTCGCGGTCAGCGCTTGCGCTTCGCCGCCCGCTGGTCCGCCAGGCCGCGGATCAGGGCGACGAACGGGGCGACCTGCGAGCGGTAGCTCATGCCGTCGAAGCTGTTGGCCACGGAAAGGCCGTCCGTCAGCGCGCGGCCGAGGACGGCCAGCTCCTGGACGAGGGCTTCGTTGTTCTTGCCGCCGTTCGGGGCGAAGATCGGCGTGAGCGCGGCCACCCAGGAAGCGTGGGCGTAGTCCCGGATGCGGCGCACGGTCGCCTGCACCGCCTCGGCGTCCTTCTGCGGGCCGACACTGATGGCGACCAGCAGTTGCAGGTAGTCCGGCCGCCGGTCGAGGGAACCGCAGGCCGCGGAGAACCACGCTTCGAGACGGTCGAGCGGCGCCCGGTCGTCGAACGACGACGGGTTCGGGAACAACGCGTGCAGCTCGTCGAAAGTCCGCTCCAGCAGCGCCGCGAGCACACCGAGCTTGTTGCCGAAGTGGTAGTAGATCGAGCTGGGCGGCAGCCCGGACTGGGCGCTCAAGTCCGAAATGGCCATGCCGTCGTAGCCCTTTTCCCCGACGAGGGCGCGCGCCGCGTTGAGGATGACCTCGCGGCTGCTCAACCCGGCAGCCGTCGGTGCGGAACTGGAATCCCTCGCCATGCGGCCATGATAGGTCCGCGGCGGCCCCGCTCCCCCACCGGGAGCGCCGGGCCGGCGGGTCTTCCGCCGGCCCGGCCGCCCGGTTCAGGCGACGGTCGCGTCGACGGTCACCGGGATGTTCCCGCGGGTCGCGTTGGAGTACGGGCAGATCGCGTGGGCGCCTTCGACGAGCTGGTCGGCCGTCGCCTGGTCCACACCGGACAGCTCGGCGTGCAGCGCCGCGCTGAGGGTGAAGCCCCCTTCCGGCGTCGTGTGCACCTGGACCTCCGCGACGACGGCGGAGTCGGTGACCTTGACCTTCCGCTGTGCCGCGACGGCCTTCAGCGCCGAGTGGAAGCACGAGGCCCAGCCCGCCGCGAACAGCTGTTCCGGGTTGGTCGCGCCGCCGGGGCCGCCCATTTCCTTGGGGATCGCCAGGGAGAGGTCGAGCAGGCCGTCGTCGGTCCGCGCCTGCCCTCCCGCGCGGCCGTCACCGGTCGAGGTGGCGATGCCGAGGTACAGGGGCTTGGTCATGAGGGGGTCCTTTCCCGATCGCGGACCACTCCGCGATACCGAACGTTCTATCCCGTTCACTATGAACCCGCGGGCTCCCCCAGTCAAGACCGAACGTTCTATCTTACTGTGTTATAGTGATCGCTACATACACTTCGAAGGGTGCGCCC
The DNA here is from genome assembly GCF_040629235.1 of Amycolatopsis sp. NPDC005961. Lineage (NCBI taxonomy): Bacteria > Bacillati > Actinomycetota > Actinomycetes > Pseudonocardiales > Pseudonocardiaceae > Amycolatopsis > Amycolatopsis sp. NPDC005961. The sequence continues at coordinate 49,899 of NZ_JBEXVF010000010.1, read as the reverse complement.
GTGAAACGGCAACGCTGGTCCACCGAAGACATCCCCGCCCAGCACGGCCGGACCGCCCTCGTCACCGGCGCCAGCACCGGGCTGGGCTTCGCGATCGCGGACGCCCTCGCGCGCCGCGGCGCCGACGTCGTGCTGGCCTGCCGCGACGCCGGACGAGCGGCCGCGGCGGCCGACCGGATCCGGGCCGGCTCGCCCGGCGCCGTCGTGCGCACCCTGCTGGCGGACTTCGCCTCGCTCGCCTCGGTCCGCGCCGCCGCCCGGCGGCTGCACGACGAGTACGACCGCCTCGACCTGCTCGTGAACAACGTCGGCGGCTTCCGCGTGCGGTACGCGGTCACCGAAGACGGCTTCGAATCGACCATCGCCGTGAACCACCTCGGGCCGTTCGCGTTCACCGGCCTGGTGCTCGACCTGCTGACCGGGACCCCCGGGTCGCGGGTGGTGACGATGGGCAGCAACGGGCACCGGCAGGGCGCGATCGACCCGGCCGACCTCGACCCCGAACCCGGCCGCGCCTACCGGTTCGTGGCGGCCTACAACCGGGCCAAGCTGGCCAACCTGCTGTTCGCCCACGAACTCGACCGCCGCCTGCGGGCCGCCGGTACCCCGACGATCGCGGTGGCCGGCCACCCGGGCCTGGCCCGGACCGATGGCGGGCGCGAGCTGAACGCGCTGGTCCGGGCCGCACTCGACCCCAAGGTCAACCCGCTCGCGCTCGTCCTGTCCCAGAGCGCGGCGAAGGGTGCATTGGGGCCGCTGCGAGCCGCCACCGACCCGGCCGCCCGAGGCGGCGACTACTTCGGCCCGCGCGGACGCACCGGCTACCCCGAGCCGGCCACCTCCAGCGCGCTGTCCCACGACGCCGGCCTGCAGCGACGGCTGTGGGAGGCGTCCGAGCAGCTCACCGGCGTCAGCTATCTCCCCATCCAGGAAAGCGAGGCAAGCAGGTGAAGACGAGCAGCAAGGTGGCCCGCGGCATCGCCGCCACGGCACTCACGGTGGCCGGCGCGATGACGCTGACCGTTCCCGCGGCCACGGCCGCCGAAGTTCCCGCCGGGGCCGCGCTCGCGGCGAACGGCTCGCTCGGCAGGCTCGGCCCGCTGACCGACCTCGTCGTCGAACGCCTGCGCGTGGGCGACGACGTGGCGGCGGCCAAGTTCGGCACCGACTCGCCGATCGACGACCCCGCGCGCGAGGAGCAGGTGCTGAACCAGGTGCGCGCCCAGGCCGGGGCCATCGGGCTGGACCCGGACGCGGCGGCGGCGTTCTTCCGCGACCAGATCACCGCCAGCAAGGTGGTGCAGCGGGGGCTGTTCGCCCGCTGGACGGCGCACCCGGACGAGGCACCCACCACCCGCCCGGACCTGGGACAGATCCGGGCGCGACTCGACCGGCTCACCACGGACCTGCTCGCGCGACTGGCGTCCACGGTGGACATTCGCGCGGAGCGGATCCCGTGCGCCGTGCAGCTCGTCCTGGCGACCGGCTCGGCGGTGGTCCTGGATCGGCTGGACGCGCTGCACCGCCGGGCGCTCGGCACCGCCGTGCACTCGGTGTGCGCGTAGCCGGCTGCTGCCCCACCCAACGCTTCCTCGGGCACGTTCGTCGTCGGCCAAGGCCGCCGGTCTGAGCGCTCAGGCCGGCGGCCAGTTCCGCAGCGCGAGCTCCGCCACCCGCCGCAGATCCTCCCGGGTCGCGCCGCCCGCCGCCTGGACGGCCATGCCGTTCGCGATCGTCATGACGTAGCGGGCGATCAGCTCCGGTTCGGCGTCGGCGGGCAGATCACCCTCGTCGACGGCCCGCTGGAAGCGTTCGCGCAGGTACTCCTGGCCCAGCGCGCGCCACGCGGCCAAGGTGTCGTGCGCGACCTGCCCGGTCGCGCCGACGGCCAAAGCGCCCTGCACCCCCAGGCAGCCGGCCGGGAACCCGGGCCGGGTGTTGGCCAGGACCGAGCCGACCAGGAACAGCGTCGCCACCTCGTGCGCGGTGGGAGCTTGCAGTGCTTCGACGATGTAGGCGCCGGGGCCTTCGGTGTAGCGCTGCAACGCCAGGCGGAAGAGGTCTTCCTTGTTGCCGAAGGCCGCGTACATGCTCTTGCGGGAAATCCCCATGGCCTCGGTCAAGTCGGTCAGGCTGGCCCCGTCGTAGCCCTGCTCCCAGAAGACCACCACGGCCTTCTGCAAGGCCGCTTCGGCGTCGAACGCCCGCGGCCGGCCCACCTGCGCCTTGTCCACCGCCGCATCCTACCGCTTGTGCACCGATCGGTGCAGAAGCTGCTAGGGTCGACTTCAGCACCGATCGGTGCACAACTATCCGGAGGTCGAAAATGCTGAGGCTGGAAGGCAAAACCGCGGTCGTGACCGGGGGCGGTACGCGCGGGATCGGCCGGGCCACCGCCGCCCGGCTGGTCGCCGAGGGCGCGCACGTGTTCATCACCGGACGCCGCGAGACCGAACTGGACGAGGCGGTGGCGGCGATCGACGGGAGCGTGACCGCGGTGCCGGGTGACATCACGGACCCGGCCGACCTGGATCGCCTCTACGAGCGGGTCGCGGCCCGCGGCCAGGGCCTGGACGTGCTGTTCGCCAACGCGGCCACGGCCTCGTTCGCCACCATCGAGACGATCACCGCCGAGGACTTCGACCAGGTCTTCGGCGTCAACGTCAAGGGCACCGTCTTCACCGTCCAGAAAGCGCTTCCGCTGCTCAACGAGGGCGCCTCGGTGATCATCAACGCCTCCACCGCGGCCGACCGCGGCACCGCGGGCTTCGGCGCCTACGCGGCATCCAAGGCGGCGTTGCGGACGTTCACGCGCGTCTGGGCGAACGAGCTGAAGGACCGCGGGATCCGGGTGAACGCCCTCTCCCCCGGCCCGACCGACACCTCCGGGATGACCGAGCTCGTGGGCGAGGAGAACGCGCCGGCGTTCAAGGCGGCCGAAGCGGCCCGGATCGCCATCGGACGGCTCGGGCGAGTCGAGGAGGTCGCGGCGGCGGTGGCTTTCCTGGCTTCGCCCGACAGCAGCTTCATGCTGGGCGCCAACGTGTACGTCGACGGCGGCGAGAACCAGATCTGAGCCCGAGCCAACCCTGATCAGGACGACGAAAATTTGAGGAACGGTCGTTCTTGACTGATCGTTCCTCAAAAGGCTATCGTCGTGGCATGGGCAGGCGACGGGCGTTCGACGAGGACGAGGTGGTGCGCGCCGCCGTGGGGTTGTTCGGCGGCCGCGCGTACGACGGGGTGTCCGTCGACGACCTCGTCACCCACCTCGGCGTGCACCGCAACAGCCTGTACAAGACGTTCGGCAGCAAGCGCGGCCTCTACCTGGTCGCCTTGCGCCGGCACCTCGCCGACGACGTCCGTCCCCTGGCCGAAAAGCTCGCCACGGCACCGGATGCCGCGACCGCGCTGCGGCTCATCACCTCGGCCGACCTCGGCCTGCTGCTGCTCGCGGCGGTCGAACGGGCACCGGCCGACGACGAGGTGGCCGCCGAAGTGAACGCGGCGCTGGCCGCCGTCGACCAGGCGATCGCCGACGCGCTCGGCATTTCCACCGTCCTGGCGGCCGCCCTCACGGCGGCCGCACTGGGCATCCTCCTGCGCGGTAACCCGGACGGTGTCGCCGCCGCACTCGCCCAAAGCCTCCATTTTCCCGGCTGACAAGGAAACCGACATGGCACTGGTCCACATCGACGGCGACGACCTCGTTGTCGTGATCGAAGGTCTCGACAAGCTCTGGGCCTTCAAGAGCAGCCTGAGCATCCCGCTGGCCAACGTCCGCGGCGCGACCGCGGATCCCGGCATCGCCGCCGATCCCAAGGGAATCCGCGCGCCGGGTGCCCACGTGCCCGGCGTCATCACGGCGGGCACGTTCCACCTGGACGGCGAAAAGGTCTTCTGGGACGTCAAGGATCCGTCGAAGGCCGTCGTGATCGAACTCGCCGACGAGCGCTACGCCCGCCTGGTCGTCCAGGTCGACGACCCGCGCGCGACCGTCACGCTGGTCGAGAACGCCCTGCGCTGAAAGGCGAACCGATGCTCCCCCACCTCGCCGCGGTCGCGCTGTCGCTGGCCGCCGTGACCGCCACCCCGCCCGCCCTCGTGCCCGCCACCGATCGCGAGGTCGTCTTCACCCTCGACGGAACCGCGACGTACGGCACCCTGCACGTCCCCGAACACCATGCCGGGCAACGGTTGCGCGCCGCACTGCTGCTGCCCGGCAGCGGCCCCACCGACCGCGACGGCAACCAACCGGCCGCGTCCCCGAACACCCTGGCCCAGGTGGCCGGCGCGCTCGGCGGCGACCGGGTCGCCACGCTGCGGTTCGACAAGTACGGCACCGGCCGCACCGGCCTCGGCGCCTACCGCGACCACCCGGAGACACTCGACTACCCGGCTTTCGTCCGCCAGGCGAAAGCCGCCTACGAGTCGTTGCGCGACCAGCCGGAGACCGACCCGCACGCGCTGCTGGTCATCGGGCACAGCGAGGGCGCGATGACGGCGTTGCTGCTCGGCGGCACCGTCCACCCGCGCCCGGCCGGCCTGGCTCTGCTACAACCGCAGGCGATCCGCCTGCTGGACCTGGTCGCGCTGCAACTGCACGCCCAAACCGCCGAGGCCGCCCTCACCCCGGAGCAGCGGCGGGCCATTGACACGGCGATCGACGCCGCCGTCACCGCCCTGCGCGAACACCGGCCGGTCGACACCACCGACCTGCCGCCCGTCCTCGCCCAGCTTTTCACGGCTTTCCAAGGAGCGAGCGGCCGGTTCGTGGACAGCGACGACGCCGTCTACCCGCCGGACGCCGCCGCGGCCCTGCGTCCGGGGACCCGGGTGCTGCTGACCTGCGGCACGAACGACACCCAAGTCCCTTGTGCCACAACGGATGCCTTGACCGCCGCCCTGCGCCGCGCGCACGTGGGCGGACCGGGCCGGGTGCCGCTGCCCGGAGTGGACCACCTGCTGCACGACGCCGACCATTCGGACACTCTCGCCCCGGCCGCGCTCGACGCCCTGCACCGGTTCGGTCAGACGCCGGGCCAGAGCTGAACCAGCCAGCCCTCGACGCCTTCGGCGTAGGACCCTTCCTCGAGTTCCGCGGCCGCGACGCGCCGGCCGGAATGCACACGGGCACGGTGCGGACCGGGACGGCCGATGGTCAAGACGTTCGGCGACTGGATCGCGGTGACCGACTGCAGCCGAACCAGATCACGCAGATCGCAGGCGACCTCGACCACCTGGTCCCAGTCGCCGAGCCCCGGCAGCGGATCGGCGTCCCAGAGTTCCAGCCGCACGGCCGGGTAGTGGTCGGTCCCGGCGCTGTGGAGCAGAAGCCCGCCCGGACCGCCGACCGCGAGCCAGTCACCCCGCGGCACGGGCAGGGTCAGCGCGGTGCGGGTCATCGGGATCTCCTGCAGGAGGAACTGGCCGTACTCGACTTCGATGCGGTCGTCGATCGCGGCCGCCAGCGTCGGCATCCCCCACGCTCCTTCCCTTGTCCGCGGTGCATCGTGAGGGTAATGGGGTCGCGAAGAGCGAACGCGGCACCGGCCGGCTTGCCGGCCCCCGGCCGCCGCTCGGCGGTATCGTCGACGTCATCATGACCGTTGACCCCCTCCGGCCGTACGGGGCGCTGATCGAGTCGCGGCTCCGGCTGATCACCTGGAACGTCTGGGGCCGGTTCGGTCCATGGGAACAGCGGCAAGGCGGCATCGCCGCGGTTCTCGCCGAACACGCCCCGGACGTCGTGGCCCTTCAGGAGGCGTGGTCGGCGGCCGATCGGGATCAGGCACGGGAGCTCGCCGCCGCGGCGGGGCTGCCCCACCACCGGTTTTCCGGCGACCGCGAGGAAGAAGGCGTGACGTCGGGCAGCGCGGTGCTTTCCCGCTGGCCGATCACCACGGTGGAGTCCTGGGTCCTGCCCGGACCTCCGGGCCATGAGGGCAGCGCGGTCCGGGCCGACATCGATGGCCCTCGTGGCCCGGTCCGGCTGGTGAGCGTCATGCTCGACTGGCCGTTGCACCACACCCGCATCCGGCAGGACCAGGTCACCGAGCTGGCACAGCGAGTGCGTGAACTCGGCCGCGGCGCGCTGACCGTGGTGTGCGGCGATTTCAACGCCACACCGGATTGCGACGAAATCCGGATGCTCACCGGCCGTGCCGCGGGCGCCGGGGTGTGCTGGCACGACGCCTGGGAATTCGCCGGCACCGGCCCGGGCCACACCTGGTCCACCGCGAACCCCTGGGCGGCGGCGGTGCTGCCTCGCGACCGGCGCATCGACTACGTCTTCTCGACCTCGTTCCGCCGGGGCGGTGCCGGGCAGCCGACCCGGGCACAGCTCCTCGGCACCGCGGCAGCCGGCGCGACGATGCCCTCCGATCACTACGGAGTGCTGACCGAGCTGCGCTACTGAGCCGGCGCGCAAGCCGATGGCGCCGTCGACGAGTTCACGGACGATGTCGGCGTGGCAGGCGTGCCGGTTGATCTCGGCGATGTCACCCACCGGGTGCGCCGCCGATCGGTCGTCAATTCCGGTCGACGTCCGCGTAGAAGGACCGCAGAGCGGCCGCGAGCTGGTCGGGGGCTTCCATCGCCACGTAGTGTCCTATCCCTTCGATCCGTACCGCGGTCACGTTGGTGGCGACCTGCCGCAACGTCGTGGGTGTGAACTCCCCCGAGAACCCCGTCACCGCGAGCACGGGCATGTCCAGCTTCCGAGCTGCGAGCTCGCGAAGTTCTTCGCCTTCCGAGATGAAGGACCGGTACAGGCCGGCGGCGCCGAGAAACGCGCTGGGTCGCGCATAGGAGCGGACGAGCTCGTCGATGTCGGTGCCGGTGAACGCGTCGGGGCTCGCGGCGAGCGAGGGGATCGCGTAGTCGGCGATGAACGCGCGCTCGCGTCCGGTGAGGAGCATCTCCGGGATGCCCGGGGCGGCGAGAACGCCGATGTGCCAGGCGCCGCCGTGGGCGACGTCGGCGAGCTTCTCGGCGCCGAATCCCGGAAGCCCGGTCTCGATCCCGGTGTAGCTGCGGACGAGTTCGGGGTGGGTGTTCGCGACGCGGAACGTCGTGGGGCCGCTGATGTCCTGGCCGGCGAGGTGCACCGGTCCGACGCCCAGCCGCGTGATCAGGTCGCTGAGGTCTTTCGCCGAGGTCGCGCTGTCGTGCTCCGGGGTGGCGGTGGCGGAGTCACCGAATCCGCGCAGGTCGACGGCGAACACCCGGTGGTGCTCGCTCAGCAGGGGGATCAGCTTGTGGAAGACCCACCAGGTCTCCGGAAAGCCGTGTACCAGCAGCACGGGAGACCCCGCGGTGCCGGCGGCCGCGTAGTGCAGCTCGGTGCCGTTGACGCTGAGACGGTGGTGCTCGACGCCGGGGATGGTGGCGGCTGGGCGATTCATGAGCTTACTTCCCGTCGATAGACAAGTCACTTGTCTAACCATAGAGGATGGACAAGTGACTTGTCTATCTCAGGGCGCCTCGTATGATCGACCGCATGGCGCAGTCCAGCGGCGCCGAGCTCGCGCTTCTGCTGCTCGGCGGGTTCCACACGATGGTCGACGAGGTGAGCGTGGAGCTGGCGAGACGCGGCCACGCGGGCGTCCGCCCGGTGCACGAGTTCGCGTTGCGCGCCGTGGACGCGGGTGCGGACACTGCGTCCGAACTCGGTCGCCGCCTGTCGGTCACCAAGCAGGCCGCCGCGCAAACCATCGCCACGCTGGAGGGGTTCGGCTACGTCAACCGCGAGCCCGATCCCGGCGACGCCCGCCGCAAGCGCGTACGAGTCACCCACCGCGGCCACGAGCTGATGACCATCGGCGGCGCACTGTTCGACGACGTGCGCAGCCGCTGGGCGGCCCGGATCGGACCCGAGCAGCTCGAAGTCCTGGAAACACACCTGGCCCGGCTCACCGAGCACCGCTCCTTCACGGCCGAGGACCTGCAGGACTGACCCGGCGAAGCCGCTCCGTGGCTACCCACTCACCCGACTGCCGTCCGTTGCGGTACTCGATCGTCTCGAGCATGCAGATTTCGGTGAAGACGTGGCCCTCGGGCATCACACGGAAGGACTCCTCGGTCCGGAAGGTGGCGGTGAGCGTAATCTTGCCGTTCGTGGTCCTCCAGTAACCGTTGGAGTGGGACACGTAGCCGGCGGCCCTGATCCGCCCGGCGAGCGCCCGCCGGACCTCGGCCACCGTGCCGGGGCGGATGGTCTGCAGGCACATCGAAGCCTGGTGGCCGAGGACCGCCCACCGCCGCCGGCTCTCGTACACCAGCTCGCCGTCGCTCGCGCCGATCCGCGCGGCGAGTTTCCGCATCTCGCGCCACCGCCGCCGGATCGTGAACTCCATGCTGTACCCGGACACGACAACCAGGAACGTGACGAAGAGTGCGATCGGGAACGCCCAGAGCAGCCACGGCCAGTAGTCCGTCCAGAGCCACAGCCCGGTCGCCAGCAGGACGTACGACAGCGGCAGCCAATAACGTCCACGCATCCGGCGCTCCCCAGCTCTGGCGTCCTCGCGGCAGGGTACGCGCGAGCGCTCCGTAGCAGACGACGATCCCGGGGTTCACCACGTGATCAGGAGCCGCCGCAGTCCTCGGGTCAGGCTCTCGGGCTGCCACGCCAGCTCATCGTCCCCCTCGGCCACCCGCAGGCCGGGCATCCTGGTCACCAGGGCGTGCACCGCGACCTGCAGTTCCATCCTGGCCAGCGGCGCGCCGAGGCAGAAATGCGCACCGCGGCCGAACGACAGGTGGCGGGCGGCTTCGGTGCGGTCCACGTCGAACCGGTCCGGGTCGGGGAAGACGGCCGGGTCCCGGTTGGCCGCCGTCACGACCGGGAACACCGTGGTGCCGGCTTCGACGGTCCCGCCGGAGAATTCAACGTCTTCACGGGCCATTCGTGGCTGCCCGGCGTGTCCCAGGGCGACGATCCGGAGCAGTTCCTCGACCGCGTTCGGCACCAGGTCCGGCGCCGCCACCAGGCGTGCCCACTGGTCCGGGTGGTGGGACAACACCAGCACGGACTTGGCCAGCTGAGCCATGGTGGTCTCCTGGCCGGCGCCGATCAGCAGCATCACGGTGATCAGCAGTTCGGCCTCGCTGAGCCGATCGCCGTCCTCGTCGTGCACCTGGGTCAGTCCGGAGAGCAGGTCGTCGCCGGGCTGGTGACGCTTGCGCTCGATCAACCCGAGCAGGTGCGACGCGGCGACGGCGCCGGTGGCCGCGAACGCCTCCTGGTCGAACGTGGTGGTGATGGACATGGCTTCGATGAAGGCGAGCAGGGGTTCGCGCTCGTCGTGGGCGATGCCGAGCAGTTCGCAGATCACGATGCCGGGCAGTGGTTCGGCCAGCCCGCCGACCAGGTCCGCCGGCGGTCCGGCGGCCAGCATCCGATCCAGCAGGTCGGTCGCGACCGTCTCCACTCTCGGCCGCAGGAGTTCCACGTTGCCGATGGTGAACGCCTTGGCCACCAGGCGACGCAGTCTCGTGTGGTCGGGTGGGTCCATGTTCGGCATCATGTCCGGTGACTGCAGGCCGGGGACGATGGTGGGTGCGTCCGGCGTCGCCAGGGCGGCGCGGCTCATCCGGGGATCGGACATCGCGCGCTGGACGTCGTCGTAGCGGGTGACCAGCCGGACCTCGTGCCCGCTCGCCAACCGGACCCAGGGCACCGGGTCGGTGTGCAGCATCCGGATCGCCTCGGCGGCCGGGTCGGTCGAGGGTGGTGCGTCGAACGGGAACAGCGGTGGTCGACCGTGCGCTGTCATCGCGCTCTCCCGGTGCCGTGTCGAAGCGACGATGGCCTGGTGTGCCCGTCGACAGTGTGATCCGGTTCTGCTCGGACCGCAAAGGATCGCCCCGGCCTGAACGCTTTGGGCGCGCGGTGGCAAAGACGGGGTGTCAGGGCGAAGCGAAACCCGAGGAGCTTCATGTCGTCAGACGCGGAACTGATCGGTAGGTCGCTGCGCGGGGACACCGATGCCTTCGTGGAAGTGATCAGCCGGCACGAGACCGCGCTCGGGAACTATCTGGCGCGCAGAGTGGGGCGGCAGGCCGCCGAGGACGTGCTCGGCGATGTGTGGGTGGCGGCTTACGAGTCCCGTGCGAACTACGACCGTTCGTATCCCGAAGCCCGGCCTTGGTTGTACGGCGTCGCGCTGAACCGGCTGCGCCGGTACTGGCGGTCCGCACCGGCCGAGGAGCCGGCGTCGGACCTGACCGGCGTGGCGAGCGACTGGGATCCCTGGCCGGCGGTGGATGCCCGCGTGGACACGCAGGCACTGCTCAGCAGGGCACTGGCTCGGCTCAAACCGGAAGAGCGGGAAGTGCTGGGCCTGGTCGCCTGGGAGGACCTGACCGTCGCCGAAGCCGGGCGGGTGCTCGAAATCCCGGCCGGCACGGCCCGCCGCCTGTTGCACCAGGCCCGCAAGGCATTGCGTGAAGCCCCCGAAGTGGTCGCGCTGCTGCAAGTCCCGACAACGTGAAAGACACCCCATGGATGAAATGGATCTCATGAAGAATCTGCGCGACGTGCCGTCCCCCGGGCCCGAGGCCTATGACCGTGCCCGCACGGCGCTGCGGACGGCGATGGAGGAACAACCCGTAGCCGCGGTCGTGCGACCGAAGCGCTGGTTCTCCTGGCCCAAGGTCGGCGTCGCCGCCGTGGGCGCGGCCGCCGTCGCGGCGGCGGTGGTGGCTACGTCCGGCGGCAGCGTCCCGGCCGGCCCGTCCGACGCGGCCCCGCGGGCGGCCGAGGTACCGCCGGCGGTCGAGGCACCGCTGGTGAAGCTGGCCTCCGCGGTCAAGGCGGCCGGCACGCAGCCGGGAGACGCGTCGCTGATCGTCAACACGAAGTTCGGGCTGGACGGCAAACCGGACCTCAACTACACCCTCTACACCGACAAGGGCCAGCAGTTCACGGGTGACTCGGCGAAGACCCTGGTGGACGCGGTCGCCAAGGGTGACGCCCAGCCCGCTACCCCGTACGACGGGAAGGTGATGGCGGCGGCCCGTCTCGCCGCGAACGGCGATGTCGACCAGGCCAGGACCGCGATGATCACCGCGGGCGGCAACGCTCTGGGAGTCGGCCTGAGCCCCGCCGAGGCCGAAAAGGCCTGGGCGGACGCCCAAGCGGAGACCGCGGAGATGTTCCGCAAGATCGGCAAGCCGGTTCCCGCCCCCCGACCGCGTCCGACGGGCAAGGACCTGGAAAACCTGATCAACAACCACCTGTGGAGCAACACCGAACACGCGCTGTTCGCCAACGCCGCCGACGCGGAGGTCCGCGCGGGCGTGCTGAAGCTGTACGCGACCATCCCGGACATGATCGTCGGCATGACCGCCGTCGACGGCCAGGCCGCGCTGACCCTCACCGCGCCCCCCGCCATCCTGGGCGGCAGTGCGGACGTCCTCATCATCAACGCCGACAACGGCCTGCCGATCCGTGAGGAGATCACCTCGGCGGAACCGTCCCAGCACTGGGTGGTGAACTACAAGTCCTCCCGCGTGACCCTGGCCGACGTGGCCGCGGGCAAGATCTGATCCGTCCGGGGAGGGCCGAGATCATCTCGGCCCTCCCCGGATCGTCCCGCGTTGCTATGGGTGGTTCGCGTCCAGCACCAAGGCCGTCATGTCCAGAAGTCGTCGGTAGTACTCGCGACCATCAGCGTCCAGCTCGGGGATGACCCGGATGAGCCGCTGTTCGCATTCGGCGAGGACGTTCCACCTCCGGTCGTCCAGGAGACCTTGTTGTTCCAGCCATGCGGAGACACAACCGGCCGGGTTCGCATCGAGCATCACCATGTCGATGCCTCCCACGTCGGCACCCCGCCACCGGCTCGGGAACGGCGCCTTGCGATGGGCCTCGAAGAGCGCCGTGACGGCTGTCCGCCGATCCGTGAGATCCACCGGCTTTCCCCTCCTGACTCAGGCCAAGCACTAGTACGGGCGCACGCCGGCGGATCGCCTCCGTCCGCTCGGAACGCGATGGCCGGCGCGGCCTGCGGTCGGCCGGGGAACCGCTCGGCGGCTACCCACCTGCCTCGAGCACCGCGAGGTCGCGCACCGCGTAGCGGTGGTGCTCGGCTTCTTCCTTCAGAACCACCTTGAGGCAGCGGCGCACGACGTAGTCCTGGTCGGGATACATGACAGCCGGCTTGCGACCGCACACCCGGTCGAGTTCGGCCGGGTCGAGCCCGTCGACCGCGCGTCGCATCGCGGCCATGCGGGCGAGCCGCGGCGCGAGCACCTCGTCGAGGGTCGGGGTGGCGTCGAGGGTGAGGCCGAGCTTCTCCGCTTCTTCGGGCGGCATTCCGCCGTGGGGGTAGCCCAACGGGTGATAGGGCGCCTCCTCCTCGAGCACGGCGTTGCCGAGCCAGGCATCGCCGGCGAGCAGCAGATGCCGTTGTGTCTCGACGAAGGACCACTCACCGTCGACCCTCTCGTGGAGCTTGGCCTCGGGCAACCGCCTCGCCCGGTCGAGCGTCGTGCCCCACAGGGTCTCGATGGCGTCCCAAGCGGCCCGGTAGTCCTCGGGGGACGCCGCATTGCGCGCCAGCGCCCGCGCGGGGTGCCGGCGGTCGAGCTCGGCCTCGACGTAAGCGGTTACATCGACGTCGTTGACCACAAGGCGCTCGAAATGACCACCGAGGTAGACGTCGCTGCCGTAGCAGTCGACGATCTTCAGGCCGTCCACCTCGCAGTCGCGGATCTCGAGGCCGGCCAGGTCGCACAAGTGGATACGAGCACCGCGGAACCGGTCGGTCCGGGCGTATTCGGAAACCATCGGAGCAGTCTCGCCGACTTGTCCCGCCCGCGCCACGCTCTCTTCGCGTGCGCCGCAAGACAAGCGCACATTCGTCCGTTCGACGGTGCACCTCCCCCTGGTTCGCGCACTAGGCTCCGCCTCCATGATCGAGGACGACACGCCGGCCGATCCGGTCGCCTCGCGCCGCCCGGCCTACCTGGAGGACCTGGCCGGCGGTGTGGATCGGTTCTTCGAGCCTCGCCGGACCAGCTGTCCGTGGTGCGGCTCCGTCGCGCTTCGGGGCCGACTGCGCACGACCGACTTGCTGCAGCACAAGCCGGGCCGGTTCCTGCTCGACGAATGCCGGGACTGCGGGCACGTCTTCCAGAACCCTAGGCTGAACCCGGCCGGGCTCGAGTTCTACTACCGGGACTGCTACGACGGGCTCGGCGAGAAGAACATGACCGGCATGTTCGAAGGCAACCGGGCGGGGTACCGCTCCCGGGCCGAGCTGGCCCGGGAAGCCGGTGCATCGGGTGAGTGGCTCGACGTCGGCATGGGACACGGGCATTTCTGCGCGGAAGCCGCCGCGGTGCTGCCCGGAGTCGAGTTCGACGGCCTCGATCTCGGCGACGGGGTGGACCTGGCGCGCCAGCAGGGCCGGATCCGTACCGGCTACCGGGGCTTGTTCGTGGACCGGGCCGAGGAGCTCGCCGGGCGCTACGACGTGGTCAGCATGTACCACTACCTGGAACACACGGCGGAACCCCAGCGAGAGCTGGCGGCGGCGAGGACGGTGTTGCGGCCCGGCGGGCTGCTGGCCATCGAGTTGCCCGATCCGGAATGTCGCTGGGCGAAGGTGCTCGGCCGGTGGTGGATGCCCTGGCTGCAACCCCAGCATCTGAACCTGATGCCGATCGGCAACCTCCGTGCCGAGCTGGCGGCCCGCGGATTCACGGTGGTCGCCGAGCAACGGGCCGAGCCGCACGGCGCCATCGACGTGCTGGCCGCGTCGATCATGGCGGTCAACGCACTGACGATCGCCGGGGAGGATCTTCCGTGGCGGGGCGCCCCGCCGGCGTGGTGGCGGCGGATCCTGCGCAAGGTCACGTTCGTCGCGTGCGTGCCGTTGTTCGTACTGGCCTCGGCGGCGGACCGGATCAGCGCACCCTTCGGCAGGCGGCGCGGGTGGTCCAACGCGTACCGGGTGGTGGCCCGCCGGGACGCCGCCTAGCCGCACACTCTGCCGGCGCGGCGATTCGAGGTCGCGTCATGCGCTGTCGGGCCCGGCGATTTCAAGCCTGCGTCGCAGGTCCTCGATGTGCACGAGGTACTCCTGGGCCGCCGCGAGGTCTTCCTCGTCCACCGTGCCGCCACCACTGTGACCCGCGGTGGCGCGTTCCTCCTCCTCGACCCAGGCCAGGTGGGCGGTGTGGTGCTCGTACAGGGCCGCCAGCAGGGAATCCGCGACGCGCGTGATCTCGCTTTCCCGCGTCGGGTGGTACTCGATCGCGAAGACGGTCGCCCGGCCCGCGGCCAGCTCACTGAGGCGGTAGCAGAGGAACTTGCCGCCGAAGCCGGCGTAGTTGTTGAGGCACAGCACAACCGGCAGGAGATCCGGATCGCGGGCGAAGACGGCCCGCTCGTTCTTGCTCATCGGATTGGCCGCCGGTGGTGGGCCACCGCGATCGAGGGGCACGGCCAGGTTCGCCGGCTGGTTGGTGAAGTGGAACAGCAGCACCGGGTCGGGGTCGTGCAGCACGAAGAACTCGGTGGGGAACTCGACGCCGTAGCACTCGCGCAGGACCTCGCGCGGGCCGAGCCCGGTCTCGTACAGCGCCCGTGCCAGGCGGGCCATCGCGGGATAGTCGTCGCGTGCCGCCTCCGCGCGAAGCTGTTCCAGACTCACTACGCCCTTCTTTCGCGGCTGCGCCGTTCGCGGTCGATCGTCTTCAGCAGAGTGCTCAGCGGGCGCCAGACGCTCTTGAGCTCGTCCGCCGTCATGGCGTCGATGATCCGCTCGGCCAGCTCCCCCGCCTTGGCGACGGCCTGCTGTGCCTCTTCCCTACCCTGCGCCGGCAGCTGACTCACCAGGGTAGCGACGTCGTCGCGGAGCTCGTCCAGCTGGGCCTTGATCTCCGGGCTGTCGCCGGTCAGCTTGGGGGTGTCCGCCATCAGCAGCGCGACCTCCTCGACGTGGACGAACACCCGGTCCTGGAGGTCGGCCTTGAACCGATCCCGCGCTCTTCTGGGCCGGATCTCGTTCAACCCCGGCGTAGCCATGGTGAGCTCCCTGGCGAGGTTCACGGCACTGACCATGGTCTGTGACTGCAGGATCATCGCGTAGGCCCGGTGTGCGCGGCGGATGACGCCCGACTCGACAACCTTGCCGTCCTCGACGGTGAGCCTCTTGCCCCTGGCCGCGGCACGGACGTGGGCGGCGGTCGACTCCAGGCCACGTCCGACGTCGCCGGGCTCCGGGCTCGTCATCGTGCTCACCTCCGGCACGAAGACGATCTTGAACTCGACGCCGAAGACTTCCATCAGCCGGTTGCGCAGGAAGCGGCCCTCGGCGCCGCCCACGCCGTAGATCTCGCCCTGGGCCGCGAGCAGCGCCTTGGCCCTGGTGTTCTGGAAGATGCCGCGGAGGCGGCCCTGGCGGTTCTCGAACGCCTTGATCAGCATGTTGGGCTCGGTCGGGTAGAGCATCTGCGGGTACTTCTCGTTGATCGCGACCCGGACGGCCCGGTCGATCTCGTTGAACTGGACGGTCAGCTGTTCCCTGCGTTTGGTGCCGTGGCCCTTCCACTGGTACCCGGCGAAGTGGTAGCCGCCGACGACGAGCAGCGGGTCCTCCGACATCTCCTCGAGCACCTTCTTGTACGCGGCGAGCACACCCATCGTGTTCTTGGCCGTGGCGCCGGTGTCGGCGTCCTGGCCCACGACGTACACCACGTCGTTCAAGTCCTTGAGCACGCCCACCGCGGTGCCGACGTAGGAGGAGCCGAGCACCTCCTGGCGGAAAAGGCCGTACGGCAACGCCTTCTTGTCCCGCAAACCGCGCTCCTGGTCCTCGGCGTGCTTGCGGACCTTGGGGTCCTGCAGGTCCCGGTACGCGGCGCGGACCTCGGTGAACGGGACCGCGTTGTCCGTGCCACGCTTGACCCACCTCGGTGTCCAGACGAAGCCGAACACGGCGAGCAGGAGCTCCGGCGTCTTGCGCACGGCTTTGACGGCGCCGGTGATCTCCTCCTTCCCCTTCGACGGGTCGAGGTGTTCGAGACCGTTGACGCCGATGACGACGGCGGTCCGCGCCGCCGCGAGATCCTTGGTACCGCTCTCCCAGCCGGCGGTGAGGTACCGGACGGCTAGATCCGGGTTGTTCTCCACACCCGACGGAATCGTCGCGATGGTGACGACGAAGCCCATCCGCTTGTCGAGCCCCTCCATCGGAATCCGGTGTGGGCTGAGCTGTTCCACCACGCCTTCGCGCCTGCTGATGGTGAAAGCACCCTTGGCCTTGCCGACCTCGTAGGGGAACAGCTCCTCCGGCGGCGTCTCCGCCTGGGGGTTGATGGCGAGCCGGATCGCGTAGGAGTCCTTGCCGATCTTCTTCAGCTGGATCGACGTGAGCTTGTACTTGCGTTTGATGGCGGGAAGCTTGCGTCGGATGCTCTCCGGCGTCGCGTCCTGGTCCTTGAGCAGACGGGTGGCCTCGCGCAGCGCGGCGGCCAGTGAGTGCTTCTTCTTGTCGGCGCGCTTGTCGCGGCGGTCGGGCCGGCGTTTCCCCGGCCTGTGCCGGTCGTCGCGGCGGCGCCTGCGCGGCCGGTCCCGGGCCGGCCGTCGTGGCCGCTTCGGACGGCCCGGCCGGCGCTTCTTCCCCGGCTTCGGCTTGAGCCTCGCCCACAGCTTCTTGACCAGGCCGGAGATCTTGTCGATGACCCAGTCGACGGCGCGGTTCACCGGGCGGGCGATCTGCTGGAAGATGTTCTTGACCTTGCCGGCGATGCCGCCCAAGCCCAGCAGGGCCGCCAGCGCGCCGATCAGGACGGGAATGGCCCGGGCCAGAGCGTTCTCCACCAACGCCGGCACGCCACCGGTGCCACCCTTCGCGATGGCGATCACCGCGTCGAGGACCGCGTTGACGAACTCGATGATCCGGCGCGCGTTGGTGACGACGAAGCGGATGATGTCGATGATCATCTTGCAGGCGCGGATGAACGCCGACGCCGGCGTGAACAGGGACGCGATCCACGTGATGCCGGCGATGACGATCGTCGGCATCAGGTAGCTCACGAGCTTGCCGATCAGGTCCTTCTTGAGGTCGCCGACGCGGGTCTTCAGGTCGTCCCACATACCGGCCACGCCTCGGCGTTTGACGTTCGAGACCAGCGGGATCGACGTCTCGGCCGCGGTGATGGCCTTGTCGGGGACTTTGCGGGCGAGGCGGGACCGGATGTTCGGCCACGACAGCCCGAGCAGCGTGGCGATCATCATCAGGATGCCCAGGATGTCGAACGTGGCGGGCAGCATGAGCCCGGCCGACGCGCCGATGCCCGTGCCCAGGAGCCACGCCAGCACGCCCTGCTCGAGGTGCCGGCCCGCGTTCTTCATGAACAGCTTCAGGCCACCGCCGACGCCGGTGACCAGGTTGCCGAGGAAGCCGATCGGGTTCTCGAGGATGTAGCCGACGGCGGACGCCGCCTTGGCCAGCACACCGAGCAGCAGCCTGCCCAGCTCGATGATGGTCTTGATGGCGCCGCCGATCGCCGCGATCGCCTTGGCCACCAGGCCCTTGTTCTTCTCCTTCTCCGCCGCGATCTCGTCGTCGACCGACTTGACCGCGTCGGTGTAGCGAGTGGCCAGGTGGTCGACGAGGTCGGAACCCTTCTCGTCGACGGTGTCCGTCAACTCGTCGAACCGGGCGTCGAGGTCGGCCGCCGCCTGCCTGCCGATGGCCTTGAGATCGGCAGGCAGCTTCTCCACCGCGGCCTTGATCTCCTTGCGGCCGGACGCGATGCGGTCCTTCGCGCGCTTCAGCTCGCCATCGACCGTGTCGGCGATCCCGGTGATGATCCCGTCCATCGCCACCAGGTAGTTGTCCCGGGCGTGCTCGTAGATCCGGTTGGCCTCCTCCGGCAGGCCGGCGAACTTGTCCTTGACCCACTTCGTCCAGCCCCACCAGCCGCCGTAGCGCTCGTCCTTGTAGCGGCGCATCCCGTCTTCGTGCTCTTCGGTGAACCGGTCGCGCGCGACCTTCTCCTTGGCCGTGAACTCGTTGTCGACCTTCTCGTCGAGGTCGGCGAGGATCTTCTCGACGTCGCTCTTCGTCTGGTCGAAGAGCTTCTGGAGGAGGTCGGTGACCTCCTTCTGCTTGTCCTCGTCGCTCTTCTTGGTGCTGCCCTTGCGGGTGCGCACCGTGGTGCCGGTCGTCAGGCGGGTGGTGTGGATGCCGGTCATCGCGGCCGCGCCCTGGGTCGCCGCGGCGACCTTGACCTGCTTGAGCTCGCCGGACTCCTCGGCACGGAGCTTCTTGGGCGCCGCCTCGGAGTGGGCGTCCATCGTCTTCTTGTCTTTCACCGCCTTGTCGAACGCCGGCTCGTGGGCGTTGTCGAACCCGAGTTGCTCCTCGGTGACCTTCGCCTTGGTCATGTCCTGCCCGACCTGGTCCGGGCCGGCCGACATGTCCGTCGCCGACGGGGGCAGCCGGTCGGGGGTCGCGAGGTTCGGGTCGGGCGTGCCCGGCTTGCCCGGGACCTTGTCCGGAGCCATGGGCACGACCTGCTTGCCGTCCGGCGCCGGCTCCGGTGGCGCGGCGGTGGTGTCGGCGATCTCCTTGGCCGAGGCGTCCTTGCCCTCGCCGACCTTGCCCTGGACCTCGTTCTTGACCTCCTCGGCCTTACCCGAGTCGCTGAACTTGTCGGCCTCATCGAGGTTCTTCGGCGCTTTGTCGGCCACGGCCTTCTTGACCGCGGCGACGAACTCCTGCTTGTCGAACGCCTTGGGCTTCGCGGCGTCCATGTCTTCGGCGTGAGCCGCCTTGCCCCGCGCCTCGCGATCGTCGGCCGGAGGCTCCGCGGCGGCGTGGGCCGAGCCGGCTTCCGCGGCCGCCGGCGGATGGCTCGAGCCGATGGCCTTCTTCTTGGCGGTGACGTCCTTCTCGAGTGCCTGGAACTTCGGGTCCGCGCCGGGAGAGCGCGGGCCGGTACCTTTTTCCTGCTTGCCGGCTTTGTCCGCCGTGGGCTTGTCCGGTGCGGCCTGGTCCTTCTGGTCGTTGCCAGGAGGGACCGGGGCGGCGGCCTTCGGTCCGGCCGGCGACGCAGGAGGCACCTTCGTGACCGGCGGCTTGCGGGCGGCCGTCACGGTCGGGAGCGGACCGGGCGCCGGTGTCGCCGGCGCCCCGGCCCGGTTCGTCGCCGACCGGTTCGCCACGGCCTGGTTGCCGACCGAGTTCTGGCCGGCGAGCAGCATCCGGCCGGTCCAGGAGGCCGGATCCGGCGTGGCGCCGGGCGGCAAGCCGGTCATGGCCGCGGTGACGACCGCGTTGCCCAGCATGGTGCGGGCACGGACCATGTCCGCGGCGCCGGCCTGCTCGGGTCGGCGCAGGTCGGCTGCCGGCGTGGCCGACGCGGGCGGTCGAAGACCGCGGACCTTGAGCGGAACGGGCATCCGGCCCTACCCATCGTGACGGGGATCGAACCACAGAATGACAGTGCGCCCGTCGCGATCGCGCTGCTCCGGCGTCACCCGGGCGTCACCGGAATGAGGCCGTGGCCCGCCCGGCACCGGGCACGAGGCACGACCCCGGTCAGTCCACGAGCGCGGAAGCCGCGGCCCTGATCTGCTCATCCTCGCTGAAGGTGCGCCATCCTCCGTTGCAGGCGATGCGGCGCGGATTGTCGGCGATCGCCTGTGCCACAGCTCGCACTCGGCCGTCGACCACACCGATGTCGGCGAGATAGCGCAATGCCGCGATGCCAGCCGCCAACACGGTCGTTTCCCGGCGTACGCGGGGATCCGCGTCGTCCAGCAGTGCGAGCAACCGCGGTCTCGCGCCGTCCAGTGCCCGCTGCCAGCCTGGGGCCACCCACTTTTCGGCCGCGGTGACGGCCTCACCGGCCAGCAGACGAATCAGTTCAACCACTTCGCGCCGGTGGTGCACGGCACGGTCCGACACGAGATCGGTCAGCAACGGCAGCGCGGCCGGCGCCGCGGAACAGACCCAACCACCCTGGTGGTAGAGCTTGGTGGTCAAGTCGGCGAGGGCGTCGGACGCCGTGCCCGCGTCCGGGCTCGCGCAGGGCGGGAGGCGCGGGCGGCCTCCCGCCAGGATCGCGAGCCCTCAGCTGCCGGTGACGAAGCCGGCTACGGCCTCGGCGAACACGGCGGGTTCCTCGAGGTGGCCGAAGTGACCGCTGCGCTCCAGTACGACGAGGCGGGCGTCCGGGGTCAGCTCGACCAGCTCGCGTGCCCAGCGGACTCCGCAGATCACGTCGAACCGGCCGGCCACCACCAGCGCCGGCACGGTCAGGGAACCCAGCGCCGTCCGGTCGTCGATCGCGTCCGGCACGAGCCGCTCGTCCAGGCCGGAGATGTGCGTGCCGCGGACGGTCGCCCTCAGCGGCGCGAACTCCGCCTCCCGGCTCCAGTAGTCGGCGAAGTACGCCGGCAGCAGACCGCGCAGCGCGGCGTCCATCTCGTCGTCGTCCGAGATCGACGCCGTCGCCTGCAGGGCGGCCAGCACCCCGGGCAGGTCGGGCCGGTCGGCGTTGCGGCGGGCGAACTCCTCGACGTTGCGCTGGGCTTCGGCGCCGTGCTCCGGCCCGGTGACCGGGGCGCTCTCGTACAGCACCACCCCGGCGACCCGGTCGGGGTGGTGCAGCGCGAAGTACTGCGCGACGAACCCGCCGTGGGAATGGCCGATGAGGTGGGCCGTGGCCACGCCGAGGTGGTCCAGCAACGCGAGCAGGGCACGGGCGTACCGGGCGCGGGTGTACCCGTGCGGGTGGGACGCCAGCCGCCCCGAGCCGCCGGTGCCGATCGGCTCGACGTAGACCACGGTCAGGTGCGCTTCGAGCGCGGGCATCCGCAGGTACGCCCAGTCGACGCCGGGGCCGCCGGGCAGGGCGACGCACACCGGCCCGCGGCCGTGCACGTGGTAACGCTGGCGGACGCCGTCGAGTTCGACGGTGTGGGTGCCGGTGTCCATGATTTTCTCCGATCGCACTGTGCTGGGAACACCGTCAAGATGGCCTCGGGGCAGCGAAGTTCGATCCGGCGGGCATGGCGTGCGTCACACCGCGGAGCCCGGGCCGGGACCGGGCAGAATGATCAGGTGACGTCCATCGAGATCGAGCTGGCGCGCGGTGCCCGGGCCGGCAGCGTGAGCGCCCTCGGGACGTTGCTCGCCCGGCACCAGGCCGACATGCGTGCCGTGGCGCTCGGCATCCTGGGCCACGGCCCGGACGCCGAGGACGCTCTGCAGGACGCCGCGCTGACGGCGTTGCGGCGGATCGGAACCTTGCGCGACCCGGCCGCCGCGGGGCCGTGGCTGCGGGCGATCGTCCGCAACGCCTGCCGCATGCGCCTGCGCGCCGCGCGCCGGGTCGTGCCGGTCGCGGACCCCGGGCCGCCGGCCGATCTCGCGACGCCGGAACGCCTCCTCGACGACCACGTCTCCCGCGACTGGGTCTGGCACGCGATCGACAGCCTGTCCCCGGCGTTGCGGGAGGTGGTCCTGTTGCGCCACTTCAGCGACGTCACGTCGTACGAGCAGATCGCCGCCGCCTGCCGGCTCCCGGTGGGCACGGTGCGCAGCCGGCTGAACCAGGCGCGGACCAAGCTGTCCGAAGCCCTGCTGGCCACGGCCGACCAGGCGTACGACGACGCCGCCGCGCGCAACGCCGCCAGCGCACGGGAGGCGGCCGATACGCTCGCCGCCGCCCGGCGGGGCGAGTTCGCCGGCGTCGTCGCCGACCGCTGGACTCCGGACCTGCGCATGACCAGCGGTCAGGGCTTCCAGGGCGGGCGGGACATGGCGGTGGCGGGCATGGAAGCGGACTTGACCTACGGCGTGCGCCAGCACTTCGTCAACGCCGTCACCAGCCGCGACTTCACCGTGTGGGAGATGGCGATGGTCAGCCCGCCGCACGATCCGCAGCACTGCCCGCCGGCGGTGGTCTGGCTGATGTCGCACCGCGAAGGCCGGGTCGACCGCCTGCGCCTGTTCTTCCCCGCGCGGTGACCGGATCGCCTGGCGGCCGATGGGCTCGGGCCGTGGCGGGTGCGAGACTGGGCGGCGACGTGACGACGCGAAGGAGCTCGCGGTGGCCTCTGATGCCCTTGAAGGACCGGTCCCGGCGTCGAGCGGGCCGGGGCGGCCGGCCCTTCAGGTACTGGACAAGGCCATCGGCTTGCCGGCACCGCTGGTGCGCAAGAACATCGCCCGGGCCCGTCAGCGCAACCCGGATGCCACACCGGCGGAGGTCATCCGCACCCTGGAGCGGATGTACGTCAGCGCCCTGGCGGGCACCGGGGCCGCGGTCGGGGCCACCGCGGCCGCGCCCGCCGTCGGCACCGGGGTCGCACTGGCGTTGTCGGCGGGCGAGGCCTTCTCTTCGCTCGAACTGAGCACCCTGTTCGTGCTCTCGGTCGCCGAGGTCCACGGCGTTCGGCTGGACGAGATCGAACGCCGGCGGACGCTGGTCATGGGGATCCTGCTCGGCCAGTCGGGTTCCTCGACCATCGTCGGCAAGGCCGCCGAGCGCACCGGTCAGCACTGGGCCCGCCAGCTCGTCAGCAAGGTGCCCACGGCGACGCTGAATCAGATCAACAGCGTCCTGGGCAAGAACTTCGTCACCAAGTACGGCACCAAGCAGGGCATCATCGTGCTCGGCCGGGTGGCTCCGTTCGGCATCGGCGCGGTGATCGGCGGTGGCGCCAACGCCACCGTCGCCACGCTCGCAGTCCGAGCCGCCCGACGCGCGTTCGGCCCGGCGCCACAGTCATGGCCCGAAACAGAGCGGACTCCGGACGGCTGATGACCTCGCGTGTCACGGCGTCCAAGCCCCGCACATCACTCAGGAGCGAGGGAAATGTGCGACGCGCGTTCGCGGACGTCGGCGTCGGGGTGCGCGCGCAGGGCCCCTACCAGGTCGCGCCATGGGTGCGGCCATCCGGCGTGGGGGCCGGCCTGGCCGGCGATGCTCGCCGCCAGCGAGGCCTCCGCCGGGCCGGTCGTGAGGGCCTGAGCGGTGCCGAGCAGCTCGGCCCGTCCCGGGTCGTGGCCGGCCAGCCAGGTCGCCAGCCGGTCCGCCACCTGCCAAGCCAGTGCGGGACGGTCGGCGAGGGCGGCGATCCGGCGGACGGCCGGCAGCAGTTCGCCGTGGCGAGGGAGGGCGGCGACGGCGAGCAGCAGCGCGTCCGTTCGGTAATCCGCATGGTGCGCCAGCGTCGTCGACAGCCGCTCGGCCGCGCCGCGCATGGTTTCGCCGTCGGTGTCCAGGCGGGCTGCGAAGCAGGAGACGAAGTGGCGTAGTCGTTGTCGCGCCGGCTGGTCCCGGCCGTTGGCGACGACGTCGTCCGCTTCGGCGAGCGTCGTGACCACGTCGTCCAATGGCGCCGGATCGCCGGTGACCGCGCACGCCGCGAGTACCGCTTCGACCGCTGCCCGCCAAGTCGCGGTGCTGGTGAGGTCGCCGATCAGGGTGACCAGCGCAGCAGGTCCTTCGCGGTCCCAGGCGCTCCACGCGGGCCAGGCGGCCAAGCCGGTTCGCGCGGTGTCCGGGTCGGCGCTGCCCGCCACGCCGCGCACCAGCGCGCCGTAGCGCTCGCGGTGGTGCTCGGCGATGGTCATCGGGTGGGCTTCGGTCACGGCCGTGGCCACCGCGGTCATGGTGGTCGCTTCGGCGAGCCAGTGCCAGGCACGGTCGTCGTCGAGCAACCGGCGCGCGGCCGACACGATGGCGCGGCGGAGGTCGCGGTGCAGATCCGGGGTCGCCCACAGGGTGGCGAGATCACCGGCGGCGCCGGGCACGCGGTGCTCGGCGAGCAACCGGACCGCCTCCTTGCGCGCCGTCAGCTTCTTCCCGGCCAGCACCGGACGCAGGGCGGCACCCAATGCGTCCGGTGGGATGGCGCGGGCGGCCCGGCCGGCCGCGTACACCGCGACCCGGGCGCGATCGGTGTCGGCGTAGCCGAGCAACGTGCCGAGTGCGTCGCCGGGCCGATCGGTCCAGGCCAGGCCGGCCAGCGCGGCCTCGACCACGGCGACTTCGTCGTCCTGGAGGAACGGCCGCACGTCGTCGAGGGCGGCGCCGGGCAGGCTCGCCAGCCGCCGCACGGCCGAGACCCGCTCCCAGACCGGCTTGCGGGGCGCGGTCGCGAGGTCGGCCAGCAGCTCGCCGTACCGGGCGACCTGACGCGGCAGCCAGTGCCGTGACCCCCCGCTGAACGTCGGGACCAGCCGGACACCGCGGGCGACGAACCGGCCGCGCGGCGGCCGGTCCAGCACGCGGTCGAGCAGGTCGGTCCGGCGTTCGCTGATCGCGTTCGCCACGGCGGTCACGGTGATCGTCGACGGGTCGCGGCGGAGCACGGCCTCGACGCGTTCGTCCCGGGTCGCGGGCGGGGCCAGCCACAGCCCGAGTGCCCAGCGGACCGTGGCGTCGTCGGCGGCGCCGGTCGCTTCGCCCACGGCGGCCTGGAGGTCGGGCATCGTCCACGCGCGCCGCCGCAGGCCCGAGGCCAAGGACAGGACCAGGTCGTAGCGGCCGGCGCGGGCGTCGGCGGTGATCCGCGGCCGCAGCGCGGAGAACAGTCCGTGTTCGGCGCCGCGGGGCAGATCCTGATCGAGCCGGTGCAGGGTGAGGGCGTGGGCGTGTCCACCGGACAGCTCCACCATCAGCAGCCCGCTCTCGGCCAAGTCGGGCCGCGTCGTGAGCGTTCCCTGCCGGACCAGGGTGACGGCCAGCGTGCCGACCGCCTGGCGGGTGGCCCAGGACGCGTCCCTGGCCTGGACGGCATCGGTGGCCAGCTTGACCAGGGTGGACGGATCGGCCGACCGCAGGAGCCAGCCCGGGAGCGCGGCGATGGCCGCGAGCGCGGTGTGGCGGACCGGATCCTGCTCGTTGGGCAGCCGGGTCAGCGACCCGAGCTGGCCGGCGACGACCTCCGGGTCCCGGGTCGCGGCCGCCGCGCCGATCAGCAGCGGGTAACCGAGGGCACGCTCCACGGCGGTCGGCCGGGCGGTCGCGGCGCGCAGGTGGGGCTCGGCCTCCGGCCAGGGCAGCCGCGCGGTCGCCTCCCGCCGCAGGTCGGGGTGGTCGGCCACGGGGCGGGTGGCGAGCAGCCGGCGGGCCTGCTCGTGCCGGGACCGCCACGGCAGGACGTCGAGCAGGGCGATCGGCAGTCCGGCCTGCTGCGGGGTCTGCTCCCCCAGCGCTCCACCCAGGACGATCGCGCGCCGGGCGGGCGGGAGCCCGCGCAGCAATGCCGTCAAGCGGCGCACGTCGGTGAGCGAGGTGCGCGCGAGCGAGGTCAGGGACTCGTCCGTGGCCCGCCGCAGAGCGAGCTCCATGCTCCGGCCCGCGCTGAACCGGATGCGCCGCGCGGGATCGGCGAGGATCGCCACGACGCGGTCCGGGTCGGCCGCGGTCGCCGTGGCCAGCCAACGGTCCGCACCGGCCGGGAGCCCGGTCGACGGTCCCGACCGCGCCAGCAGGTCGACGAGGTGTCCGGGGTCTTGCCGGACCAGCTGTCCCAGCGCCGGACCGAAGAGAGCCCACACGGCGTTGCGCCCGGCGTCGCCGGCTTCGGTCAGCCTCCGGCGCAGGTGCGCGAGCACGACGGCGGGGTGACGGCGGGACAGCGCGGCGAGGTTGGGCACCGCGAAGTCCAGTTCCGGCAGTAAGGCCGTCACGGTGTCGGCGTCGCAGGCCGGGAGCACGGCGGCGGCCTCGTGGTCACCGAAGCGAGCGCGCACCCGGGGCAGCAGTGCTTCGGCCCACTCGGTGGCGCCGGTGGCGCGCACCGCGCGGTAGAGGGTGTGCCGCCACGCGAGGGGCGCGGTCGGGAGTGCCGCGGTGAGGACGTCGAAGTGCAGGCCGTGGCGAGCGCAGTGGGTCATCGCCAGAGCGGCGACCCGGGTGTCCGTCGCGACGAGGCTGCGGCGCAGGTGCGTGTCATCGCCTGCGATGGTGGCCATCTTCGCGGCCCAGGCGCGCGGAAGCCCGGGGACGGCGTCCAGTTCCGCGAGCAGAGCGGTCAGCTCCGGCGAACCGGCCAGCGCGCGTGCGGTATCGGCGAGGACCCGCCTTCGTGCCGGAGCGGGCAGCGGATCGATCCGGCTGAGAAGGGCGCGCAGGTCCATTCCGGGGATTCTTCCCGATCATGGAGCCCGCACCAACGCAATTCCGCTCGACGGCGCGGACCGTGCCCGGCGGCACGAGAGCGCGTCCGGGTTCGACGCGATAACCGGTGGCCCGGCACGTGCGACCCGCCTAGCCTGCCGTCCGACCGTATGACCTTCCGTTCGAAGAGGTGCATTGCATGAATGTCCGGGCAGCCCGGCCGTCGACGGCCGACCCCGCGCTGGACTACCCCTTGGACGTGAGGAATCCCCGAAGTGGATCTACCCCGTAGCTTCACCATCCGCGAGAGCGGCCACCGCATCCACAACCCGCTCACCAGCCGGAAACTGGCCGGCCTGGGCGAGGCGCTGAGCCCACCACCCGGCACTCGGCTGCTCGACCTGGCCTGTGGCTCCGGCGAGCTGCTGTGCACCTGGGCCCGCGATCACGGCATCACCGGAACCGGCGTGGACATCAGCACCGTGTTCCTGGCCAAGGCCCGGGCACGAGCGATCGAA
The DNA here is from genome assembly GCF_040629235.1 of Amycolatopsis sp. NPDC005961. NCBI lineage: Bacteria > Bacillati > Actinomycetota > Actinomycetes > Pseudonocardiales > Pseudonocardiaceae > Amycolatopsis > Amycolatopsis sp. NPDC005961. The sequence continues at coordinate 23,275 of NZ_JBEXVF010000010.1, read as the reverse complement.
CTGGAGGTCGCCGAACAGGTCACGTTCACCCACGGCGACGCGTCCGACCACGTCGCCGACGACGCGGTCGACATCGGGGCGTGCGTGGGTGCGACCTGGATCGGAGGTGGCGTGGCCGGCACCGTGGACCTGCTCCGACGCAGCCTGCGCCCCGGCGGCACGATGCTGATCGGCGAACCGTACTGGCGCAGGCGACCCCCGGACCAGGCCACCGTCGAAGGCTGTCACGCCACCAGTGAAGACGACTTCCGCATCCTCCCGGAGCTGCTGGAACAGTTCGGGGAGCTGGGTTGTGACGTCGTGCAGATGGTCCTCGCCGACCAGGACAGCTGGGACAGCTACGTCGCGGCCCAATGGCTCAACACCCGCCGCTGGCTGGACGCCCATCCCGACGACGAGCTGGCCGAGCAGATGCGCGCGGAACTCACCGCCGCTCCGGCGCGCCATGCCCGGTACCCACGCGAATTCCTCGGCTGGGGCGTCTTCGCTTTGATGAACCGCTGACACCGGCGGCCGAGTGAGTCCCGGTGATCCGGCACCGGGACTCACTCACCTACCTGACGTCGTCGCTTCTTCGAGGGTTTTGAGTGCCCGGGCGTGCTCGACGAGGTCGCGGAGGGAAGCCGGGACGAATTCGGCGACCCGGCGTGCCCAGTCCGATCGCTCGACCAGTTCGCCGGTGGGGTCGAAGAGCCGGTCGGCGTGGGCGAGGGGGAGGCTTCGGGGCAGGGGCAGCATGCCCGCTTTGCTCAGGGACAGCCGCAGGTGCTGGCCGGCCAGGGCACCGCCGTGTGCGGTGGTGGAGTACGACACGATCGTCGCGGGTTTGCCGGCGGCCTCGGTGGCGAGGAAGTCCAGGGCGTTCTTCAACGCGGCCGGTGGCGCGTGGTTGTACTCGGGTGTCAGGAAGACGTAGGCGTCGGCGGCCGCCATGGCTTCGAGCCAAGCCCGCACGGGTGCGGACGGCCGGCGGTCGTGGTTGGCCAGCGGCGCGAGCGGCTCGTCGAAGAACGGCATCGGGTGGTCGGCGAGGTCGAGCACGGTGAACTCGGCGCCGTCGACGAGGGCCGCTTTGCCCATGACGAACCGGCAGACGCGGTCGCCGAGCCGTCCGGGGCGGGTGCTGCCGAGGATGACCGCGATTCTCATTGCCGCTCCTCGGTTTCCAGGAGTTCGCACATCGTCTTCAGTGTCTGGATGGTGGTGGCCATCGCGGCGTCGGTCATGTGCTCGCCGCCCAGGCGCTCGTATTCGTGGTGCACGGCCAGCCCGTCCTGCACGAGGGACTGGCCCGCGGGGGTCAGCGTCAGCGCGTGCTCGCGACGGGACGCGGACGAGGTCGTGACGGCCAACCAGCCTCGGTGCCGGGCGGTCTCGACGTGCCGGCTGACCGCGCCCTTCGTCAGGCTGAGGAGGTCGGCGATCTCTTGTTGTGACGGGGAAACGTCGCCGGCGTCGGCGATCGACCGGAGCACGAGGAACAGGGTCCGCCCGATGCCGATCCGCTGCTGGAAACGGCGATCGCCGACCCGTTCGCTCAGCAGGGCCGCCCGGTGCAGGTAGCGCATGAGGTCCCGATGCGGGGACGGATGCTGCGTCACGGCAACAGTCTATCCCTGAACAGTCGACATGTGAACGGTTTGCCGCCAAACCGATCGCCGACTCGGCCGGCTTCGCCACACCACCGAGTTGGTTCCGCCCTGGGGCCGGCCAGGAGCATCCAGGAAGCGTGGTTGGGCGGATCGGTCACCACAGCGGCGGCACGGTCTTCCGGGCCAAGTTCACTTCAGGCAGATCAGCTGGGGTCGTGGCAGCTCTAAGGACGCTTTGCCGAGCTGTGCTCGGATCCTCTGGATGTCGGCAAGGTCTTTGGGGCGCGACAGTTCCGTCTTGTACTGGAGCACGTCCTCGAGCCGGGCCAGACGAAGGCCGCCGACGACTTCTGCGTTGTCCATCAGGTTGTCCACATCCCACCGGGACGTGATCCACCCGGCGGAAAACTGGATCCGGCCTCGGCCGCACTGCCAAACCGGATCCCCGCTGTACGCTCCCACACTCGGGACGCCGGTCCGCCTCGCCCAAGCCAAGACGTCGCCCCGGGCCACCACGTCGAGGTCGCGGATGGTCGTCCGCAGCCCGTGCGCCAGCAGCGGCGCGCTGCCGAAGAGAACGAAGTGCCTGGGATCGAGGTCCCAGGCAAGAAGTTCGCGGATGAACTCGTTCCGAAGGAGGCGCTTCGCCTCGGGGGTGGTCGTCACGGCTATTCCTTGTCGTCGGTTCGCGATGACAGGCCACGCCCGATCAGGCCACGCATGGCCTTGATGATCTGGGGGCGTTCCGCCGGCTTGCTGTTCCGGATCGCGGCTTTGAACATCATCAGCCTGACGATCTGGTGGACGACAGTCCCGATCGCCAGCATCGCGAGGACCCAGCCGCTCGAAGGGTGCTCCAGCACGGACAGCACGGCTGATCACCACGACGACATGGGCCGGCCACCGGCTATCCGGCGCAGCCCTTCGGCATCGGTGACGCGGAGGACGAGGCGCCCGGTGTCGATCAAACCGCTCTGCTTGAAAACGCGGACGATCTTCTTGGTCGCTTCCAGGGAGGAGCCGCTCAAGGATGCGAGGTCCTTCTGGCTCAGTCCGATGGTCGGCACCCCGTCGACGACCTCGCAGATGCCGTTCCCGATCAGTTCGGTGAGTGCCTTGGCGATCCGCCGTTCCATCGCGAGGTCGGAATCCGAGATCTTCCGCGTCGCTTGAGCGAGCCGCTTGCGGACCGCGGCGTGCAGGGCTTGCTCCGCGGGTCGGTTCTCGTCGAGGAACTTCAGCAGTTCGGCCGCCGGAACGTGCAGCGCCTCGACGTCACCCCAGGCGGTCACGGTGGCCGACCGCGGCTCGTCGTCGATCACTCCCAGCTCGCCGACCGTCTCCCCCGCCCCCCGGAAGGCCACGATCCGTGCCGGCTGACCGGTGGAGACCTGCACGTGTCCCTTCCTGATGAGCAGCAGGAAATCGCTGTCCTCCCCTTCGCGCATGAAGACGTGGCCGTCGCCGCGCCGCAGCACGCTACCAACACCCTCAAGAGTGCGGATCTCTTCCTCGTCGAGAAGCCATCTGCTCTCGTCTGCGTGCGCTTCGGCCATGAGTTGAGTGTAAAAGTACCTTTTGATCGTAGGCAAGAGGCACTCTTGCGGCTAGATGAGGTCCAGCGGATCCACCTGGACGCGGATCGGTTCCGTCGCCTTCTTGGCGTCCCGCCGGGCCGCGGCCGCGTGGATCGAGGACGACAGCGCCTTGCCCTCCGCGCGGGATACCCGCACCAAAGCCCGCTCCCGTGCGGCATTCCCGTCCTCGTCGATCTCCCCGAGCGGGACCGGGCCCAGTACCTCCCCCGACGACGGCAGCGGCAGGTCGTCGAGGAAGCCCGCCACCGCGTCCGGGCTTCCCTCGACGCTCGCCATCCGCATCGCCGGCGGGAAGCCCAGCTCACGACGTTCCGACAGCTCCTGCCCCGCGTGCCACGCCGGGTCCCAGCGGACCAGTGCCTGGACCACCGGCATCCCCGCCTCCGCTCCGACGATCACGCGGCCGCCCGAGGCGGCGGGGCGGACCAGGGAGGCCGCCGCCATCCAGCGGCGCAACGCCTCCTCCCCCGCCCGCAGGTCCTGACGCCCCAGCAAGGCCCAGCCGTCCAGCAGCAGTGCCGCGCCGTAGCCGCCCTCGGCCACCGGTTCCGCTCCCGGCGTGCACACCACCAGCGCCGGCTTGCCCGGGACCGAGGCCAGGACCTCCGCCGCTCCCGAGGTGCGAACCGGGATGCCCGGGAACGCCCGCCCCAGCTCCTCCGCCGTCCGCTTCGCGCCGACGATCACCGCGCGCAGGCGGACCGAGCCGCACGCCGTGCAGCGGAACGCCGTCTCCGGGACTCCGCACCAGCGGCACGCCGGGGGTTTCGGCTGCCCGTCCACCGACCCGCCGGGCAGCGCCAGCGGCCCCGCGCAGCGGCGGCAGTGCGCCGGCGTGCGGCAGTTGCCGCACGCCAGGCCCGGGACGTACCCGCGCCGGGGCACCTGGACCAGCGTCGGCAGGCCCGCCGCAAACGCTTGCCGCGCGGCTTCGAACGCCACGGCCGGCAGCCGGGCGACGCGCGCCGCCTCGTCTCGGGCGACGTCGAAGTCCTCGCCGACCGGGGTGACGCGGGGCGCCGCCGACCGCAGCACCGTGCGGTCGGCCAGGACCGGCACGGCCCAGCCCGACTCGACCAGCAACTGGGCCTCCGCCGTCCGGGCGAACCCGCCGACCAGCAGCGACGCCTTCGCCGCATGCGCGCGGTCCATCAGCACGTCGCGGACGTGCGGGTAGGGCGCGTGCGGGTCGAGGTGCAGGTCGTCGCCGTCGTCCCAGACGACGAACAGGCCGGGGTCGTGGACCGGCGCGAACATCGCCGCCCGGGTGCCGACCACCACGCGCACCGCGCCGCGCAGCACCGCCAGCCAGCGCCGGTACCGCTCCGCGGGCCCGAGGCCGGCGATCAGCGCCACCACGGCGTCCTCCCCCACCAGCGCCGCGCAGTCCTCGTGCACCCGGGTCAGGTCGCGGTGGTCCGGGACCACCAGCACCGCGCCCCGCCCCGCGGCGGCCACCGAAGCGGCGGCCTCGGCGAGCCGGCGTGGCCAGTCCTCGCCCGGCAGGGCCTGCCAGACGGCGTTCGCGGGCTTGCCCTCGGCCAGGGCCTCCAGGAACGCCGGACCACGCTGGTAGCGCCCCCAGGCCGTCGTGTCGGGTGCTTCGGGCAGCGCCACGGGCGCCGGCGGCGGTTCGGCCTCGGCCTTCGCGTGGCGGGGCGGGATCGCCAGGCGCAGGACGTCCGACAGGGTGCCGCCGTAGCGGTCGGCGACCGCGCGGCAGACCGCGTGCGACGACGGCGGCAGCACCGCCTCGGGCGACGTCACGCGGTCGAGGAACGCCAGCTTGCTGCCGTAGTCGCTGGTCTCGCCGCGCTCGATCAGGTAGCCGTCGACGAGCTGCCCGGCGAACCGGACGCGCACGCGGCAGCCGGGCACGGCGGTCTCGTGCAGCTTCTCCGGCACGAGGTAGTCGAAGGTGCGGTCGAGGTGGGCCAGCGGGATGTCGACGACGATCCGCGCGACCGGCCGCTCGGGCGCGGGCGACTGGGCCCCCTTGGCCTTCTGGCCGGGCTTCGCCGGTTTCCGGGCACGCGAGGGCGCCGCCTTCGCCGGAGCGGGAGGCGGCTTCTCCGGGAGCTCCCAGAGAGCGGCGGGCTCGGAACTACTCACGCCGTGATCTCTACCAGACCCCTCCGACATCCCGGACGCCAGGAAGGCCACCTCGAAGAGCTTCGAGGTGGCCTTCACCGGATCGTGCGTCAGGCTCCCGCGGCGTTCTTCAGCGCCTCGGCGCGGGCCGTGCTCTCCCAGGGGAGGTCCAGCTCGGGCCGGCCGAAGTGGCCGTACGCCGCCGTCGGGGCGTAGATCGGGCGAAGCAGGTCGAGATCGCGGATGATCGCGGCGGGCCGCAGGTCGAAGACCTCGGTGATGGCCTGCTGGATCTTCGACGGGTCGACCGTCTCGGTCCCGAACGTCTCGACGAACAGGCCGACCGGGGCCGCCTTGCCGATCGCGTAGGCGACCTGGACCTCGGTCCGCGACGCCAGCCCGGCGGCGACGACGTTCTTGGCCACCCAGCGCATCGCGTACGCGGCGGAACGGTCGACCTTGGACGGGTCCTTGCCGGAGAACGCGCCGCCACCGTGGCGGGCCATGCCGCCGTAGGTGTCGACGATGATCTTGCGCCCGGTCAGGCCGGCGTCGCCCATCGGGCCGCCGATGACGAAGCGGCCGGTCGGGTTGACCAGCAGCCGCGCGCTGGAGGTGTCGATGCCCAGCGCGTCGATCTCGGGGCCGACCACGTGCTCCTTGACGTCGACGCTGAGCATCCGCTCGAGGTCGATGCCGTCGGCGTGCTGCGAAGACACGACGACCGTGTCGAGGCGCACCGGCTGGTCGCCGGCGTACTCGATGGTCACCTGGGTCTTGCCGTCCGGGCGCAGGTACGGCAGCACGCCGTCCTTGCGGACCGCGGTCAGCCGCTTCGACAGCCGGTGCGCCAGCGCGATGGGCAGCGGCATCAGCTCGGGGGTGTCCGAGCAGGCGTAGCCGAACATCAGGCCCTGGTCGCCGGCACCCTGGCGGTTGATCTCGTCTTCGTCGGACTCGACCCGCGACTCGTACGCGGTGTCGACGCCCTGGGCGATGTCGGGCGACTGCGAGCCGATCGCGACGTTGACGCCGCACGAGTTGCCGTCGAAGCCCTTGGCCGAGGAGTCGTACCCGATCTTCAGGATGACGTCGCGGACGATCGTGGGGATGTCGGCGTACGCCTCCGTGGTCACCTCGCCGGCGACGTGCACCTGGCCGGTGGTGATCAGGGTCTCGACCGCCACGCGGCTGCGCGGGTCCTTCGACAGCAGACCGTCGAGGATCGAGTCGCTGATGGCGTCGCAAATCTTGTCGGGGTGCCCTTCGGTCACCGACTCCGAGGTGAACAATCTGCTGCTAGACGCGGTCACGGTGGCCGTCACTTCCTCACCTTGTCGTCGGATGCCCCGAAACTTAGGCACCCCTTACCTGTGCAAGCGTACTGACTATCGCTCGGAGGACGGTCAACGCTTCATGAAGCTCACTACAGCGTCCCACAGAGTGGACGCGAGTTCGGCTTTCGCGCCCAAGGGGATGGGGATTTCCGTGCCGTCGGAGCCGAGCAGCCAGCCCGAATTGTCCTCCGTGCCGAACGCCTTGCCGTCGCCGACGGCGTTCACGACCAGCAGATCCGCGCCTTTTCGCTTGAGTTTCACGCGGGCGTGGTCGAGGACGTCGCCGTGCTCGTCCCCGGTTTCCGCGGCGAATCCCACGACGACCTGTCCGGGACGCCGGTTTCGCACCAGTTCGGCCAGGATGTCCGCATTGCGGTCAAGAGTAATGACCGGGTCCGGCTGATCGTCGGACTTCTTGATCTTGTGGTCGGCCCGGTTCGCCGGCCGGAAGTCGGCGACGGCGGCGGCCATCACGACGACGTCGGCGGTCTCGGACGCGGCGTGCACCGCCTGTCGCAGCTCCTCCGCCGTCGAAACGTGCGAGACGGTCGCGCCCGCCGGGTCCGGCAGCGCGACGGTGTGGGCGGTGACCAGGGTGACCTCGGCGCCGCGCTGGGCGGCGACGCGGGCCAGCGCGTAGCCCTGCTTGCCGGACGAGCGGTTGCCCAGGTAGCGGACCGGGTCGAGCGGCTCGCGGGTGCCGCCCGCCGACACCACGACGCGGACCCCTTCGAGGTCGCGCGGGAGGGCGTCCGGCCGGGCCAGCAGCAGCCGGGCGAGGTCGACGATCTCGGCGGGGTTCGCCAGGCGGCCCTTGCCGGTGTCGACGCCGGTCAACCGGCCGGAGTCGGGCTCGGTGACGATCGCGCCGCGCGAGCGCAGCAGGGCCACGTTGGCGCGGGTCGCGGGGTGCTCCCACATCTCCGTGTGCATCGCCGGGAAGAAGGCGACCGGGCACCGGGCGGTGAGCAGGGTGTTCGTCAGCAGGTCGTCCGCGAGGCCGTGGGCGGCCTTGGCGAGCAGGTTCGCCGTGGCCGGGACGACCAGGACGAGATCGGCTTCCTTGCCGACGCGGACGTGCTGCACCTCGGGCACCTCGGTGAACACGCCCGTGTGCACGGGGTGCCCGGAGAGGGCTTCGAAGGTGGCCGCGCCGACGAAGTTCAGCGCGGCTTCGGTGGGGACCACGCGGACGTCGTGACCGGATTCGGTCAGTCCGCGCAGCACCTCACAGGCCTTGTAGGCGGCGATGCCGCCGCCCACGCCCAGGACGACCTTGGGCTTACTCACCCTCGGTGTGCTCGAGCAGGCCGCCGTGGATCTCGCGCAGCGCGATCGAGAGCGGCTTCTCGCGCGGGCCCGGCTCGACGAGCGGGCCGACGTACTCGAGCAGGCCCTCGCCCAGCTGGGCGTAGTAGTCGTTGATCTGGCGGGCACGCTTGGCCGAGTAGATCACCAGCGCGTACTTCGAGCTGACCTTCTCGAGCAGGTCGTCGATCGGCGGGTTGGTGATGCCCTCGAGCTCTTCGTGCAGCGTCGCCTGAGTCGTCACTCTTGGTGCTCCGAATCTGTGGGACTACCGGCGGCAAACTGCTCGCCGGTAATCAAGTTTAGCAAGTGCTCAGCGGCCTCTCGCACGTCGGCGTTGACGACCCGGTGGTCGAACTCGCCGGCGGCGGCCAGCTCACGCTCCGCTTCGGCCAGCCGGGCCTGCACGGCGGCCTCGTTCTCGGTGCCGCGCCCGGTGAGCCTGCCGACCAGTTCGTCCCAGGACGGCGGCATCAGCATCACCAGCCGGGCCTCCGGCATCGCCGCGCGGACCTGGCGGGCGCCCTGCAGCTCGATCTCCAGGATGGCCGGGCGGCCGTCGGCGAGGGCCTTCTCGACCGGCTCGCGGGGGGTGCCGTAGCAGTTGCCGGTGAACTCGGCCCACTCGAGGAGCCGGCCGTCGGCGACCATCGCGTCGAACTCGGCGCGGTCGACGAAGTGGTAGTGCGCGCCCTCGACTTCGCCGGGGCGGGGCTTGCGCGTGGTCACCGAGACGCTGAAGTAGATGTCGGGCTCCAGCTTCCGCAGCTCGCCCACCACGCTCGACTTCCCGACCCCCGAAGGCCCCGATACGACGGTGAGCCGGTGCCGGGGGATGTCCCCCGTCACCGGCTCACTGCCGCGGTCGGCGCCCCGGTTCACCGGGTAGTCACGACCGGCGCCGTTCACTCGCCGCTGAACTCGGCCAGCAGCGCCTTGCGCTGCCGGTCGCCGAGGCCGCGAAGGCGACGGCTGGGGGCGATCTCCAGTCGTTCCATGGTCTGCTGCGCGCGGACCTTGCCGACGCCCGGAAGGGCCTCGAGCAGAGCCGAAACCTTCATCTTGCCGAGGACTTCGTTCTCCTCGGCCTGCTTCAGCACGTCGACCAGAGTGGTACCGCCCCGCTTCAGCCGCTCCTTCAGCTCAGCACGGATCTTGCGAGCGGCGGCGGCCTTCTCCAGCGCCGCAGCGCGCTGTTCCTCTGTCAGCTGGGGAAGTGCCACGTTTTCCTCCGGTAGTTCTCAAATCTGGGTGGGTGACGCGACGGTACCCACCCGTGAGCACCGGCCACAATGCGGGGGTGCCTGGTGGGACCCCGTTCCGGGCCCTGCTATTGGTCGTTTTCCTGCGGGTCGGCCAGCACTTCGGCGACCCGTTCGACCGCTTGGCGCAAAGCCGCTTGCTCCGGACCGTGCTTCAGGATGTCGCGAGACGACGCGGGCAGCACTCCCGGCAGGGATGCGCCGAAGAGCGCCTTCAGATCGGCCACAGTGGCTCCCTGGGCCCCGAAACCGGGTGCCAGCACGGGTCCGTTCAGCCGCGAGAGGTCGAGCTCCCCCGGCGGAACCGTGGCGCCGACCACCACACCCACATCGCCGAGCGGCCCCGCGGATGCGTTGAGCGCCGCCGCGGAGTCGACGATCGCCTGCGCGACGGTGCGGCCGTCGGGCAGTTTCGCGTTCTGCACTGCGGCCGCTTCGGGGTTCGAAGTTCGCGCAAGCACGAAGATGCCGCGCCCCGCGGCGACCGCCGTTTCGGCGCATTGGGCCAAAGAGCCGAACCCGAGGTACGGCGAAACGGTGATCGCGTCGGCCGCGATCGCCGCCCCGTCGGCCACGTACGCGGCCGTGTACGCCGCCATCGTGGAGCCGATGTCGCCGCGCTTGACGTCCAGCAGCACCAGAGCGCCGGCTTCGCGCGCGGTTTCGACGACCCGCTCCAGCACGCGGACGCCCGCCGCACCGAAACTTTCGAAGAACGCCGACTGCGGCTTCACGATCGCCGTGCGCGCCGCCAGGACCTCCGTGGCGGACAGCGCGAACCGTTCCAGGCCCGAAGCGTCCACCGGGAGCCCCCAGGCCTCGAGGAGGCCCGGGTGGGGGTCGATCCCGGCGCACAGCGGGCCCCGGTCCGCGACGGCTTTCGCCAGCCGCGCCCCGAAGCGCTCCCGCGTGCTCACGACTTCGCCTTCAGCGCCGCCTGCAGCTCCTGCAGGGACTTGACCCCGATGTCGCCCCGGATGAGCGCCTCGATGCCGTGCACGGCCGCCGCGGCGCCCTGCACGGTGGTCACGCACGGGATGTCGCGCGACACCGCGGCGGTGCGGATTTCGTAGCCGTCGACGCGCGGACCGCTGTTGCCGTAGGGAGTGTTGATCACCATGTCGACGTCGCCGTTCAGGATGACGTCCACGATGTTCGGCTCGGCTTCGGTCGAGCCCTGGTAGTGCTTGCGCACCACCGAGCACGCGACCCCGTTGCGCCGCAGCACTTCCGCGGTGCCGGACGTGGCGAGGATCTCGAACCCGAGGTCCGCCAGGCGCTTCACCGGGAAGACCATCGAGCGCTTGTCGCGGTTGGCGACCGAGACGAACACGCGCCCGGACGTCGGCAGCGAGCCGTAGGCCGCGCTCTGGGACTTGGCGAACGCCTTGCCGAAGTCGACGTCGACGCCCATCACCTCGCCGGTGGACTTCATCTCCGGACCCAGCAGCGAGTCGACGCCGTGGCCTTCGGGCGTGCGGAAGCGGTGGAAGGGCAGCACGGCTTCCTTGACCGCGACCGGCGAGTCGGCCGGCATCTGCCCGCCGTCGCCGTCGGACGGCAGGACGCCGCTCTCGCGCAGGTCCTTGATCGTCGAGCCGGTCATGATCAGCGCGGCCGCCTTCGCCAGCGGCACCGCCGTGGCCTTGGACACGAACGGCACCGTCCGCGACGCCCGCGGGTTGGCCTCCAGCACGTACAGGACGTCGTCCTTGAGCGCGTACTGGACGTTCAGGAGCCCGCGCACGCCCACGCCCCGCGCGATCGCCTCGGTGGAGCGGCGGACGGCCTGCAGATCGGTGTGCCCGAGCGTGATCGGCGGCAGCGCGCACGAGGAGTCGCCGGAGTGGATGCCGGCCTCCTCGATGTGCTCCATCACGCCGCCGAGGTAGAGCTCTTCGCCGTCGAACAGCGCGTCGACGTCGATTTCGATGGCGTCGTCGAGGAAGCGGTCCACGAGCACCGGGTGCTCGGGGGTGATCTCGGTGGCGCGGCTGATGTACCCGGCGAGGGTCTCCTCGTCGTAGACGATCTCCATGCCGCGCCCGCCGAGGACGTACGACGGCCGGACGAGCACCGGGTAGCCGATCTCGTCGGCGATCCGCTTGGCGCCCTCGAACGACGTCGCCGTGCCGTAGCGCGGCGCGGGCAGCCCGGCGTCGGTGAGGACCTCGCCGAACGCGCCGCGGTCCTCGGCCAGGTGGATGGCCTCCGGCGGCGTCCCGACCACCGGGACCCCGGCGTCGGCGAGCCGCTTCGCCAGGCCCAGCGGGGTCTGGCCGCCGAGCTGGACGATGACGCCGGCGACCGTGCCGGACGCCTGCTCGGCGTGCACGACCTCGAGGACGTCCTCGAAGGACAGTGGCTCGAAGTACAGCCGGTCGGACGTGTCGTAGTCGGTGGACACGGTTTCCGGGTTGCAGTTGACCATGACGGCCTCGAACCCGGCCTCCCGCAACGCGATCGCCGCGTGCACGCAGGAGTAGTCGAACTCGATGCCCTGGCCGATCCGGTTCGGGCCCGAGCCGAGGATGAGCACCTTCGGCTTCTCCGTCTGCGCCGCCACTTCGGACTGCGCTTCGGGGTCGGACTCGTAGGCCGAGTAGTGGTACGGCGTGTTCGCGGCGAACTCCGCCGCGCAGGTGTCCACGGTCTTGAACACCGGCCGCACGCCGAGGCGGTGGCGCAGCGTGCGGACGCCGTCCTCGCCGGCCAGCTCCGGCCGCAGCGCGGCGATCTGCCGGTCGGACAGCCCGGTGCGCTTGGCGCGGCGCAGGAGATCGCCGTCGAGCACCGGGGCGTCGCGGACCTCGGCGCCGACCTCGCCGATGTAGGCGATCTGGTCGATGAACCACGGGTCGATGCCGGAGGCCTCGTGGACCTCCTGCACCGAAGCGCCCAGGCGCAGCGCCCGTTCGACTTCGTACAGCCGGCCTTCGTGCGGCGTGCGCAGGGAGTCCAAAGTGGACTCCACCGTGACGCCATCGGGGTCGGGCAGCGTCCAGAACCCGGTCGCCTTGGTCTCGATCGACCGCATCGCCTTGCCGAGCGCCTCGGGGAAGCTGCGGCCGAACGACATCGCCTCGCCGACGCTCTTCATCGTCGTGGTCAGCGTCGGGTCGGCGCCCGGGAACTTCTCGAAGGCGAACCGCGGCATCTTGACGACGACGTAGTCCAAAGTGGGCTCGAACGCCGCCGGGGTCTCGCCGGTGATGTCGTTCTGGATCTCGTCGAGCGTGTAGCCGATGGCGAGCTTCGCGGCGATCTTGGCGATCGGGAAGCCGGTCGCCTTGCTCGCCAGTGCGCTGCTCCGGGACACGCGCGGGTTCATCTCGATGACGACCATCCGGCCGTCTTCGGGGTTGATCGCGAACTGGATGTTGCAGCCGCCGGTGTCGACGCCGACCGCGCGCAGCACGTCGATGCCGACGTCGCGCATCACCTGGTACTCGCGGTCGGTGAGCGTCATGGTCGGCGCCACGGTGACGGAGTCGCCGGTGTGCACGCCCATCGCGTCGACGTTCTCGATCGAGCAGACGACCACGACGTTGTCACTGCGGTCGCGCATCAGCTCGAGCTCGTACTCCTTCCAGCCGAGCACGCTCTCCTCGATGAGCACCTCGGTGACCGGCGACTCGTCGAGGCCGGTGGAAGCGAGCCGTTCCAGGTCTTCGGGCGTGTGCGCCATGCCGGACCCGAGCCCGCCCATGGTGAACGACGGCCGGATGACGACCGGGAGGCCCAGCTCCTTCACCGTGTCCCGGACCTCGTCCATGGTGTTGCAGACGCGGCTGCGCGGGGTCTCGGCGCCGACCTCGGCGACGATGTTCTTGAACTTCTGCCGGTCCTCACCGCGCTGGATGGCGTCGATGTCGGCACCGATCAGCTCGACCCCGTACTTGGCGAGCACGCCGCGCTCGTGCAGCGCGACGGCGCAGTTGAGCGCCGTCTGCCCACCGAGCGTGGCGAGGATCGCGTCGGGGCGTTCGACGGCGATGACCTTCTCGACGAAGTCCGGCGTCACCGGCTCGATGTAGGTCGCGTCGGCGAACTCGGGGTCGGTCATGATGGTGGCCGGGTTCGAGTTCACCAGTGACACGCGCAGGCCTTCGCTGCGCAGCACCCGGCAGGCCTGGGTCCCGGAGTAGTCGAACTCCGCGGCCTGCCCGATCACGATCGGCCCGGAGCCGATCACCAGCACGTGCTGGATGTCCGTCCTCTTCGGCATCAGGCCTTCTTCTCCATGAGCGAAACGAAATCGTCGAACAGGGGCGCCGCGTCGTGGGGGCCGGCCGCGGCTTCGGGGTGGTACTGCACCGAGAACGCCGGGACGTCGAACGCCCGCAGGCCCTCGACCGCGCCGTCGTTCGCGCAGTAGTGGCTGACCTGAGCCGCGCCGAAGGGCGACTCGAAGCGCTGCCCCGGCTCGCCTTCGAGGGCGAACCCGTGGTTCTGCGCCGTGATCGCCACCTGCTTGGTGGCGACGTCGATCACCGGGATGTTGATGCCGCGGTGGCCGTAGCGCATCTTGTACGTCCCGAGGCCGAGCGCGCGGCCGAGGACCTGGTTGCCGAAGCAGATGCCGAACAGCGGGATCTCGCGGCCCAGTACCTGCTTGGTCAGCTCGGTCGCGTGCGTCGTCGTGGCCGGGTCGCCCGGGCCGTTGGACAGGAACACGCCGTCCGGCTCGATCGCGAGCAGCTCGTCCAAGGTCGACGTGGAGGGCAGCACGTGCACCTCGATGCCGCGCTTGACCATCTGCCGCGGGGTGTTGGACTTGATGCCCAGGTCCAGCGCGACCACCCGGAAGCGCGTCTCGCCCTCGGCCGAGACGACGTACGGCTTCGGCGTGGTGACCTGGCCGGCCAGGTCGGCGCCCTCCATCTTCGGGCTGGCGAGCACCTCGGCGACCATCTCGTCGACGGTGCCCAGCGCGTCGCCGGAGAAGACCCCGGCGCGCATCGCGCCCAGCTCGCGCAGGTGCCGGGTCAGCGACCGGGTGTCGACCTCGGCGATGCCGACGATCCCCTGGTTCACCAGCTCCTCGTCCAGCGTGCGCTTCGAGCGCCAGTTGGACGGCGTGCGGGCCGGGTCGCGGACGACGTAGCCGTTGACCCAGATCTTCGAGGACTCGTCGTCCTCGTCGTTCCAGCCGGTGTTGCCGATCTGCGGCGCGGTCTGCACCACGATCTGCCCGTGGTAGGACGGGTCGGTCAGCGTCTCCTGGTAGCCGGTCATGCCGGTGCAGAACACGGCCTCGCCGAGGCTTCGCCCCCGCGCGCCGTAGGCAGCGCCGCGGAACACCCGGCCGTCTTCGAGCACCAGTGCGGCCTGAGCGCGCGCGTTCACTGGGCACCTCCCTTGATCTTCAACTGTTCGATCCACTGTGGATAGTCGTCGAGGTCGTCGCCGCGGAAGCCGGTGTCGACCTCGGTTTCGCCGGCCCGCCAGGTGAGCACCAGCAGCGCGTCCGTGCCCATCACCTTCCCGGCGATCTTGGTGTCGCGCCGGACGCCGGTGACCGCGTCGCGCGGGATCCAGAAGTCGGGCGCTCCCCCGCGTTCGACCGCGACACCGCCCTCGTGCAGCCGCAGGACCGCGCCGGTGCGCAGACCCGCGCCGCGGGTGACGACCCGGTTCTGCCACTCCCCCGCGAACGTCGTCGCGACGTAGACACCGGTGGACTCCAGCAGGACGTCCCCCGGCTCCGCGGGGATGGCGGGGAACGGCGGCACCTGAACGCTCTGCGAGCGCGCCTTGCGCCGCCAGCCGACGTACATGCCCCACAGGCAGAGCAGGAAGAAGGCGACGATCGCCAGCACCAGCCAAAGGCGTTCCATCAGCAGACCTTCCCGTCCCGCGCGGTGAGCCGCCCGCGCAGCAGCGTCGCGGTCACCACACCGGGGAGCCGCATTCCCTCGTACGGGGTGTTGGCGGCGATGCTGGCCAGCTCCGCGCCGCGGACCGTCCACTCGGCGTCCGGGTCGACCAGCGTCAGGTTCGCGGGCTCCCCGACGGCGATCGGGCGGCCCTGGTCGGCCAGGTTCCCGATCTCCGCGGGGCGCTCGCTCATGACGCGGGCGACGCCGCGCCAGTCGAGCAGCCCGGTGCGGACCATGGTCTCGGCCACGATGGACAGTGCCGTCTGCAGCCCGAGCATGCCCGGCCGCGCCGCGCTCCACTCCGTGTCCTTGTCCTGCACCGCGTGCGGGGCGTGGTCGGTGGCGACGCAGTCGATGACGCCCTCGGCCAGCGCGGTCCGCAACTTCTCCGCGTCGGATTCCGTGCGCAGCGGCGGGTTCACCTTGTTGACTGGGTCGTAGGTGGCCAGGCGCTCGTCGGTGAGCAGCAGGTGGTGCGGCGTGACCTCGGCCGACACCTTGGTGCCGCGGTCCTTCGCCCAGGCCAGGACGTCCGCGGTGCCCGAAGTGGACACGTGGCAGACGTGCAGCCGCGCGTTCGCGTGCCGGGCCAGCAGGCAGTCGCGGGCCACGATGGACTCTTCCGCGGCGGCCGGCCAGCCGGTGTAGCCGAGCCGGGCCGCGCGCTCGCCCTCGTGGGCCTGGGCGCCGACGGTCAGCCGCGGCTCCTCGGCGTGCTGCGCGATGACGACGTCCAGCGCGGTCGAGTACTCCAGCGCGCGGCGCATCAGCAGCGGGTCGGCGACGCAGAGGCCGTCGTCGGAGAAGACCTTCACCTGGGCCTGCGACTTCGCCATCGTGCCCAGTTCGGCGAGCTTCTCGCCCTTGAGCCCGACGGTGACCGCGCCGACCGGGTGGACGTCGACCAGGCCGACCTCCTGCCCGCGCCGCCACACGTGGTCGACGATCACGGCGTTGTCGGCGACGGGGTCGGTGTTGGCCATGGCGAACACCGCGGTGTACCCGCCGAGCGCCGCCGCGGCCGAGCCGGTCTCGATCGTCTCGGTGTCCTCGCGGCCGGGTTCGCGCAGGTGGGTGTGCAGGTCGACGAACCCCGGCAGCAGCACCTGGCCACCCGCTTCGACGATTTCGGCGTCCTCCGGGACGTCGACGGTGCCGATCCCGGTGATCACCCCGTCCTCGACGAGGACGTCGACCGGGTCGCCTTCGCCGTAGGGGCGGGCGCCCTTGATCACGGTGCTCACGCGGCGGCTCCTTCGCTGGCCAGCAGGTGGTAGAGGACCGCCATGCGCACGTGGACGCCGTTGCGGACCTGTTCGGTGATGGCCGAGGCCGGGGAGTCGGCGACCGCGCTCGCGATCTCCATCCCGCGCAGCATCGGGCCGGGGTGCAGGACGACCGCGTGCTCCGGCAGCAGCTTCTGCCGCTTCTCCGAGAGGCCGTACGCGATCGAGTACTCGCGGGCGCTCGGGAAGAACCCGCCGTGCATCCGCTCGGCCTGAACCCTGAGCATCATCACCGCGTCGACCGCGGGCAGCTCGGCGTCGAGGTCGTGCGAAACGGTCACCGGCAGGCTCTCGACGCCGTAGGGCAGCAGCGTCGGCGGCGCGACGAGGACCACCTCGGCGCCGAGCGCGGAGAGCAGGTGGATGTTCGAGCGGGCGACGCGGCTGTGCAGGACGTCACCGACGATCGCGATCCGGCGGTCCTTGAGCGAACCGAGCCGCTCGCGCAGGGTCGCCGCGTCGAGCAGCGCCTGCGTCGGGTGCTCGTGGGTGCCGTCGCCGGCGTTGACCACCGACGTGCCGGGCTCGGCGAGCCACTCCGAGAGCCGCTGGGCGGCACCGCTGGCGGGGTGCCGGACGATCACGCAGTCGGCGCCCGCGGCGGCCAGCGTCAACGCCGTGTCGCGTAGGGACTCGCCCTTGTTGACCGAGGAGCTGGACGCGGAGACGTTGATCACGTCGGCGCTCATCCACTTCCCGGCGATCTCGAACGAGACCCGCGTACGCGTCGAGTTTTCGTAGAACAGGGTGATCACCGTGCGGCCGCGCAGCGTCGGCAGCTTCTTGACCTCACGGCCGAGCAGGGTGTGCTTCAGCTCGTCGGCGGTGTCCAGCACGGCCGTGGCCAGCGCCGGGTCCAGCCCGTCGGTGGCGAGCAGGTGCTTCACGAGTCTTCTCCAGGTACTTCTTCGGTCGGGCCGCTTTCCGAGGGACGGAGCAGCACCGCGTCGCGGCCGTCGATCTCGGCCAGCAGGACGGACACGCCCTCGGTGCGGGCGGTCGGCACGTTCTTGCCCACGTAGTCGGCGCGGATCGGCAGCTCACGGTGACCTCGGTCGACGAGGACGGCCAGCTGCACCGCGCGGGGGCGGCCGTGATCACGGAGGGCATCGAGCGCGGCCCGGATCGTGCGGCCGGAGAAGAGGACGTCGTCGACCAGGATCACCACCCGGTCGTCGATGCCGTCGGCGGGCAGCTGCGTCTGTTCGAGCGCGCGCGGCGGGCGGCGGCGGAGGTCGTCCCGGTAGAGGGTGACGTCGAGGGCGCCGGTCGGCGGGCGGACTCCGGAGAACTCGCCGATCTTGTCGGCGAGGCGCGCCGCGAGGGGAGTGCCGCGGCTGGGGATCCCGAGCAACACGGGCGGGGTAGTGCTCTCCGCACCGTTCGCGGTCTTTTCGATGACCTGATGGGCCATTCGGGCGATCGTGCGCGCGACATCGCCGGCCGTCAGGAGCTCGCGCTCCCCGGCCGAACCAGCCGCGCCACGCGGACGTGACGACACTTCGGACTCCTTCCCCGCCTCACCGGACGGGTCCTTAAAGGACGTCTGTTCCCCTGCTGGTCGGGGCTTTCCCACCGACAGTAGCAGGCACTTTGCTCAGTCTTACGGGTGGTGTGGCGTGATTCGCGGCAAGCTCCTGCTTGACCTGGTGACAACAATGCGTAACCATTACTCTGAGTATTCGACTCGAAGAGTCCCCTGGACCGGTCACCCCGACCGGAGGGGGTGGAGAACGGAGAACGACCAGATGGGCGATTACGCCAAGGCGCTCGGGGCCAAGCTCCGCGGGATCCGCCAGCAGCAGGGCCTGTCCCTGCACGGGGTCGAGCAGAAGTCCGGTGGGCGCTGGAAGGCCGTCGTCGTCGGCTCGTACGAGCGTGGCGACCGTGCCGTCACCGTGCAGAAGCTGGCCGAGCTGGCCGACTTCTACGGCGTGCCGGTGGTCGAGCTGCTGCCCGAGGGCCGGGTCCCCTCCGGCGCGGAGCCCGCCACCAAGATCGTGATCAACCTCGAGCGCCTGCAGCAGCTGCCGGCCGAAAAGGTGGGCCCGCTGGCCCGCTACGCGGCGACGATCCAGAGCCAGCGCGGCGACTACAACGGCAAGGTGCTCTCGATCCGCACCGAGGACCTGCGGTCCCTGGCGATCATCTACGACATGACCCCGGGCGAGCTCACCGAGCAGCTCATCGACTGGGGTGTGCTCCCGCCGGAGGCGCGGCCGTCCAAGGAGGACTGATTCCGGGTGTGCTGTGCCGACAGCAGTGAGCGTTCCCGGTGGGGGCACCGGAGACGCTCACTGACTTCGTCGGGGGGCTCGCAGCAGACCTACAGGACGGCGCGGAGGCGGTCGGCGATCGTGCCGATCCGGCCCAGCACGCCGTTGACGAACCGCGGCGAATCGTCCGTGGAGAGTTCCTTCGCCAGGCCGACGGCCTCGTCGATCGCGACCGGGTCCGGCACGTCCCCGGCCCAGAGCAGCTCGTAGACCCCGACCCGCAGCACCGCGAGGTCGACCTTCGGCATCCGCTCCAGGGTCCAGCCCTGCGCGTGCTCGGCCAGCAGCTCGTCGATCTGCGTCTTCCGGGCGGTCACGCCCTCGACCAGGCTGATCGTGTAGTCCCCGATCGGGTCGACCTCGGTCGCGCCGACCCGGTCGGCCAGCAGCGTGACCGCGTCGGCGTCGCGCTGCGAGGCCTCGTACAGCATTTCCACCGCGCGACGGCGCGCCTGCCTGCGGCTGATCGCGCCGCCGCGGTTGGGGTGGGGCTTCGACGTCGGCATCAGCTGGAGACGCGGCCCAGGTAACGGCCGTCGCGGGTGTCGACCTTGATCTTCTCGCCGGTGGACAGGAAGAGCGGGACCTGGATCTCCGCGCCGGTCTCCAGCGTCGCCGGCTTGGTGCCGCCGGTGGAGCGGTCGCCCTGCAGGCCCGGGTCGGTGTGCTGGATGACGATCTCGACCGAGGTCGGGAGCTCGACGTAGAGCGCCTCGTTCTCGTGCACCGCGACCTGGACCTCGGTGTTCTCGAGCATGTAGTTGGCGTTGTCGCCGACGACCGCGGCCAGCACCGTGATCTGGTCGTAGGTGTCGCCGTCCATGAACACGAAGTCCTGGCCGTCCTTGTACAGGTAGGTCATGTTCCGGCGGTCCACCGTGGCCGTCTCGACCTTCGTGCCCGCGTTGAACGTCTTGTCGACCACCTTGCCGGTGAGCACGTGCTTGAGCGTCGTGCGCACGAAGGCGCCGCCCTTGCCCGGCTTGACGTGCTGGAACGCGGTGACGGTCCACAGCTGGCCCTCGAGGTTGAGGACGAGCCCGTTCTTCAGGTCGTTGGTCGTGGCCACGAGCTTGCAGTCTCCTGTGTCGATCTACGGTTCGCGGCCGCTGTCAGACGACCACGAGGTTCTTGGTGCTCAGGGTGAGGAGTTCGGGCTCCCCAGCCCGCACGACGAGCGTGTCCTCGATGCGCACGCCACCGCGCCCCGCGAGGTAGACGCCGGGCTCGACGGTGACCGCCATACCGGCGGACAGTGTACCGACGCCCGTCGCGGCGAAGCTGGGCGCCTCGTGGATCTGCAGGCCGACGCCGTGGCCGAGACCGTGCGCGAAGTGCTCGCCGTGCCCGGCGTCCGCGATCACCCCGCGCGCCGCGGCGTCCACATCGGACACCTCGGTGCCCGGCACGACGGCGCGGACCCCGGCCGCCTGGGCGGCGTGCACGAGGTCGTACACCTCCCGCTGCCAGTCCGCGGGTTCGCCGAGGACGAAGGTGCGGGTCATGTCGGAGTGGTAGCCGTCGACGGTCGCGCCGAAGTCCAGCTTGACGAAGTCGCCGCGCTTCAGCTGGGCGTGCGTCGGCTGGTGGTGCGGGATGGCCGAGTGCGCGCCGGCGGCGATGATGGAGGCGAAACTGGGCTCGGCCGAGCCGTGCTCCAGCATCCGGTTCTCCAGGTCACGGGCGATTTCCAGCTCGGTCCGGCCGGGCCGCAGGCCGCCGGCGGCGACGAGGTCGTCCAGCGCCCGGTCGGCGGCGGCGCAGGCCTGGCGCAGCGCCTCGATCTCGGCTTCGTCCTTCACCAGCCGCAGCTTCTCGACCAGCCCGGGGGTGCGTTCGAGGGCGACGTCCTTCTTGAGCGACTCGTACTCTTCGACGCTGACGTGCTGGCTCTCGAAGCCGACGCGGCCGTAGGTCCTGGCGTCCTTCGCGGCTCTCGCGACGAGGGCGGCGGCGCTGGCCCGGTCGACGACCTTGTCCAGGTCGGGCACCTCGGCGGCCGACTGGGTCGTGTAGCGGCCGTCGGTGCAGAAGAGCGTCTTCCCGTCGCCCTCGGCGTGCAGCAGCACGGCGGCGTTCGAGCCGGTGAACCCGGTGAGGTAGCGGATGTTGAGCAGATCGGTGACCAGCAGCGCGTCGACACCGGCTTCGGTCAGAAGCCCGCGCAGCGCCGCCCGGCGTCGTCCATGGGTTTCGGGCACGTCCCCAGCCTAGTGGGCGCTGGCGAAGCGACTCGCCAGTAACCTGGCCTACACTCCGCAGGATGAGCGCTTGGGTGATCCGCGGACTCGGGATGGCGGTGCTCCACGGCGTCGCGCTGACGCTGCTGGCCAAGTACGCCGTGTACCACCCGACGGACCAGACGCTGATGGTTTCCCTGACCCTGGCGGCGCTGGTCGGCGCGGCGGCGCTGTGGAGCGCCCTGGACGCCTGGCGTGACGTCCCCGACCGCGGCCGCGCGTGGTTCATCGCGGCGCTGGTGGCGGGGGTCGTGTCGGGGATCCTGTACGTGATCGGGCGGGCGGTGTTCGTCGACCAGACGGGCGTGTCGGAGCTGGGCGGGGCGTTGACCGGCGGGGCGGCGTTTTCGGCGCTGCTGGTGCTGGTGCCGGCCGGGCTGGGGCTTTTCGTGGGTGGGCGGATCGGGCGGACCCGGCCGTCGGAGGAGGACGATGCGGAGCGCGAGGTTTCTTCGCCTTCGCCCGCGCCTTCACCGCGTCCGCGCCGGCGGGTCCGGGTGGACGGCTCGGAAGCCTCGCCTCAGCCTCGTCGGCGGGTCAGGGCGGACGACCCGGAACCCTCGCCGCGACCGTCTCCGCGGATGCGGCCTCGCAGCGGGGAACCCCGCACCTAGCACGCGGTCTCCCACCGCAGCGCGGCGTCGGTTCTCGCCGATGAGCTGCCTCCGGCGTCAGCCGACCAGTGACGCGCCTTGCGGGTAGCCGTCCCATTGGGCGTCCGTCACCGGGTGGGCCGCCGAGCCGTTGCCGGCAACGAGCGCCGCGTCCGGGACTCCCCACAGGCGGCGGTCGTCGAGGACCAGTGCCAGGCCGCGGCCGGGGGCCCGGACCGACTCCGCGCCCGAGCGCAGCCGCGTCGCCACCGGCAACGCCGCCACCTCGGGCGGTTCCTTCTCCAGCAGCTCGCCGGCCAGGGCCGCGGCCACGCCGCGCCGGTCGACCCGCACCCGCTGCCCGGCGCGGACCAGGTCCATCGTCCGGTCCGGCGACGGCATCGTCACGCCGTCGAACGTGGCGGCCACCCGGCCCGGGTTCGCGCAGGCCTGGCTCCCCACCAGGTCGAGCCCGAAGTGCCGCAGGGCGGTCGGCGCGCCGGCCCCGCCGATCGCGGTCGCGCGCACGACGTCGAACGGCACCCGGTCGCACGGCGCGGCCGACGACAGCGGCGCGTGCCCGTCCGCGCGGCGCACCAGCCCTGGCCCCTCCTTCCACGGGCCCGGGATGACGACCGCCCGGTACGGGTTGTCGGTGAAGTCCGCGGTCCAGAACGTCAGCGTCGTCCCGGTATCGGTCTCGTGCGCGATGACGAACGCGTCGAGCGCGCCCACCCACATCAGGTCCGCGCTGAACCCCTCGACCACCGACCGGCCGCGCGGCGCGGCGGTCGTGGCCACCGGCACGAACCCGCCGACGTCGAGGGCCTGGACCCCGGCCCCGAACGCGGGGTCGTGCGACCGGAGCACGAACTGCCCGGCGCCGTTCCACGCCGCGGCGCGGCCGGTGGTGTCGGTGAACATCAGGTAGAACCAGCCGTCCAGGTAGACGGCCGAGGGCTGGCCGGCGCCGTAGACGTTGGCGCGGTGCACGTCGTGCGACGGTCCGAGGATCGGCTTCCCGCCCGCCGCGCGGGTCCAGTGCACGCCGTCCGCGCTGGTGGCGAGCCCGACGGCGTTGCCGAGCGCGTGGTCGCCTGCCGCGCCGGTGTAGTAGAGGTAGTAGGTCGAGCCGACGCGCAGCACCGACGGGTCGCAGGTGTGCATGCCGTCGAACTGCCCGGGAGCGCCGGAGAAGACGGCGGCCGGGATCCCGCCGCCGGGCCCGGCGAACGGCCCGTCGATCGACTGGGCCTGGGCGTAGAGGATGTCGTCGCCGGCGGGTCCGGCGCCGCCGTACTGGCTGCACCACCACATCCGGGTCTGCCCGCGGTCGAGCATGACGGACGGCCCGTAATTGTAGACGGCGTCCGCACCACCCGCGGCGATCACGCCACCACTCTCCCGGGGGTCACCCGAAGCGAGCTTGACGTCGACCGGCCGCGGCGGGGAGCCGGTCTTTCCTCCAGCGATGGCCGGATTGTCCCCGGCCGCCTGAGGCTGGGCGTAACCCTCGGTGCACCCGGCGACGAGCAGCCCGGCCAGGACACTGGCGAGCAGGGCACGAGCGGGTCGCCGACCCCCACGACGAAACGGGCGCACGACATCGGAGTGTAGCGAGACCGAACCCGTCCGAGTGATGGCACGCCTGGTCGGCGGTCATCCGTTCGCGCCCAAGATCGCGGGCGCAGCAGGGGGTTCGCAGTGTGCGCCGGTCAGGCCGGTCGTGAGTGGGGAACAGGGTTAGAACACTGTTTCCCACACAACCCCCGCCCCGGCGTGCCCCCCCGTGCATCTGTACAAGCCCAGC
>NZ_JBEXVF010000009.1:0-202639 GCF_040629235.1 Amycolatopsis sp. NPDC005961 | reverse complement strand
TTTTTATGTGGTTGGCATTACGAACGGCCCCCGGCCGCGCGCCCGCGTCGCTCGCGCGCGAGGCGGACCGAGGGCCGGGAGCGGCGGCGGAATGCGGGGTCGCCGCACCCATGTGCGCCGGCCCCGCGGCGATGACGATTCGTCGTGAGAAGTTCGCGGCTCGCCCCGCGGACGTTCCCCGAACGCACAGGGAGCGACGCACGATGACCACGTTCCAGATCGAGCAGACCCCCGACGGGCCCGGTGTGGCCGCCGGATCCCCGCTCAAGTTCGTCCTGTCCAGCGTCCAGTCCGACTCGCACATGTGGAACCTCGTCGCCCTCCAGCTGATCATGGAGGAGATGGGGCACGAGGTGGTCAACCTCGGCGCCTGCGTCCCGGTCGACCGGCTGCTGGCCGCGTGCCGCGCCGAGCGGCCGGACTGCCTGGTGATCAGCACCATCAACGGCCACGGCCACGTCGACGGCGCCCGGGTGATCTCCGCGCTGCGCGCCGACGCCGCGCTGGCCGGGCTGCCCGCCGTCATCGGCGGCAAGCTCGGCGTCCAGGGCGACGCCAACGCCGAGCTGGAGACCGAGCTGCTGGCGCTGGGCTACGACGCGGTGTTCCACGTCGGCGCCGGCGACTCCGGCCAGGCGATCGAGTCGTTCCGCGAGTTCGTCGCGGCGAACGTCCGGACCTTGCGGTGACCGCTGCCCGGTCGGTGTTCAGCAGCTTCGTGGCCGAGCACCGGCGCCGCCGGACCCTGCTCGTCCAGCCGCGCATGGGGTTCTCGGATCCCGTCACCATGCGCCGCGGGCTGCGCGCGGTCGCCGAAGCCGGGGTGCCGGCCGTCGGCACCGTGACGCTGGACAGCTACACCCGCACCGGGCAGCACGACCTCGCCGCCATCTCCCTCGCCTCCGGCGTCCCGCTCAACGGCTACCCGCTGGTGGCGCTCGGCGCGGCCGTCACCGCCGAGCTGGTGGACGGCCTGTACGGCCCGCGCTTCCCGGTCCAGGTGCGGCACGGATCGGCGCAGCCGGAGGACATCTTCGCCACGATGCTCGAAGCCGGGCTCGACGCCTCCGAGGGCGGGCCGGTGTCCTACTGCCTGCCCTACAGCAGCGTGCCGCTGCGGACGGCGGCGAAGTCGTGGTCGCGCTCGGCGTCGCTGCTGGCCGGGCAGGCCGTGGAGTGCCACCTGGAGAGTTTCGGCGGCTGCATGCTCGGGCAGCTGTGCCCGCCGGGCCTGCTCGTCGCGCTGTCGGTGCTGGAGTGCCTGTTCTTCGCCGAGCACGGCGTGCGCAGCGTGTCGGCCAGCTACGCGCAGCAGACCAGCCCGGAGCAGGACGCCGAAGCGCTGTGGGCGATGCGCCGGCTGTGCGCCGAAGAACTGTCCACTGTGGACCACCACGTCGTGCTCTACACCTACATGGGCCTGTTCCCGGAGTCCGCGGCCGGGGCGCGGGAGCTGGTCGCCGAGAGCGTCCGGCTCGCCGTGCGCACCGGCACCGAGCGGCTGATCGTCAAGACCACCGCGGAAGCGCACCGGATCCCGACCGTCGAAGAGAACGTCGAGGCCCTGCGGCTGGCGCACGCCACGGCGCTGGAGCAGCCCGCTCCGGCCGCGCCGCCGGCGGGGGACACCGAGGTGTACGCGCAGGCGCGGCTGCTGGTCGACGAGGTGCGCTCGCTCGCCCCGACGCTGGCCGAGGCGCTGCCGGCGGCGTTCGAGCGCGGCCTGCTCGACGTCCCGTACTGCCTGCACCCCGACAACGGCAACGAAACCCGGTGCGTGCTCGACGACGAAGGCCGCCTGCAGTGGTGGCACACCGGCCGGATGCCGCTGCCGTCCGCGCTGGGCGGCCGTCGCGGCCGCGACCGGGTCAGCGCGACCCGCCTGCTCGCCGACTTGTCCTACCACCGCCGAAGGCTCGACCCGGTCCTGTCCTGATCCGCCCCGACCCGCTGGGAGTGAGAACGCCATGGAACACACCGATCCGCCGGACCCGCGCACGCACCTGACCTCGGAGACCACGCGGCACGTGCTGGGCCTCCAGCACAAGATGCTCACCGAGGCGCGCGCGTTCCTCGGCGCCCGCGGCTTCACCGAGCTGCTGCCCCCGGTGATCGGCCCGGTCACCGACCCCGGCGGCCGCGGCGCCAAGCAGGTCGACGTCGACTTCTACGGGCACCGCTACAAGCTGATGACCAGCGCGATCCTGTACAAGCAGGCGTCGCTGCTGGGCTTCCCGAAGATCTTCTACGTCGCGCCGAACGTGCGGCTGGAGCCCCTGGAGACGGCGAACACGAGCCGGCACCTGGCCGAGTTCCACCAGCTCGACGTCGAGGTCGCCGGCGCGTCCCGCGACGACGTGCTCGACCTGCTGCAGGACCTGGTGGCGCACGTGGTGCGCCGCGTCGTGGAGGACGCGGGCGACGTGCTGGAGGCGCTCGGCCGTGACTCGGGCGCGTTCGCCGACCTGCTCGGCGGCGCGTTCGGCAGGCTGTCGCATGCCACCGCCGTCGAGACCTTGCGCGAGCTGGGGCACCCGCAGAGCGAGGACGCCGAGATCGACTGGGCGGGGGAGGCGATCCTGTCGGAGAAGCACGCGCGGCCGTTCTTCCTCGTCGACTACCCGAAGGGCTCGCGCGGGTTCTACGACCGGGAAAGCGTTTCCACGCCGGGTGTCCTGCGGAACTTCGACCTGATCGCGCCGGAGGGGTACGGCGAGCTGTGCAGCGGCAGCGAGCGCGAGCACGACTACGGCCGGATCGTCACGCGGATGCGCGAGACGGGCGAGAACCCGGCGAAGTACGCGTGGTACCTCGACCTGGTCCGCACCGGCATCCCGGCGAGCGCCGGGTTCGGCCTGGGCGTGCAGCGGTTCACGCGGTACGTGGCCGGGCTGGACGCGGTGTGGCAGGCGACGGCGTTCCCGAAGCTGCCGGGGGTGGTCTCGCCGTGACCGCGCTGAGTGCCGGGGGCTTCCCGGAGGATTCGGTTCGGGCACGGGCGCTTCAGGGTGCCGCGGCGGTCTTCCCTCCCGCTTCTTCCTATGGGACTTCGTTGTTCGGCGCTGCTGCTTCTTCGTCATCTGGTGATGTCTTGGACGAGGCCCGGCTGGTGCCGCCGGTGTTCGTGCCGCGGCGGCTGGAGAAGCTGATCGAGCTGGGCCGCGAGCCGCTGTACGGCGACGTCTCGCTGTCGACGTCGATCGGCGGCTTCGAGTCTTCGCTGCCGCTGTACCTGTCGGCGTTCGGATCGACGCAGGTGGCGGGCGCCGGCCTGGGTGCCGCGGCGTCGGCGCAGGCCGCGCGGCTCGGGATCCCGATGGTGATCGGCGAGAACGTCGTCCCGATGCACGGCCACGGCCGTGCGGGCGGCGCGTCGGACGGGACGCTGCTGGAGCGGATGCGGGCGTACGCGGACGCGGTGCCCGACGGGCTCGGCGGCGTGGTCGTCCAGCAGAGCACCGAGGACGCGGACGCGGAGGTGTGGAACCTCGTGTACTCGGACCCGTCCGCGGCACCGTTGCTGGAGTCCGGGCGGCTGGCGTTCGAGCTGAAGGTGGGCCAGGGCGCGAAGCCGGGTCTCGGCGGGATGACACTGGTCTCGCCTTCGGTCGCCGCTTCACTGTCCGATTTGTACACAGTGGACGCTTCGCTGGGCGCACAGGTACTGCGGAGCAGCTCGCCGGGGACGTTCACCGACGAGATCCTCCGCCAGCAGATCCGCTTGATGCGCAACAACTTCCCGCGAGCCGGGGTGTGGGTGAAGCTCCCACCCGGCCGAGACGTGGCTTCGGCGGCTTCGGTGGCTTGGGCGGCCGGGGCCTCCGCGGTGACGGTCGATGGCGCCGAGGGCGGATCGGGCTGGGCCCCGACATCTTTCGCCTCCGTGGGGCTCCCACTGGCGGAATGCCTGGCGCGCATCGGCACGCCGGCCGGGTGCCTGCTGGCGTCGGGCCGCATGTGGGAGGGGACGCGGGTGGCGAAGGTCCTGGCACTGGGCGCCCGCGCGGCGGGCCTCGGCCGGGCGGCGCTGCTGGCGGTGGACACGGACCCGGTTTCCGGTTTGGTCCGGTTCGCGGAGGCGCTGGCCTTGGAGCTGCGGCTGCTGCTGAGCGCACTGGGCCAGTACCGAGCCGACGCCCTGACCCGCGACGACGTGTGGTTCCCGGGAACGCCGGAGCAGGTGCGCGAGCAGGTGCTGTCATGACGGCGGTGGAGGAACCCCGCGCCGCGGCGGTCCCGGCTGCCGTGGCCGAGCAGGGTATCGCTGCAGGAGGCGCCGGGATTGCGCCGGGAGCTGTGGCAGCGTGCGGTGCAGTGGCTGCCTTGCCGGGTGCCGCGGGCGCGGCGGCTGCGAAGGGCGCGACCGCTGCTGCGGCCCGGGCAGGTGCTGCAGTGCGGGGTGGCGGGGCCGAGGTGGCTACCGCCGTTGCCCAGCCGGGTGCTGCGATGCGTGGCGGTGTGGGCGGGTCCGGCACTGCCGCGGCCGAGCCCGGCATCGCCGCGAGCGGCGGTGCGACCGTGCCGGGTCCGGGCATGGACACGACCGAGCCAGGCACCGCGGCCCGGCCCACCACCGGCGCCGGCAAAGCTCTCCCCGCTCCCTTCCTCGGCCTGGTCCTCGCGATGGGCCTCTCCTCCTTCGGGGACGCGGTCTGGCTGATCGCCCTCTCGATCACCCTCGTCGGCACCGCCGGGCCCGCCGTCGCCGGCCTGATCCTCGCCCTCGGTTCGCTCCCCAAAGTCCTCACCCTGCTCGTCGGCGGCGCCGTCGCCGACCGGACCGGGCCGCGGCGCGTGCTCGTCACCACCGACCTGGTCCGGGCCGGGGCCATGCTCGCCGGGGCCGCCGCCGTGCTCGCGGTCGGGCCGCGGGTTCCGCTGCTCGCCGGGCTCATCGTCGTCATGGCCGTCGCCAGTGCCTTCTTCATCCCGGCCTCCGATGCGCTGCGCCCGAACCTGCTGCCGCCCGAACACCTCGTCCGGGGCAACGCCGTCTACCTCGCCGCCGTGCGGGGTGGGCAAGCCGCCGGTGGGGCGCTCGGGTCGTGGCTGGCCGGGCTCGGCGGGCTCGTCGTCGTCGCCGCGGTCAACGGGGTCAGCTTCCTCGTCTCCGCCGTCGCCGCCGGGAACACCAAGACCCTCGGGAAAGCCGAAACACGGCGAGAGCGCGTCAAGGTCAAGCAGCTCCTGAGGGACGTCGGCGAAGGTTGCCGGTACGTCGCGAAGAGGCCCGCCCTGCGGACCGCCATGATCGTCACCGGCCTCCTCGAGCTCAGCGGCGCCGGTCCGATCAACCTCGGCCTGGTCCTGCTCGGCGGCACCCGGGGCGCCGGCTGGCTGCTCACCGCCATGACGCTCGGCGCGTCCCTCGCCTTCGTCGTCTCGGTCAAGTGGCCGCCGCGCGAGAAAGCCGGGCGGCTGGCCACCGCCGGCCTCGCCGCGCAGGTCGTCTGCCTCGCCTTGCTGGCCACGACGAACCTCGCCGTCGGCATCGCCGCCTTCTTCGCGCTCGGCCTGGTCGCCGGCCTCACCGCGCTCGTGCTCGTGAGCCTCGCCCAGCGGTGGTCGACGCCGGAGATGCGCGGACGCGTCATGTCGATCCTCGCGCTGTTCACCCTCGCCGCCACCCCGGTCGGCAACTTGCTGATCGGCGTGCTCACCGAGGCGATCGGCGTCCCGCTCACCATGTTCGCCCACGCCGCGGTCGCGCTCGTCGCGCTCGCCCTGCTCGTCGCCACCCCGGCACTCGGCCGGGCCGCCCTCACAGAGGAGAAGAAGTCATGACCAACCCCTTCGAAGACGAGAACGGCACCTTCCTGGTCCTGGTCAACGCCGAGAACCAGCACTCGCTCTGGCCGTCCACTGTGGACGTCCCCGAGGGCTGGCGGACCGTGCACGGCGTGGACACCCGCGCCGCGTGCCTGGAGTACGTCGAGACGCACTGGACCGACCTGCGTCCGGCGAGCCTCGTCGCCTCGATGCGCTGACCCCCCACCCGCCGGCAGAACCGAACTGGAGCTGATCTACGTGAACGACGACACCCGGCAGCTGCTGGCGGCCTGGAACGACACCACCACCGACGTCCCGGAGGCGGGCCGCACGCTCGCCCGGCTGCTCGCCGAGCAGGCGGCCCGCACCCCGGACGCGACGGCGCTGGTGTTCGAAGGCGAGTCACTGACCTACCGCGAACTCCACGGGAAGGCCGGCGCGCTCGCGCACCTCCTGGTCGAGCGGGGCGTGGGCCCCGGCGTCCTCACCGGCGTCTGCGCCGACCGATCCCTTGAGCTGGTGATCGCCCTGCTGGGGGTGCTCAAGGCCGGCGGCGCCTACGTCCCGCTCGACCCGGACTACCCGGCCGACCGGCTGGCCTACATGGTCGCCGACAGCGCCGCGCCGGTCGTCCTCACGCAAACCCACCACAGAAACCTCTTCGACGCCGAGACGATCTGCCTCGACACGCTCGACCTCGGCACGGCCGCCGAGCCGGAAACGACGACGTCCACGAAGGATCTCGCCTACGCCATCTACACCTCCGGCTCGACCGGCCGCCCCAAGGGCGTGCTCGTGCCGCACGAAGGCATCGTCAACCGGCTCGCCTGGACGCAGGCCGAGTACGGCCTCACCGCCGAAGACCGCGTGCTGCAGAAGACGCCGTCCAGCTTCGACGTCTCCGTCTGGGAGTTCTTCTGGCCGCTGCTGACCGGCGCCACGCTCGTCGTCGCGCGCCCCGGCGGCCACCGCGACCCGGCCTACCTCGCCGGGCTGATCCGCGCCGAGCGGATCACGACCGTCCACTTCGTCCCGTCGATGCTGCAGGCGTTCCTGCTCGATCCGGCCGCCGCGACCTGCACCGGCCTGCGCCGCGTGCTGTGCAGCGGCGAAGCCCTGCCCGCCGAGCTGCAGGCGCGCTTCTTCGAGACGCTCCCGGGTGTCGAGCTGCACAACCTCTACGGCCCGACCGAGGCCTCGGTCGACGTCACGTACTGGGCGTGCGACCCGGCACGGAGGACTGTCCCCATCGGACGTCCGGTGTGGAACACCCGAACGCACGTCCTCGACGCCGAGCTGAACCCGGTCGCGCCCGGTGTCGCCGGTGAGCTGTACCTCGCCGGGATCCAGCTGGCCCGCGGCTACCACGGGCGGCCGGGCCTGACGTCCGAGCGGTTCGTGGCCAGCCCCTTCGAGCCGGGGGAGCGGATGTACCGCACCGGCGACCTCGCCCGCTGGTCGGAAGACGGCGCGCTGGAGTACCTCGGCCGCACCGACCACCAGGTGAAGATCCGGGGCCTGCGCGTCGAGCTGGGCGAGATCGAGGCCGTCCTCGACCGGCAGCCCGGCGTCGGCGGCTCGTGCGTGCTGGCCCGCGAAGACCGCGAAGGCGACCAGCGCCTGGTCGGCTACGTCGTCCCGGACGGTGCCGCGCCCGACGTCGACGCCCTGCGCGCGGCCCTGGCCGGGAACCTGCCGGAGTACATGGTCCCGGCCGCCTTCGTCGTCCTGGACGAGCTGCCCCTGACCCCGAGCGGCAAGCTCGACCGCAAGGCGCTCCCCGCGCCGGACTGGTCCGCCGCCCGCACCGGCCGCGCCCCGCGCACCCCCCGCGAAGCCGCGCTCTGCACGCTGTTCTCCGAGATCCTCGGGGTCGACGGCGTCGGCATCGACGACGGCTTCCTCGCCCTCGGCGGCCACTCCCTCCTCGCCGCCAAGCTCGTCTCCCGCATCCGCGCGACGCTCGGCGTCGAGGCCGCCATCGGAGACATCTTCCGCGCGCCGACCCCGGCCGGCCTCGCCGAACTCCTCGAAGACGCACCGGAAGCACGCCCGGCCCTGACCCCGCGCTCCCGGCCCGAGCCGATGCCGCTGTCGTTTGCCCAGCGCCGGCTGTGGTTCCTCGACCAGGCCGACACCCGGAACGCGAGCTACCACATCCCGCAGGCCGTCCGCCTCGACGGCCCGATCGACGCGGACGCGCTGCGCGGGGCCGTCGGCGACGTCATCGCCCGCCACGAAACCCTCCGCACGATCTTCACGAGCGACGGCGACGAGCCGGTGCAGCAGGTCCTGCCGTCCGCGGAAGTCCCGTGGGCCACCGGGGAGTCCACCGAGGACACTCTCGCCGCCGACCTGACCACGGCCACCGAAGCGGACTTCGATCTCACCCGCGAGCTGCCGATCCGCGCCACGCTCTTCACCCTGCCCGGCGACGCGGCCGTGCTGCTGCTCGTCGTCCACCACATCGCGAGCGACGGCTGGTCCTTCGCCCCGCTCCTGCGCGACCTCTCGACCGCCTACGCCGCCCGTGTCACCGGCGGAAGTCCGAAGTGGACACCGTTGCCGGTGCAGTACGCGGACTACACGCTGTGGCAACAGGAACTCCCCGTCGAGCGCGACCTCGCGTACTGGCGTGACGCCCTGGCCGGGCTGCCCGAAGAACTCCCGCTGCCCGCCGACCTCCCGCGTCCGGCGATCGCGAGCCACCGCGGCGGCGTCGTCCCGATGGACGTGCCCGCCGACGTCCACCGCCGCCTGGCCGAGCTGGCCGCGGCCGAAGGCGCCACGCTGTTCATGGTCCTGCAGGCCGCGTTCGCCGCCCTGCTCACCCGCCTCGGCGCCGGCGACGACGTCCCGGTCGGCTCGCCGGTCGCCGGCCGCACCGACGCCGCCCTCGACGACCTCGTCGGGTTCTTCGTCAACACCGTCGTCCTGCGCACGGCCACCGGCGGCGACCCGACGTTCCGCGAGCTGCTCGACCGCGCCCGCGAGACGTGCCTGGCCGCGTTCGAACACTCCGAGGTGCCGTTCGAGCGCGTCGTCGAAGAGCTGAACCCGGCCCGCTCGCTCGGCCGCCACCCGCTGTTCCAGGTGCTGCTGGTGCTGCAGAACAACCTGGCCGCCGAGCTGACCCTGCCGGGCGTCCGCGCGTCCGGCGAGCGCGTCGACATCGGCTACGCGAAGTTCGACCTGGCCGCGATCTTCGAGGAGCGCGACGGCGAGCTGACCGGTCTGCTGGAGTACGCGAGCGACCTGTTCGACCGCGACACCGCCGCCACGCTGGCCGGCCGGCTGCTGCGCGTCCTCACCGCCGTCGCCGCGAACCCGGACGCCCGGATCGGCGACCTCGATCTTCTCGACGCGGCCGAGCGGGTCCAGGCCGAGACGGGTGGCATGCTCGCGCCCGCCGCGACGGCGATCACGCTGCACGAGCTGCTGGAGAGCCACGCCCGCCGCACCCCGGACCGCGCCGCGCTGCTGTTCGAGGGCCGGGCCGTCACCTACGCCGAGCTGGACGCCCGCGCGAACGGTGTCGCCGCGCTCCTGACCGGCGTCCCGGCCGGGCGGATCGTCGCGATCTGCCTCAACCGGGGCCCCGACCTGGTCGCCGCGATCCTCGGGGTGCTCAAGGCCGGTTGCGGCTACACGCTGCTGGACCCGTCGTTCCCCGCCGAGCGGCGGCAGCTGCTGGCCGAGCAGGTCGGCACGCCGATCGTGCTCGACGACCTGTCCCAGGTGGACTCCACGGCGACCCCGCCGAACCGGGTGGTGTCACCCGCCGGGCCCGCCTGCGTGATGTTCACCTCGGGCTCCACCGGCACGCCGAAGGGTGTCGTCGCCTCGCACGAAGCCGTCGCCACGACGATCCTCGGCCAGGGCTACACCGGTGCCGTCTGGCTGCAGACCGCCCCGGTGTCGTGGGACGCCTTCGCGTTCGAGCTGTTCGGTGCCCTGCTCACCGGCGCGACCTGTGTCCTGCAGCCCGGCCCGAAGCCCGAGCCCGCGCTCATCGCGGACCTGGTCGAACGCCACGGCGTGACGACGATGTTCGCCTCGGCCAGCCTGCTGAACTTCCTGCTCGACGAGTACCCGGCGGTGTTCACGCAGGTCAGCGACGTCTACACCGGCGGCGAAGTCGCGTCGGTCGCCCACGTCACCAAGGCCCTCACGGAGTTCCCGCACCTGCGCCTGACCAACGCCTACGGGCCGGTCGAGAACATGATCTTCGTCAGCGGCCACCGCGTCACGGCGGCCGACCTCACCGGCGCGCCCATCCCGATCGGCGTGCCGCTCAACGGCAAGCGCGCCTACGTCCTGGACGAGCGGCTGCGGCCGGTCGCGCCCGGCGTCGTCGGGGAGCTGTACGCCGCGGGCGGCGGCATCGCGGACGGCTACGTCGGCCGTCCCGACCTCACCGCCGTCCGGTTCGTGGCGTCGCCGTTCGAGGCGGGGGAGCGGATGTACCGCACCGGCGACCTGGTGCGCCGCCGCGCCGACGGCGTCCTCGAGTACGCCGGCCGCGCGGACGACCAAGTGAAGATCCGCGGGTTCCGCGTCGAGCCGGGCGAGATCCGGACGGCGCTGGGCACGCACCCGGCGGTCACCGAGTCCGCGGTCGTCGTCCGCGAGGACCGGCCCGGCCAGAAGCTCCTGGTCGCCTACGTGGTGGGTTCGCAGGCGGACTTCCGCGCGTACCTCACCGAGCGCCTGCCGGAACACCTGGTGCCGAGCGCGTTCGTCCTGCTCGACGCGCTGCCGCTGACGCCCAACGGCAAGCTCGACCGCCGCGCCCTGCCCGCCCCCGACCGCACGACCACGAGCCGCGCGCCGCGCACCCCGCGCGAAGAAGTCCTTTGTGGACTCTTCGCCGACGTCCTCGGCGTCGAGACGGTCGGCGTCGACGACGGGTTCTTCGCCCTCGGTGGTCACTCGCTGCTCGCCGCCCGGCTCGTCGCCCGCGTCGGCGCGGTGCTCGGGGCCCGGATCGGGGTCGCGGACGTCTTCCGCGCCCCGACCGTCGCCGGGCTGGCCGCGGTGCTCGACACCGCCCGGGCCGCCCGCCCGGCCGTGGTGGCCCGGCCGCGCCCGGCCGTCCTGCCGCTGTCGTCCGCGCAGCGCAGCCTGTGGTTCGTCGAGCAGCTCGACCAGGCCGGCGCCACCTACAACGTCCCGCGCGCCCTGCGGCTGACCGGCGCCCTCGACGTCGCCGCGCTGCGCCAGGCGTTCGCCGACGTCGTCGAGCGCCACGAGGCGCTGCGGACGGTGTTCCCCGACACCGACGGCGTGCCCCGCCAGGAGATCCGCCCGCTCACCGAGCTGCCGTGGACCGAAGCCGCCGTGGACGTCGCCGAGTTCGCCGCCCGCAAGTTCGACCTGGCCGCCGACCTCCCGATCCGCGCCGCGCTGGTCCCCGACGGTGACGACCACGTCCTGGTGCTCGTCACCCACCACATCGCCGGCGACGGCTGGTCCTTCGGCCCGCTGTTGCGCGATCTGTCGACCGCCTACGCGGCCCGTGTGACCAAAGAAAGTCCGAAGTGGACTCCGCTGCCGGTCCAGTACGCGGACTACGCGCTGTGGCAGCAGGACCTGCCCGAGGACTCCCTCGACTACTGGGCCGACGCCCTCGCCGGGCTGCCCGACGAGATCGCCCTGCCCTTCGACCACCCGCGCCCGCCGGTCGCGAGCCACCGCGGCGCGGTCGTGCCGGTGGCCCTCGACGCGGACCTGCACGCCCGGCTCCTGCAGCTCGCCCGCGGCGAGCACGCGACGCTGTTCATGGTGCTGCAGGCCGGGTTCACCGCCCTGCTGTCCCGGCTCGGTGCCGGGGACGACGTCGCCGTCGGCACCCCGTCGGCGGGCCGGCCGGACGCCGCGCTCGACGACCTCGTCGGCTTCTTCGTCACGACTCTGGTGCTGCGCACGGATCTCAGCGGCGACCCGAGCTTCACCGAGCTGGTCCGCCGGGTCCGGGAAGGCTCGCTCAAGGCGTTCGACCACGCCGATGTCCCGTTCGAGCGGGTCGTCGAACGGCTGAACCCGGCCCGCTCGACCGCCCGGCACCCGCTGTTCCAGGTGATGCTGGCGCTGCAGAACAACGTCGCGGCGAACCTGGCCCTGCCCGGCCTGGCCGCGTCGGACGTGCCGGTGACCACCGAGACGGCGAAGTTCGACCTCACCCTCAACCTGGAGGAGACCACCGCCGGGATCGGGGGCTACCTCGAGTACGCGACCGACCTCCTGGACCCGGGTACCGCGGCCGACCTGGCCGACCGGTTCGTCCGCCTGCTCACCGCCGCGGTCGCCGCCCCGGACGCCGCGCTGTCCACTGTGGACTTACTGGCGGACCGCGAGCGCGTGGCCATCGAGACGGCGAACGGCGAGACGGCTCGGCCACTGCCGGACACTTCGGTGATCGAGCTGTTCGAGACGCAGGCCGCGGCCACCCCGGAGGCGCCCGCGCTGGAGTTCGGCGCCACGACCCTGACCTACGCCGAACTGAACACCCGGGCCAACCGGCTCGCCCACCACCTCGCGGCGCGTGGCGCGGGGCCCGAGCGGTACGTCGCCCTCGCCCTGCCCCGCGACGAACAGCTGATCATCGCGATGCTGGCCGTGCTCAAGACCGGCGCGGGCTACCTCGCGCTCGACCTGGAGTATCCGGAGGACCGGCTGGCGATGATGCTGGAGGATGCCGCCCCGGCACTGGTCCTGACCCGCGACGACCTCGTCTTCACGGATCGGACGGAGAACCTGCCGCACACCGCGTCGCCGGACAGCCCGGCGTACGTGATCTTCACGTCCGGCTCGACCGGGCGCCCCAAGGGTGTCGTCGTCCCGCGCCGGCCGCTGCTCAACTTCCTCCTCGACATGGTCGACCGGTTCGGCATCACCGCGGGCGACCGGCTGCTGGCCGTCACGACCGTCGGCTTCGATATCGCCGGCCTGGAGATCTTCGCGCCACTGCTGGCCGGGGCGACCGTCGTCCTCGCGAGCCGCGACGACGTCCGCGACACCCGCGCGCTGGCCGCCCTCGCCGAGGACGGCGTCACGCTCCTGCAGGCCACGCCGAGCCTCTTCCACGCGTTGCTGGCCGAGCCCGTCGACCTTTCCGAAGTGCATGTCCTGGTCGGCGGCGAAGCCCTGCCCGACGACCTGGCCGTCGCGCTGCGGGCGCGGGCCGCGTCGGTGACCAACATGTACGGCCCCACCGAGACGACGATCTGGTCGACCACCGCCCGCGTCGGCGAGAGCGCGCCGACGATCGGCACGCCGATCGCGAACACCCAGGTCCACGTGCTCGACCGCGCGCTGCGGCCGGTGCCGGCGGGCGTGCCGGGCGAGCTGTACCTCGCCGGGGACGGCGTCGTGCGCGGCTACCTCGGCCGCCCCGACCTCACGGCGGACCGGTTCGTCGCCTCGCCGTTCGCGGCGGGGGAGCGGATGTACCGCACCGGCGACCTGGTCGCCCGCCGCCGCGACGGCGAGATCCGCTTCCTCGGCCGCGTCGACCACCAGGTCAAGATCCGCGGGTTCCGCATCGAGCTGGGTGAGGTCGAGGCCGTGCTGGCCACCCACCCGGCCGTCGCCCTGCGCGCGGTCGTCGTCCGCGAGGACCGGCCGGGCGACAAGCGCCTCGTCGCCTACGTGGTGGCGCACGGGAGCGTCGAGGTCGACGACCTGCGCCGGCACCTCGCCGCCGCGCTGCCCGGGTACATGGTGCCTTCGGCGTTCGTGCTGCTCGACGAGCTGCCCCGGACGCCGAACGGCAAGCTCGACCGCAAGGCCCTGCCCGCACCGACCCTCGAAAGCGGCGCCGGCCGGCTGCCGCGGACCGCCCGCGAGCACGCGCTGTGCGAGCTGTTCGCCGAGGTCCTCGGCGTGCCCGAGGTCGGCGTCGACGACGGCTTCTTCGACCTGGGCGGCCACTCGCTGCTGGCCACCCGGCTCGCCGGGCGGATCCGCGCGGTGCTCGGGCTCGACGTCACCGTGCGGGCGCTCTTCGCGAACCCGACCGTCGCCGGGCTGAGCGAAAGCCTCGGCGACGCCGTCGCGGCTCGCCCGGCCGTCACGCGCCGCTCGCGCCCAAAGCGCCTGCCGCTGGCGCCGGGTCAGGAGCGGCTGTGGTTCCTGTCCCGCATGGACAGCGAGGACACGTCGTACCACATGCCGATCGCCTTGCGGCTGCGCGGCGACGTCGACGCTTCGGCGCTCCGGGCCGCACTGTCCGATGTGGCCGGACGCCACGATGCCCTGCGCACGTACTACGCCGAGGACGAGTCCGGTCCGCACCAGGTGATCCTGGACTCCTTCGAGGTCCCGTTCGAGGTGACGACCGGCTCGGTCGCCGAAGCCGCCCGGACCCCGTTCGACCTGGCCGCCGCCCCGCCGGTGCGGTCGTGGCTGTTCAGCGAGGGCGACGAGCACGTCCTGCTGGTGCTGACCCACCACATCGCCGGCGACGGCTGGTCGATCCCGGTCCTGCTGGGCGACCTCGCCACCGCCTACGCCGCCCGCCTCGACGGCCACGCTCCCGAGTGGACCCCGTTGCCGGTGCAGTACGCGGACTACACGCTGTGGCAACGGGAACTCGACACCGACATCGCCTACTGGACGCACGCTCTCGCCGGCCTGCCGGAGGAGCTGGCCCTGCCGTACGACCGTGTCCGGCCGGCCACCGCCGACCACACCGGCGGGTCCGCGGCCGTCGCGATCCCGGCGGAGCTGCACTCGCGGCTGCTCGACCTCGCCGCGGGGCAGCGCGCGACCCTGTTCATGCTCCTGCAGGCGGCGCTCGCCACCCTGCTGGCGCGGTTCGGCGCCGGGGACGACATCCCGATCGGCACCCCGGTCGCCGGCCGGGCGGACCCGGCCCTCGACGACCTCGTCGGGTTCTTCGTCAACACCGTCGTGCTCCGCACGGACCTCAGCGGCGCGCCGACGTTCGCCGAGCTGGTCGACCGCGTCCGGGAAGCCGACCTGAGCGCGTTCGAGCACGACGACGTCCCGTTCGAGCGCCTGGTCGAGGAGCTGAACCCGGCCCGCTCGGCGTCCCGGCACCCGCTGTTCCAGGTGATGCTGGTGCTGCAGCAGGACAACCCACCGGTCGTCCTGTCCGGAGTGGACACCGAGCCGTACGAGGTGGCCCGCGCGGTCGCCAAGTTCGACCTCACCGTCGCCCTCGAGGAACACGCCGGGGGGATCACCGGTGCCTTCGAGTACGCGACCGCGCTGTTCGACGCCGCCACCGCCGAGCGCCTGGCCGCCGCGTTCGTCCGGTTGCTGGAGCAGATCGCCGACGCACCCGCGAAGCCGGTGACGGCGTACGACGTGCTCACCACCGATGAACGCGACCTCGTGCTGACCGCGGGCAACGCCCTTCAGCTGAGCGCCGCGCCCGAGGACTGCCTGCACACCATCGTCGAACGCCAGGACCCCGGCGCCGTCGCGATCCTGTTCGAGGGCGAGTCGCTGACCTACGGCGAGCTGAACGCCCGCGCCAACCAGGTCGCCCACCACCTCTTGGACGATGGCGTCCGCCGCGGCGAGGTCGTCGGCGTCCTGCTGGACCGCGGCCTCGACTTCGCCGCCGCGGTGCTCGGGGTGCTCAAGTCCGGCGCCGCCTACACCCTGCTGGACCCGAGCTACCCGGCCGAGCGCCTGGCCGCGGTCACCGAGCAAGCCGGCGTCAAGCGAGTCCTGAAGACGCTGCCCGACCACCCGGACCGCACGAACCCCGGCGTCGAGCTGACCCCGGCCGACCTGGCCTGCGTCATGTTCACCTCGGGCTCCACCGGCGTGCCCAAGGGCGTCGCCACCTCGCACCGCGGTGTCGTCGCGACGATGGGCCAGGGCTACGCGACCTTCGACGCGGACCAGGTGTGGCTGCAGTGCGCGCCGGTCTCGTGGGACGGCTTCGCGCTCCAGCTGTTCGGCGCGCTGCTCTATGGTGGCCGGACGGTCCTGCAGCCCGGCCAGAACCCCGAGCCGGACCGCATCGCGGCCCTGGTCGTCGAGCACGGCGTCACCGTGCTGCACGCCTCGGCCAGCCTGTTCAACTACCTGCTCGACCAGGAACCGCAGGTCTTCACGGTGCTGCGCCGGGCCATGACCGGCGGCGAGCCGGCGTCCGTCGAGCACGTGACGAAGGCGCTGCGCGAGTACCCGGACGTCGCGCTGATCAACGGGTACGGCCCGGCCGAGAGCATGGGCTACACGACGTTCCACCCGATTACCCCCGCCGACGTCGACGGCGTCGCCATCCCGATCGGCCGGCCGGTGGCGAGCAAGCGCGCCTACGTCCTCGACGCGCACCTCGCCCTCGCCGCGCCCGGTGTCACGGGTGAGCTGTACCTCGCGGGCCACGGCCTCGCCGACGGCTACCGCGGCTTGCCCGGCGCGACTGCCGAGCGGTTCGTCGCCTCGCCGTTCGTCCCGGGTGAGCGGATGTACCGCACCGGCGACCTCGTGCGCTGGCGCGCCGACGGTGTCCTCGAGTACGTCGGCCGCGCCGATGACCAGGTCAAGGTCCGCGGTTTCCGCGTCGAACCCGGCGAGGTCCGGGCGGTGCTGGCCCGCCACGACGGGGTCGAGCAGGCCGCGGTCGTCGTCCGCGACGGGCGCCTGATCGGGTACGTCGTCGGCTCGGCCGAACCCGCTGTCCTGCGGGCGTACCTGGCCGACCGGCTGCCGGACTACCTGGTGCCGTCGGCGATCGTGCCGCTGCCCGAGCTGCCCCGCACCGCGAACGGCAAGCTGGACCGCCGCGCGCTGCCCGCGCCGGACTTCGCGGCGGGTTCGCGCCGCCGGCCGCGGACCGTCACCGAGAACGTCCTTTGTGGACTCTTCGCCGAGGTGCTGGGGCTGCCCGAGGTCGGCCTCGACGACGGCTTCTTCGAGCTGGGCGGGCACTCGCTGCTGGCCGCCCGGCTCATCGGCCGGGTCCGCGCCGTGCTCGGCGTCGAGCTGGGCATCCGCGACCTGTTCCGCACCCCGGCCGTCGCCGGGCTGGCCGAGATCCTCGGCGACGCCGCCCCGGCGCGGCCGCCGGTGACCCGGCGCGAGCGGCCCGAGCGGCTGCCGCTGTCGTTCGCGCAGCAGCGGCTGTGGTTCGTCGACCAGGCCGAGGAGGCCAACGCCGGCTACGACGTCCCCCGCGCGCTGCGGCTGCGTGGCCCGCTCGACGTGCCCGCGATGCGAGCCGCGCTGGCCGACGTCGTGGCGCGGCACGAGTCCCTGCGCACGGTGTTCCCGGCCCACGAAGGCGAGCCGTGGCAGGAGATCCTGACCGCGCCGTCGATCCCGTGGACGATCGTGGAGTCCACCGAGGACGCGCTGCCCGACGTGCTCGCGGAGGCCGCGGCCCACGTCTTCGACCTGCGGACCGAGCTGCCGATCCGGGCTCACCTGGTCGAGATCGCCGCCGACGACCACGTGCTGCTGCTGGTGCTGCACCACATCGCGTCCGACGGCTGGTCGGCCGCGCCGCTGTGGCGCGACCTGGCCACCGCGTACGCGGCCCGCCTCGACGGCGACGCTCCGAAGTGGACGCCGTTGCCCGTCCAGTACGCGGACTACACCCTGTGGCAGCGCGAAGTCCTCGATGAGCCGGAGATCGCCGGCCAGCTCGCCTTCTGGCGTGACGCCCTCGCCGGCGCCCCCGAGGAGCTGACGCTGCCCGCCGACCGGCTCCGCCCGGCCGTGGCCAGCCACCGCGGCGGCTCGGTCGAGTTCGCGCTGGGCGCGGACGTCCACCAGGGACTGGCCGACCTGGCCCGCTCCGGTGGCGCGACGCTGTTCATGGCCCTGCAGGCCGGGTTCGCGGCCCTGCTGTCCCGGCTCGGGGCCGGCGACGACGTGCCGCTCGGCACCGCCGTCGCGGGCCGCGGCGACACCGCCCTCGACGACCTCGCCGGGTTCTTCGTCAACACCCTGGTGCTGCGCACCGACGTCGCCGGGCAGCCGACGTTCCGGCAGCTCCTGGCCCGGGTCCGCGACGCCGGGCTGGCCGCGCTGGCCCACGCCGACGTCCCGTTCGAGCGGGTCGTCGAGGAGCTGAACCCGGCACGTTCGGCCGCGCGGCACCCGCTGTTCCAGGTGATGCTGGTGCTGCAGAACAACGCCACCGCGCAGCTCGGCCTGCCGGGCCTGGCCACCGAGGGGGTGACGGTCCGCCGCGAGGTCGCGAAGTTCGACCTGACCGCGGGCATCGAGGAGAACCACGCCGCGGACGGCACCCCGGCCGGGCTGACCGGACAGCTGGAGTACGCCGCCGACCTGTTCGACGCCGCCACGGCTGCCTCGATCGCTGAGCGGTTCGCGCGGTTCCTCACCGCGGCCGTCGCCACCCCGGACGTCCCGGTGACCGATCTCGACCTGCTTGCCGACGGCGAGCGGGCCGCGCTGCTGGCCCAGGGCACGACGACGGCCACCGCGCCGGCGATGCGGCTCCACGAGCTGGTCGAGCGCCGGGCGGCCTGGGCCCCGGGCGCGACCGCGCTGGTCTTCGAGGGCTCGTCGCTGACCTACGGGCAGCTCGACGTCGAGGCCAACCGGCTCGCCCGGCACCTGGTCGCCGAAGGCGTCCGCCGGGGCGACCTGGTCGGTGTCCACATCGGACGCTCGCCGCGGCTGGCCGTCGCGCTGCTGGCGGTGCTCAAGGCGGGAGCGGCCTACACCGTGCTGGACACGGACTTCCCGGCCGAACGCCTGGTCGGCGCGCTGCGGCGGACGTCGGCCGCGGTCGTCCTCACCGATGGCCGCACGTTGCCATGGCGCCGGATCGACGTCGTCGAAGACGCGGCCGCGATCGCCGTCCGCGACGGCGGTGCCCTCGGGGTGGCGGGCAGCCCGGAGGACCTCGCCGTGGTCATGTTCACCTCCGGCTCGACCGGCGTCCCCAAGGCGGTCGCGGCCCCGCACCGCGCGGTCGTCGGCACGCTGACCGGCCAGGACTACGCCGGGTTCGGCCCGGACGACGTCTGGCTGCAGTGCGCGCCGGTGTCGTGGGACGCGTTCGGCACGCAGCTGCTCGGCCCGCTGCTCTCGGGCGGCAAAGTCGTCCTGCAGCCGGGCCAGCGTCCCGAGCCCGCCCTGATCGAGGACCTGGTCGTGGCGCACGACGTCACGGTCCTCGACGTCTCGGCGAGCCTGTTCAACTTCCTGGTGGACGAGCACCCGGCGGTCTTCACGACGGTCCGCCGCGCGATGACCGGTGGCGAGGCGGCCTCGCCCGCGCACCTGGCGAAGGTGCTGCGGTCCTACCCGCACGTCGCGGTGATCAACGGTTACGGCCCGGCCGAGACCATGGGCTTCAGCACCTTCCACGCGGTCACGGCGGTCGACGGCCCGGTCCCGATCGGCCGGCCGGTCACCGGCAAGCACGCCCACGTCCTCGACGCGCGGCTGCGGCCGGTGCCCGCCGGGGTCGTCGGCGAGCTGTACCTGTCGGGTGCCGGCACCGCTCACGGCTACCTCGGTCAGCCCGGGGCGACGGCCGAGCGGTTCGTCGCTTCACCGTTCACGGCGGGGGAGCGGATGTACCGCACCGGCGACCTCGCCCGCTGGAACCGCGACGGCGTCCTCGAGTACGCCGGCCGCGCGGACGACCAGGTCAAGATCCGCGGCTTCCGCGTCGAGCCCGGCGAAGTCCAGGCCGTCCTGGCCCGGTACGACGGCGTCACGCAGGCTGCCGTGGTGGCTCGCGACGGGCTCCTGGTCGCCTACGTCGTCGGCACCGCCGACCCGGCCGCGGTCGCGGAGTACGCCGCCACGCAGCTGCCCGACCACCTGGTGCCGTCGGCGATCGTCCCGCTGGCGGACCTGCCGCGGACGGCGAACGGCAAGCTCGATCGCGCGGCCCTGCCCGCACCGCAGCGGGTCGTCGCCGGGCACGTCGCCCCGCGCACCCCCGCCGAAGTCACGCTCGCCGCGATCTGGGCCGACGTCCTCGGCATCCCCGAGCCGGGCGTGGAGGACAACTTCTTCGCGTTGGGCGGTCACTCGCTGCTGGCGGCGAAGGTGACCGGCCGGATGCGCACCGAGTTCGGCGTCCGGCTGGGCGTCCGGGCGCTGTTCGAGGCGCCCACGATCGCGGCGCTGGCCCGGCTGGTACCGGACGCGTCCACAGTGGACTTCGCGCCGATTCCGCTCCGCGACCAC
This sequence comes from Amycolatopsis sp. NPDC005961, assembly GCF_040629235.1. NCBI lineage: Bacteria > Bacillati > Actinomycetota > Actinomycetes > Pseudonocardiales > Pseudonocardiaceae > Amycolatopsis > Amycolatopsis sp. NPDC005961. Next base: position 182,707 of record NZ_JBEXVF010000009.1, on the reverse strand, counting down.
GCGGCGAGGACCCCGCTTTCGCCGGTGCAGCGCGGACTCTGGTTCGCCGAACGGCTCGCGCCGGGTTCGGCGGAGTACCTGGTCCCGCTCGCGCTGCGGATCGAGGGTGACCTCGACGTCGAGGCACTGGCCGGTGCGCTGTCGGCCGTGGTGGCCCGGCACGAGGTGCTGCGCAGCCGGTTCGTCGAGGTGGACGGCGAGCCGGCGCAGGTCGTCGACCCGGTGCGGCCGCTCCCGCTCCCGGTCACCGGCGTGAGCGACGTCGAGGCGTTCGTCCGGTCGCAAGTGGACACCCCGCTCGACCTCGAACACGGCCCCGTGGTGCGCGCCGCACTCGGCCGGGTCTCGGCCGGCGACCACGTCCTCGTGGTGCTCCTGCACCACATCGTCGCCGACGGCTGGTCCATGGGCCTGCTCGCCGCCGAGCTGCGCGACCACTACGCCGGGATCCGGCCGGCCGCGCTGCCGGTGCAGTTCGGCGACGTCGCCGTGTGGCAGGCCGCCGCGTCCGACGAAGCCGGGCTCGCCTTCTGGCGCGACGCTCTCGACGGTATGCCGCACGTCGCCGAACTGCCCGCCGACCGGCCCCGGCCGCTGGTCCGGGACATCCACGGCGCCAAGACCCCGGTGCACGTCCCGGCGGACGTCGTCGCCCGCCTGGCGGCGCTGGGGGCCGGGCACGGCGCGAGCCTGTTCATGACCGTGCTCGCCGCGTTCGAGGTCCTGATCGGCCGCTACACCGCGATGCGGGACTTCGCGATCGGCACCCCGGTGTCCGGCCGCAGCCACCCGCAGACCGAGCCGCTGGTCGGGCACTTCGTCAACACCGTCCCGCTGCGCGCCGACCTGACCGGCGACCCGGCGTTCACAGAGCTCCTGCGCCGGGTCCGCGCGAGCACGCTGGCCGCGTTCGACCACGACGACGTCCCGTTCGACCGGATCGTCGAGCTGCTGCGCCCGCAGCGCGACCTCACCCGCACCCCGCTGGTGCAGATCGTGTTCGCCCTGCAGAACAACGAGCGGGCGGGCTGGGCGCTGCCCGGCTTGGCCGTCGAGCAGCTCGCCGTCGACACCCGGGTCAGCAAGTTCGACCTCGAGCTCGCCCTCGCCCAGGACGCCGACGGTGCCTTGACCGGCATCTTCGAATACCCGACCGCGTTGTTCGACGCCACCACGATCGAGCGGCTGGCCGGTCACTTCACGACGCTGCTCCGAAGGATCGCCGACGCGCCCGAAACCCCGGTCGGCGAGCTGGACCTGCTGAGCGACGCCGAGCGCACGCACTTGGTGCACGGCGTCAACGCCACCGAAGCCGCCTACGACGAGAGCGTCTGCCTCCACCACCTGATCACCGAGCAGGCGCGGAAGACGCCGGACGCGGTCGCCGTCGAGTACCTCGACGAGAGCATCGACTACGCCGAGCTGGAACGGCGGGCCGGGATCCTCGCCGCGCGGCTGATCGGCCACGGCGTGGGCCCGGACGTCCCGGTCGGCCTGCGGATGGACCGCTCGATCGACCTGATCGTCGGCCTGGTCGCCATCCTCAAGGCCGGCGGCGCGTTCGTCCCGATCGAGACCGACGCACCCGAGCCCCGGGTCCTCGGCATCCTCGGCGACGCGAACTCGCCGGTCTGCCTGGTCGACGCGGGCGCGGAAACGCCGTCAGGCGGCGAGGTCGTCTTCCTCGAAGTGTCCGATGTGGACGGAGACGCGCCGGAGCTGCCGGACACCACCCACCCGGACAACCTGGTGTCGATCTACTACACCTCCGGCTCGACCGGGAAGCCGAAGGGCGTCGCGAGCAGCCACCGCGGCTGGGTCAACCGGCTGCGCTGGCACCAGGACACCTACCGGCTCCGGCCGGGCGAAGCCGTCCTGCAGAAGACGACCCTGGTCTTCGACGACGCGGCCGTGGAATGCCTGTGGCCGCTCGTCGCCGGCGGGCGCGTCGCGCTGATCCCGCCGGGCCTGCACCGCGACCCGGCCGCCATCCTGGCCGGTGCCCTCAAGCACCGGGTCGTCAACCTGCAGTTCGTGCCGAGCATGCTGACGCTGTTCCTGGAGCAGCTGACCCCGGCCGACTGTGCCGCGCTCGGGACGGTGCGCAACGTCATCACCAGCGGCGAAGCGCTCCAGCCGGAGCTGCTGAAGCTGTTCTTCGACCGGCTCGGCACGACCGCGACCCTGCACAACCAGTGGGGCGCGACCGAGGTGTCGATCGACTCGACGATGCGTGTGTGCGTGCCAGCCGACCTCGCGGGCGCGGGCTCGGTCAGCGTCGGCTCGCCGATCGCGAACAACCAGATCCACGTTCTCGACGAGCACTTCCGGCCGGTCCCGGTCGGCGTCCCCGGTGACCTGTTCATCGGCGGCGTCGGCCTGGCGCGCGGCTACCTCGGCAACCCGGGCAAGACGGCGGCGGCGTTCCTGGCCAGCCCGTTCGTGCCCGGCGAGCGGCTCTACCGCACCGGCGACCGCGGCCTGCGCACCCCCGACGGCGCGCTGACGTTCCTCGGCCGCCAGGACTCGCAGGTCAAGATCCGCGGCATCCGCGTCGAGCCGGGCGAGGTCGAGCAGGTGCTCCTGGAGCTGCCGGGGGTGCGCGAGGCGGCCGTCACGGTGTGGCAGCCGACGCCGGGGGACAAGCGTCTCGCCGGGTACGTCACCGCGCAGGCCGGCGTCACGCTCACCGAAGCCGGGATCCGTGAACAGCTGCGCGAGCGGCTGCCCGTCTACCTCGTGCCGACGGCGCTGAGCGTGCTGCCCGAGTTCCCGACCACGACCAGCGGCAAGATCGACCGCAAGGCGCTGCCCGCGCCGGCCGCGGCCGGCGCCGAGTACCGGGCGCCGGAAGGCCCGGTCGCCGAGCTGGTCGCGTCGGTGCTCGGGAACGTCCTCGGCGTCGAGCGGGTGGGCGCCGATGACAACTTCTTCGACCTGGGCGGGCACTCCCTGCTGGGCGTCCGGGTGGTCGCCGAGCTGCGCAAGCGGCTCTCGGCGGACATCCCGATCCGGCTCATCTTCGACTCGCCCACGGTCGCGGAGCTGGCGGACGCCGTCACCCGCGCCACCCGCCGCGAGTTCGAGGCGATCCCGAAGCGGCCGGACGGCCCCGCGCCCCTCGCGGGCGTGCAGGTCGGCATGTGGCTGGCCGACCGGATGGCGCCGTCCAGCGCGGAGTACCTGGTGCCCAACGCGGTCCGCCTGCGTGGCGCCCTGGACGTCGACGCTCTGGCGGCCGCGCTGACGAAACTGGTCGAGCGGCACGAGATCCTCCGGACCCGGTTCGTGGAGATCGACGGCGAGCCGAAGCAGATCGTCGACCCGGCCGGTCCGGTCCCGCTGCCGATGACCGGGATCGACGCGATCGAGCCGTTCCTCGGCGCCCGGCCCATCGATCTCGCCGCCGGCCCGGTGTTCGCCGCGGCCCTCGGGAAGCTCGGCGACGACGACCACGTCCTGGTCCTCTCGGCTCACCACATCGTGCTCGACGGCTGGTCCGAAGGCCTCCTCGCCGAGGAGCTGCGCGACCTCTACGCGGGTATCGAGCTGCCGCCGCTGCCGGTGCAGTACGCCGACGTCGCGACCTGGTCCCGGCCGACCGAAGCGGACGTCGAGTTCTGGCGGACGCAGCTCGCCGGCGTCCCGCAGGTCGTGCGGCTGCCCGCGGACCGCCCCCGGCCCGCGGTGCGCGACCCGCGGGGCGCGCGGTACGAGTTCAGCGTCCCGGTGGAGCTGGCCACCCGGCTCGGGGAGCTGGGGGCGGAAGCCCGGGCCAGCCTGTTCATGACGCTGCTGGCCGGGTTCCAGGTCCTCGTCGCCCGGCACACCGGCCTCCGTGAGTTCGCGATCGGCAGCCCGGTCGCCGGCCGCGACCACCCGGACACCGAGCGGCTGATCGGCCAGTTCGTCAACACCCTCGCCCTGCGTGCGGACCTGACGGGCTCGCCGGGCTTCACCGAGCTGCTGGAACGCGTCCGGGAGACGGCGCTGAACTCCTTCAGCCACCAGGAGGTCCCGTTCGACCGGGTCGTCGCCGAGCTCCGGCCCGACCGCGACCCGAGCCGGAACCCCCTGGTGCAGCTGATGTTCGCGCTGCAGACGGTGTCCGAGGGCGGCTGGGAACTGGGCGACCTGGACTGCGAGCCCCTGGGCGTCGAGACCGGCGCGGCCAAGTTCGACCTCGCGATGGTGCTGCGCGAGCAGCCCACCGGCGCGGTCGACGGCGTCCTCGAATACCCCGTCGCGCTGTTCGACGAGGAGACGGTCGCCGCGTTCGCCGAGCGGTACCTCCGGCTCCTCACCGGATTCGCCGCCGACCCGCGGCGGCCGGTGGACCGCGTCCCGATGCTCGACGCGGCCGAGGTCACCCCGCTCGACGGGAACGCGCCGGGCGGGACGTTCGCCGGGCTCATCGAGTCGCAGGTGCGGCGGAATCCCGATGCCCCGGCCGTCGTGGCCGGGTCGGACTCGCTCACCTACGGCGAGCTGGACGCGGCGGCCAACCGCGTGGCCAGGGTGCTGCGGGCTCGCGGTGCCGGTCCGGAAAAGGTCGTCGCGCTGCTGCTGCCGCGCTCGGCCGACCTGGTCGTGGCGCAGCTCGCGGTCGTCAAGACCGGGGCCGCGTTCCTCCCGGTCGACCCGGGCTACCCGGAGGAGCGCATCCGGTACATGCTCGACGACGCGAACCCGGTGCTCACCCTCCGTGAACTGCCGGTGTCCACAATGGACGACGGCCCGCTGGACGTCGAAGTCGAGCCGGAGAACGCGGCGTACGTGATCTACACGTCGGGTTCGACCGGACGGCCGAAGGGCGTCGTCGTCAGTCACGCCGGCCTCGCCACGCTGGTGGCGAACACCGTCGACGCCTACCGGGTCGGCCCGGGCGACCGGGTGCTGCAGTACGTGTCGCCGAGCTTCGACGCGTCGATCCTGGAGCTGTGCGCGTCGCTGATGACCGGCGCCGCACTCGTCGTGACCCCGCCCGGCCCGCTCCTCGGCGACCAGCTGCGGGACGTCCTCGCCGAAGGGCGCGTGACGCACGCGCTGATCCCGCCCGCGGCGCTGGCCACGGTCGAGGACGCGGACCTGCCGGACTTCCGCACGGTCGTCGTCGGCGGCGACGTCTGCCCGCCGGAGCTGGTCGCGAAGTGGGCGCCGGGCCGCCGGATGCTCAACATGTACGGCCCGACCGAAGCCACGGTCGTCTCCACGGTGTCGGAACCCCTGGTGCCGGGCGAGCAGGTGACCATCGGCCGCGCACTGCGCCACACCAGCGCGTACGTCCTGGACGACCGGCTCCAGCCGGTGCCGCCGGGCGTGGCGGGCGAGCTGTACGTCGCGAGCCCGGGCCTGGCCCGCGGGTACCTCGGGCGGCCGGGACTCACCGCGAGCCGGTTCGTCGCGAACCCGGCGGGCGGGCGGATGTACCGCACCGGCGACCTCGTCCGCCGCACCCGCGCCGGCGAGCTGGAGTTCCTCGGCCGGACCGACGACCAGGTCAAGATCCGCGGCTTCCGCATCGAGCTCGGCGAAGTCGAGTCCGCGCTGCGGGCGCACCCGGCGCTCACCGCGGCCGTGGTGCTCGCCAAACCCGACCCGGCCGGGCAGAAACGCCTGGTCGCCTACACCGTCGGCGACGTCACCCCCGCGGACCTGCGCGCGTTCCTCGGGCAGCGGCTGCCGGAGCACCTGGTGCCGAGCGCGTTCGTCGTGCTCGACGCGCTGCCGGTCAACGCCAGCGGCAAGCTCGACCGCGCCGCCCTGCCCGAGCCGGCCGAGGAGACCGCGGACTACGTCGCCCCGAGCAGTCCCGAGGAGCAGCTGATCGCCGGCATCTGGGCCGAGGTGCTCGGCGTGCCCCGCGTCGGGCTCGGCGACGACTTCTTCGCACTGGGCGGGCATTCCGTGCTCGCCGCCAAGGTCCGCATGCGGCTGCAGGCCGCCTTCGGGGTGGACCTGCCCCTGCCCGTGCTGTTCCAGACCACCACGGTCGCCGCGCTCGCCGCCGTGGTCCACACCGAGATCGAGGCCGAGCTCGCCGGCATGTCCGAGCAGGAGCTCCTCGACTCCCTCTCCGAGGAGGCCAGCGCATGACCACGTTCGACATCCGCCCCGAAGCCGGCGCCGACGCCGAGCGCGCCGCGCGGCTGCGGGCCGCGGTGCTCGCGAAGCGCCTGCGCGGCCGGGCCGCCGCGCCGGTCCGCGCGTTCGGCCGGGCCGACCGCGCCGCGCCGCTCCCGCTGTCGGCGGGCCAGCAACGCCTGTGGTTCCTCGACCGCCTCGACCCGGACAGCGCCGAGTACGCGGTGCCGCTCCTGCTCAGGCTCGACGGCGCCCTCGACGTCGAGGCGTTGCGACGCTCGCTCGACGCCCTCGTGGCGCGGCACGAGATCCTGCGCACCACCTACCTCGCGGAGGACAACAAGCCGCGGCAGGTGATCGGGGCTCCCGAGCCGGTCGACCTGCCGGTGGTCGACGGTGACCTGGACGCGGTGCTCGCCGAGTACGTGAGCCGTCCGTTCGACCTCGCGGCGGGCCCGGTGTTCCGCGCGATGCTGGTCCGCGAGGCACCCGAGCGGCACGTCCTCGCGCTCAACGTCCACCACATCGCCTGCGACGGCTGGTCGCTGCCGATTCTCCTCGAGGACCTGCGCCGGCTCTACACCGGCGCCGAGCTGCCCCCGGTCGAACTGTCCTATGCGGACTTCGCCGTCTGGGAGCAGTCCAGGACCGACGCGCACTCGGTCGATCTCGCGTACTGGAAGGAGCGGCTGGCCGGGCTGGAAACCCTGGAGCTTCCCGCCGACCGCCCACGGCCGGCCCAGCGCGACCACCACGGCGCGTCGGCCCGCTTCACCATCCCCGCCGACGCCGCGGAAGCGGTGCTGAACCAGGGAAAGAGCACCGGCGCGACGCCGTTCGTGACGCTGCTCGCCGCCGCGTACGTCGTGCTCGGCCGCCACACCGGCCGGACGGACCTCGCCGTCGGCACGCCGGTCGCCGGGCGCGGCCGGGCCGAGCTGGAGCACATGGTCGGGTTCTTCGTGAACACCGTCGTCGCCCGCGGCGACCTCTCCGGTGACCCCGACTTCGCGACGCTGGCGGACCGCGTCCGGGCCGCGCGGCTCGCCGACCAGGCCCACGAGGACCTGCCGTTCGAGCGGCTGGTCCAGGAGCTGGCGCCGGAGCGCGACCTCGCGCACACCCCGGTCGTCCAGGTGATGTTCGCCGTCTACGACGCGTCGGAGGGGGAAGGCTCGCTGGGTGACCTCGCGGTCTCACCGGTGGACCTGCCTTCGACGACGGCGAAGTTCGACCTGATGATCTCCTTCGTCCGCCAGGCCGACGGCTCCGTCGAGGGCGTCCTCGAGTACGCCACCGCGCTCTTCGACCAGGCCCGGATGGACCGCATGGGCGAGCACTTCGTCCGGCTCTTCACCGAGCTGGCCGCCCGCCCCGGCGTCCGGCTGTCCGAAGTGGACGTCCTCGGCGCGGACGAGCGGAAGCTGCTCCTCGAAACCTGGAACGCCACCGCCGAGCCCTACCTGCGCGGCACGCTGCACGGCCGGATCGCCGAGCAGACCCGGTCCACGCCGGACGCGATCGCCGTCCGCTGCGGGGGCGCCGAGCTGACCTACGCCGACCTGGAGACCCGCGCGACGCGGCTGGCCCAGCGGTTGCGGGCGCACGGCGTCGGCGTCGAGACCCCGGTCGGCGTGCTCTGCGAACGCGGGCCGCTGCTGCTGCCGGTGCTGCTGGCCATCCTCAAGACCGGCGGCCACTACATCCCGCTGGATCCGGCCTACCCCCAGGACCGCAAGGAGTACATGCTCCGCCAGGCCGGCGCGCGCGTGCTCGTCACCACCCGCCGCTACGCCGGTGAGAACCTCGGCGACGTCGTGATCTTCGCGGACGAGCCGGTCGCCGACGACCCGGTGCCGTGGCAGGACCCGGTCGTCGACCCGGAGAACCTCGCCTACATCATCTACACCTCCGGTTCCACCGGCCGTCCCAAGGGCGTGATGATCAGCCACCGCGGCGTGCTGCACTACCTGGACTGGTGCCGCCAGGCCTACCGCGCCGACGAAGGCGACGGCGCCCCGGTGCACTCGTCGCTCGCCTTCGACCTCACCGTCACCGGCCTGTTCCTGCCGCTGCTCTGCGGGACGACCGTGACGCTGGTGCCGGAGGACGAGCACCCGGTCGCGGGCCTCGCGGACGTGTTGTCGAGCGGACGCAAGTTCAGCTTCGTCAAGCTCACCCCGGCGCACCTCGAACCGCTGCGCCGCTGCCTGACACCGGAAGCCGCCGACGCCGCCGCGCACCTGGTCGTCGGCGGCGAGCAGCTCACCGCCGAGGCCCTGGAGTTCTGGCGCGAGAACGCCCCCGAAGTCGTCGTGGCCAACGAGTACGGCCACACCGAGACGTCCGTGGCCAACGTGATCAACCTGCTGCCCGCCGCCGAATGCGTCACGACGCCGATCTCGGTGGGCCGCCCGATCTGGAACACCGAGGTCTACCTCCTCGACGAGCACCTGCGCCCGGTCCCGGCCGGCGTCACCGGCGAGCTGTACGCGGGCGGCGCCGGCGTCGCCCGCGGCTTCGCGGGCAACCCGGGGCTGACCGCCGCGAAGTACGTGGCGAACCCGTTCGGCCCCGGCCGGATCTACCGCAGCGGCGACCTCGCCCGCTACCTGCCGGACGGGCGGCTGGAGTTCGTCGGCCGCACCGACCACCAGGTCAAGGTGCGCGGCTACCGCATCGAGCTGGGTGAGATCGAGGCGGCGCTCGTCGGCGGCCCCGGCGTCGTCGAGGCGGTCGCGGTGGTCCGTGACGGTGCGCTCGCCGGGTACGTCTCACCGTCCACTGTGGACGTCGACGCGCTGCGGGCGCACCTGTCCGAGCGGTTGCCCGAGTACATGGTCCCGTCGACCCTGACCACGTTGGACACGGTGCCGCTGACGTCGAACGGCAAGATCGACCGGGGCGCGCTGCCCGTCCCGGACGCCGCCCCGGTGTCGACGTCCGGGGTGCTCCCGCGCGACGAGCTGGAGATGGCCCTCGCCAAGCTGTGGGAGGACCTGCTGGGGAGACGCGTCGGCGTCACCGACGGCTTCTTCGACGTCGGCGGGCACTCGCTGCTGGCGGTCGTGCTGGTCGACCGGATCCAGGCCGAGCTGGGCGCGACCGTCGGCCTCGCCGAGGTGTTCCGCGCCCCGACGATCCGGGCCCTGGCCGACCTCATCCGCGCCGGGGAGAGCGCCGGGGGGCTGGTCGTGCCGCTCTCGCCGGGCCGCGCGGGCGTCGCCCCGCTGTTCCTGCTGCCGCCGACCGCCGGGAGCCCCTTCCCGTACCTGCAGCTGGTGGCCGAGCTGGACCCGGCGCTGCCGGTGTTCGGGCTGCAGGCGCCCGGGTTCGCGCCCGATGAGGACCCGGTGCACACCATCGAGGAACTGGCCGCCGCGTTCGTCGCCGACCTCCTGCCGGTGGTCGGCGACCGTCCGATCCGGCTCGCCGGCTGGTCGCAGGGCGGGTCGGTGGCCTTCGAAATGGCCGCCCAGCTGGAAAAAGCCGGCCGCACGGTCGAGCACCTCTGCATCATCGACGCGACCGTCCTCGGCGTCGACGACTACGGCAACCCGCTGCCCGACGTCGACACGAGCGACCCCCTCGCGTGGTTCGGCGAGGCCGTCCTGAAGCTGGCCCCGGGAGCCGTCGACACCCTCGACGAGATGCTCGCCGAGGCCCGCGACCGCGGCATGGTCTCCGAAGTCGCGGGCAACGCCGTGGTCGAGCAGATGGCGCGCGTCTACCTGGCCGGCAAGGACGCCGTCGAGGCCTACCGCTGCCGGGCCGTCGTCGACACCGGCATCCACCTCATCACCTCCACCGGCACCCACCCGGTGAAGGGCCGCCCGGAGGTGCGGCCGGAGAGCTGGCGCGCCCGCACGCGCGGCGAGCTCACGGTGACGCCGGTTCCGGGCCACCACTGGGACATGGTCGAACCGCCGCACGTGGCGGAGCTGGCCCGGGCCGTGCTGGCCGGGCTCGCCGTGACCGCCGACGAGTGAAGGAGAACGCCATGACCGAAGACCTCGCGGTCGCCGCACCGGCCCCCGCCACCGTCACCGACCCGCGCGCGGGCAGCTTCCGCGTCGACGCCCATCACGGCGAAATCCTGCAAGGGGTCTTCGTCGCCGACGGCCGCCTGCGCCGCGGGCTCGTCACCCTGCCGTGCCCGCTCTACAGCACCCGCGCCACCTTCCTGCCCACCGAGGACACCGGCACGACGGTGCGGCCCGCGTGGCGCACCAAGGCCCGCCGCGCCGCCGACCTCACCCTGGCCCGCCTCGGCACCCCGGTCCCCGGCGGCCTGCTCGACATCACCAGCGACATCCCGCTGTGCCGCGGCTTCGGCTCCTCGACCGCGGACGTGACGTCGGCGATCGGCGCGGTCCTCGCCGCGACCGACCGCCGGCTCTCACCGGCCGAGGTCGGCGCGCTGGCCGTCGAAGCCGAGACCGCGTCCGACTCGCTGATGTACGGCGGCCGGGCGGTCGTCTTCGCCCACCGCGAAGGCGAGCCGATCGAGGACCTGGGGGAGCTGATGCCCTTGTCCGTGCTGGGCTTCGGCACCAGCCCCGGCGGCCGCGGCGTCGACACGCTCGAACTCCCGCCCGCGCGCTACACGTCGTGGGAGATCGAGGCGTTCCGGCCGTTGCGCGGCCTCCTGCGCCGGGCCGTGCGCGACGGCGACGCGGGCCTGCTCGGCCGCGTCGCCACCGCCAGCACCCTGCTCAACCAGCGGCACCTGCCCATCCCCGGGCTGGACGACATCCTCGCCGCCGCCCGCGCCGCCGGGGCCGTGGGCGTGCAGGTGGCCCACAGCGGCGACGTCGCCGGCCTGCTCTTCGACGCGACAGACGCCGAGACCCCGGCCCGGCTGGAGTTCGCCGCGACCCGGCTCGACGTGACCGAAACCTGGCAGTTCGAAACCGAGAGGTGAGTCCGATGACCCTTGCCGCACCCGTCAGCCGGTCCGTCGTGGAGGCGACCGAGCTGCCCCGGATCATCCGGATCCGGCCCAACTTCCACGTCGCCGCCTTCGGCCTGATGAAGCTGCTGCCCGCCCGGTTCATGCTCGACCGCGCCGAAGAACGCGGCGAAGTCGGTCCCGGCACGACCGTGCTCGAGACGTCGTCGGGGACCTTCGGCCTCGGCCTCGCGATGGTCTGCCGGCTGCGCGGCTACCCGCTCACGATCGTCGGCGACCCGGCCATCGACGCGCCGCTGAAGCGCCGCCTCGAGCACCTCGGCGCCCGCGTCGAGATCTGCCCGGAGCCCAGCCCGGTCGGCGGGTTCCAGCGCGCGCGGCTCGACCGGCTCGAGGAGCTGCGCGCGGAGTACCCGAACCACTGGGTCCCCGGCCAGTACAGCAACCCCGACAACCCGCGGTCCTACGCGCTGGTGGCCGAGCAGCTCGCCGAGACGATCGGCGTGCCCGACTGCCTGGTCGGCGCGGTCGGCTCCGGCGGCTCGACGTCGGGCACCAGCTCGTTCCTGCGCATGCTCGTCCCGGATATGACACTCATCGGCGTCGACACCCAGCGCAGCGCCATCTTCGGCCAGGAAGACGGGCCGCGCGTGCTGCGCGGGCTCGGCAACAGCCTGGTACCGCCCAACGTGGCGCACGAAAGCTACGACCAGGTGCACTGGATCGGCGCGGCCGAGGCGTTCGCCGCGACGCGCGAGCTGTACGCGCGGCACTGCCTGTTCATGGGCCCGACCAGCGGCGCGTCGTTCAAGGTCGCCGACTGGTTCTCGCGCCGGAACCCCGACGCCACGGTCGTCGCGCTGCTGCCGGACGAGGGCTACCGCTACCAGGACACGGTGTACTCCGACGAATGGCTGCGCGCGCAGGGGCTGGCGCACGCGGGCGCGGGGGAGCCGTACGAGGTCGTCGCGCCCGCCGAGCCGGGCGGCTCGTGGACGTGGCTGAACTGGGGCCGGCGCCCGCTGGCCGACGCGTCGTGAAGCGCACGCTGCTGCTCGTCGAGAGCAACACGACCGGCACCGGGCGGCTGTTCGCGCGGCAGGCCCGGGAGCTGGGCTTCGAGCCGGTGCTGGCCGCGGCCGACCCTTCGCGCTACCCGTACGCGGCCGAGGACGGCGTCCGCGTCGTCGTCTGCGACACGGCGGACGCGTGCGCGGTCCTGGCTTCCGACATCGGCGAACCGGCCGGGGTGACGAGCAGCTCGGAGTACTTCATCCCGGTCGCGGCGCGGATCGCGGCGAAGCTGGATCTGCCCGGCCCGGACCCGGACGCCGTGACGGAGTGCCGCGACAAGGCCCACCAGCGGGCCGTTCTCGGGGCGCCCTGCACGGTGGCGACCTCGGTGGAAGCGGCCGTCGCGGCGGCCGTGGAGTTCCCGGTGGTGCTCAAGCCGGCCGAGGGGTCCGGGAGTGTCGGCGTGCTGCGGTGCGAGACGCCGGCGTCGGTGGCCGCGCAGGCCGCGGCGCTGCTTTCGGTGACGCACAACGAACGCGGGCTCCCGGTGCCGCCGCGGGTACTGGTGGAGCCGTACGCGAACGGGCCGGAGTACTCGGTCGAGCTGTTCGGCGACGTGGTGGTGGCGGTGGTGCGCAAGCACCTCGGGCCGTCACCGTTCTTCGTCGAGGTCGGCCACGACGTCCCGGCTTCGCTGCCTCCCGCGGACGAGACGGCGTTGATCGACACGGCCCGGGCGGCGGTGACCGCGCTGGGCCTCGGCTTCGGCGCGGCGCACGTCGAGATCCGGCTGACCCCGTCCGGGCCGCGGCTGATGGAGGTCAACCCGCGTCCGGCGGGCGGCATGATCCCGGAGCTGGTCCGCGCGGCGACGGGCGTCGACCTCGTCGCGGCGCAGGTGGCGGCGGTGCTGGGCCTGCCACCCGACCTGCGGCCCACGCGGCGGGCCTGTGCGTCGCTGCGGTTCCTGACGGCGACGGCGACTTCGGTGCTTTCGGCCGGGGACGCCGTGACGAAGGCGTCGACGGTGCCGGGAGTGGCCGAGGCCCGGCTCTACCGCGCGGACGGCACGGTGGTCCGCCCGGCGCGGGACTACCGGGACCGGGCCGGGCACGTCCTCGCCGTCGCGGACCGGCCCCGCGGCGCTCGCGCCGCGGCCGTGGCCGGGCTCGACCGGTTGCGCGCCGCCCTCGTCCCGGAAGGAGTGACCCGGTGACCCTGCGGTTCCTCATCGCCACCGTCGCGCAGACCGATCGCGCGCGCGACGAACGGGACGAAGAGCGTCCCGAACCCCACCCGGACACCCCGGAAGGAGCACCTCGATGACCATCGCCCCAGGCGGAACCGGACGGCTCACCAGCGCCATCTCCGCCGCGGCCAGGGAGATCCTCTTCGACCGCGACACCGCACCCGCCCCCGACCCGGTCGCCGCCGAGCTCGGGCTGATCAGCCAGGTCGACCGCGCCCACGTCGTGATGCTCGCCGAACGCGGCATCGTCGACCGGGCCCGCGCCGCGGAACTGCTCAGCGGCATCGAAAGCCTGCGGAAACAAGGGTTCTCGGCCCTGCACGACGTCCCCGCACCCCGCGGCCGCTACCTCGCCTACGAGTCCCACCTCATCGACACCCTCGGCGCCGAGACCGGCGGGATCCTCCACAGTGGACGCTCGCGCAACGACCTCAACGCCACGGTCGTCCGGCTGCGGTTGCGCGAACCGCACGAACGCCTGCTCGCCGAGTCCGACGCCCTCGGCCGCGCCCTGCTCGAGCGGGCCCGGCGCTGGGCCGGCGTCACCATGCCCGCCTACACCCACCACCAGCCCGCCGTCCCGATCACCTACGGGCACTACCTCGCCGGCGTCGCGAGCGCGCTCGTCCGGGACGTCGAAAGCCTCTGGCAGGCCGGCGCCGAGATCGACCAGAACCCGCTCGGCGCGGGCGCGGTCGGCGGCACGTCGCTGCCCGTCGACCAGGACCGCACCACCGCGCTGCTCGGCTTCGCCACCTCGATCCCGAACTCGCTGCACGCCGTCGCGTCGCGGGACCTGGTGCTGCGCCAGCTGTCCGCGGCCACCGTCCTCGGTGTCCTGCTCTGCCGCGTCTCCCACGACTTCCAGGCGTGGACGAGCGCGGAGGCCGGGCTCCTGCGGCTGGCCGACGACGTCGTCGGGTCCAGTTCGATGATGCCGCAGAAGCGCAACCCGTTCCTGCTCGAACACGTCCAGGGCCGCGCGCTGGCCCCGCTCGGCGCGTTCACCGCGTCCGCGAGCGCGATGGCGACGGCGCGGTTCACCAACGCCATCGCCGTCGGCACCGAGGCGGTGGCTCCCGCGTGGTCGGCGCTGGAGGCCGCGACCGACGCCGTCGTGCTGCTGCGGCTCGTCGTCGAGGGCGCCGAGCCGGTGCCGGAGCGGATGTACGCCCGCGCCGTCGACGGCCAGACCGCGGCCACCCACCTCGCCGAACGGCTCGTCGACGCCGGGATGCCGTTCCGCCGGGCCCACCACGAAGTCGGGGCCGTCGCGAAGGAAGCCCTCGACCACGGCCTGCCGCTGCACGAGGTCGCCCGGGTCCGGCTGGCCGGGCAGCCCGCGCACGTCCTCGCCGCGCTCGACCCGGCCGAGGTGGCCCAGCACGCGGCCCACGGCGGTGGCCCGGCGCGGGAGTCCGTGCTCGCCGCCGTCACCGAGGCCGAAGCCGCGTTCGCGCGGATCCGCGCCGCCGCCGAAGAACGCCGCTGGCGCTGGAGCCAGGCCGAAATCGGCCTCGACGACGCCGTCCGAACCCTCATCCGCTGACCGCCAAGGAGCCTGTTGTGACCACTTTCGCCGACGACCTCGCGACCCTGCGCCCGGAGACCGCGCCCGCACAGGGCACGCACGTCGAACTCCGCAGCGACACGTTCACCCTGCCCACGCCCACGATGCTGGAGGCCGCCGCGCGCGCTCCGCTCGGCGACGACGTCTACGGCGAGGACCCGACCGTGGACCGGCTGGAGCAGCTCGCCGCCGAGCTGCTCGGCAAGCAGGCCGGCTGCCTGATGCCGAGCGGCACCATGGCGAACCTGACCGCGCTGCTGGCGCACTGCCCGCGCGGCGGCAAGGCGATCGTCGGGCACGAGTCCGACGTGTACGTCTACGAAGCGGGCGGCGCGTCGCTGTGCGGCGGCATCGTCTACGACCCGCTGCCGAACCTGCCCGACGGCACGATCGACCCGGCGGCCATCGCCGAGGCGTGCGCGGTCGACCGCAGCGACCCGCAGATCGCGCCGCCGGCGGTGCTCAGCCTGGAGACGCCGCAGAACCGCTGCGGCGGGCTGCCCCTGCAGCTGGACTACCTCAGCGAGGTGTCCCGGCTGATCCGCTCGCACGGCGTCGCCCTGCACCTCGACGGCGCCCGGCTGTTCAACGCGGCCGTCGCGCTCGGCGTCAGCGCGGCCGAGGTGGCCAAGCACGCGGACACGGTGCAGATCTGCCTGTCGAAGGGCTTGTGCGCGCCGATCGGCTCGGTGCTGGTCGGCGACCGCGTGACGATCGCGGCGGCGCGCCGGATGCGCAAGATGCTCGGCGGCGGCATGCGCCAGGCCGGGATGATCGCGGCGTGCGGCATCGTGGCGCTGACGGACATGACCGAGCGCCTGGCCGACGACCACGCCCGCGCGGCGCGCTTGGCCCGCGGCTTGTCGCGCATCCCGGGCGTCCGGCTGGACCCGGGCCCGCCGCTGACCAACATGGTGTTCTTCAAGGTCCGCGACGACCGCTACACGACCCGGACGCTGATCGAGGCCGCCCGCCGCCGCGGGATCCGGGTGGAGGAGCTGGGCACCGACCGCATCCGCGCGGTGACCCACGCGGGCGTCGACGACGACGCCGTGGACCGCGCGGTCTCGGTGTTCGGCGACCTCCTGGGCCACGACGCCCTGGTGCGGTGAACCCACGGGGCCGGGGCGGCCGCCGTCCCGGCCCGTAAGGGTTTCCTAATGCCGGATGCGGCGGTCCGGTGGTCGGCCGGGGCTAGGGTCGCGCGGGTGTCCAGATCACTGCGTGGCTTCCTCGTCGCCGTTCCGGGACTGCTGCTGGCCGGGTTCGGCGTGGCGCACCCCGCGCAGCTCGACGCGGCGACGGCGCCTTGGTGGACGACGCTGCACATCATCCTGCTGCCGGTCTTCCCGCTGCTGGCCGTGGCGCAGTGGTTCCTGCTGAGGGAGGCACCGCCGTGGCTGCGGTGGCCCGGGTGGGTGGCGGCGTTCGGGTACGCGGCCTTCTACGGCGGACTCGACGCGGTGGCGGGGATCGCCGGCGGCACGGTGGTCCACGCCCAGCACGGCGCCACCCCGGTCGTCGGCGCGGTGTTCACGGCCGGCGACCTGGTCGGCCACATCGGCGCGGCCTGCTTCCTCGTGGCGAGCGCGGTGATCGTCGTGGCGGCGACCTTGCGCGCGGGGTGGTGGGCGGTGCCGGGCGGGGTGATCCTCCTGCCGGCCAGTGTGTCCTTTCTGGACAGTCACATCTTCTGGCCGCGGGGTGTGCTCACGATGCTCGCCGTCGCGGCCGGGATGTCCTGGCTGTTCTTCGCCGGGGAGCGGAGTGCGGAGCCGCGGGCCTGACCGCCGACCATGGGGCTTGACACGCCCTCCACCGCAGCTGTACATGTTTGTACATGTTCACTCGACCGGCTCCGATGCGGGAGCGAGCGCTCGGGGCCTTCTACGGCCTCGCGATCGGCGACGCGCTCGGCATGCCGACGCAGTCGATGTCGCGCGCCGCCATCGAGCGGGCGTACGGGCCGATCCGCGGGTTCGTCGACGCCGTCGCCGAGCAGCCGATCGCCCCCGGGATGCCGGCCGGGTCGATCACCGACGACACCGAACAGGCCGTGCTCGTGGCCCGGCTCGCCATCGACGGCGGTGGCCGGATCGATGCCCACGACTTCGCCGCCGCCCTGCGCGAGTGGGAGGCGGACATGATCCGCCGCGGCTCGCTCGACCTGCTCGGCCCCTCGACCCGGCGCGCCCTCGACCGGCTCGACGCGGGCGCCGCCGCCGAGGAGGCCGGCCGGGACGGGGCCACCAACGGCGCCGCCATGCGGATCACCCCGGTCGGCATCGCGACGCCGCTGGGCGAGGGGTTCCTCGACGCCGTCGTCGCGGCGAGCCGGGTCACCCACAACACCGGGCTGGGGATCGCCGCGGCCGCCGCGGTGGCCGCCGCCGTCTCGTCCGGCGTCGCCGGGGCCGACCTCGAGACCTCCCTCGACGAGGCCGAACAGGCCGCCGCCGAGGGCGCGCGGCGAGGGCACTGGATCGCCGGCGGGGACATCGCGGCGCGCATCGCCTGGGCGCGCGGCTGGGTCCGCGGCCTGGGCCGCGCGGGTCTGGCCGACGCGCTCACCGACGTCATCGGGACGTCGGTCGCCGCGCAGGAATCCGTGGTCGCGGCCTTCGCACTCGCCGAAAACCTCGGTGAAGACCCGGCCGCGGCCCTGACCCTCGCCGCCGAGATCGGCGGCGACACCGACACCGTGGCGGCCGTGTGCGGAGCGATCCTCGGCGCACACCACGGGATTTCCGGACTGCCCGCCCACCTGGTCGATAAGGTGCGCGCGGTCAACCGGCTCGACTTGGCCGTCGTCGTGGACGGCCTCCTGCAGGTGCGAGGTAACGATGGTCGAATCAGCTCAGGTTCCCGGCACGAGTGCCGCGGACACGCCGGCTAGCTCCGGGAAAGCGGGCGCGCTGGAGACCCGCGGCATCGAGCCCGTGCCCGCCGGCGAACGCCACGGGCACCCGATGCAGCTGTTCTGGGTGTGGTTCGCCGCGAACATCAGCATCCTCGGGCTGCCGCTCGGCGCGACGCTGGTCGCGGTGCAGCACCTGGCGTTCTGGCAGGCGGCCCTCGTCGCGGTGCTCGGCGCCGCCGGGTCGTTCGCGGTCGTCGGCGTCGTCTCCATCGCCGGCCGCCGCGGCGGCGCGCCCGGGCTCACGTTGTCGCGCGCGGTCTTCGGCGTCCGGGGCAACATCGGGCCGACCATCGTGTCGCTGGTGTCCCGGCTCGGCTGGGAGACGGTGAATACGACGACCGCCGCGTTCGCGTTCCTTTCCCTGTGCGCGATCCTGTTCGGCGCGAACGCGGACGCGAAGGCCTCACCGGTGCTGACGATCGTGGGCGTGGCGGTGTTCGTCCTGCTCACCGTGACCGTCTCCGGGCTCGGCCACGCGGTGCTGGTCGCGGTGCAGCGCTGGTCGACGTGGATCTTCGGTGCGCTCAACGTGGTCGTCGCGGTCAGCCTGGTCACCCGCATCCACTGGGGCCAGGTCTTCGCCGCCTCGCCCGCGCCGGTCGGCGCGATGATCGCCGGCGTCGGCACCATCGCCGCCGGGACCGGGATCGGCTGGGCGAACGCGTCCGCCGACATGTCGCGCTACCAGTCGCCGTCCGTCCGGGCCGGTTCGCTCGTCGCCTCGGCCGCGGCGGGCGCGGGAATCCCGTTGGTGCTGCTCATCTCGCTGGGCAGCCTGGTTTCGGCCGACGACCCGTCGCTGGCGTCCGCGGGCGACCCGGTCGCGGCCATCCGCGAGCTGCTGCCCGGCTGGATGGCGGTGCCGTACCTGATCGCCGCGTTCGGCGGGCTGCTGCTCTCGAACCACCTGTCCGTGTACTCCGCCGGCCTCACCACGCTGACCCTGGGCATCCGGCTCGAGCGGGTGTACGCCGTGGTCGTCGACATCGTCGTGACGTTCCTCGGCTCGCTGTACTTCATGCTCGTCGCCGACGGCTTCTACGGCCCGTTCATCGCGTTCATCAGCCTGCTGGCGGTGCCGATCACGGCGTGGGTCGGGGTGTTCGTCGTCGACATGGTGCGCCGGCGCGACTACGACCCGGTGGCCCTGATGGACGTGCACCGCACGAGCGCGTACTGGTACCGCGCGGGGTGCGAGCCGCGTGCGCTGCTGTCCTGGGCCGCGGCCATCGTCGCGGGCTACCTGTTCACCACGGCCGGCACCGGCGACGACGCCTGGTTCACCGGGCCCCTGGCCGGCACGTGGCTCGGCGCCAACGGGCTGGGCTGGGTCGTCACCTTCGCCGTGGGCGCCGGGTTGTACGCCGCGCTCGGCGGTGCGAGGATCCGCCGATGACCGGCCGTCTCGTCCACACCGGACAGGCCATCGTCGACCTCGTGATGCGGGTCGAGGCGCTGCCGCCGCCGGGTGGCGACGTGCTCGCCTCCGACGTCCGCTTCACCGCGGGCGGCGGGTTCAACGTGATGGCCGCGGCGGCCCGCGCCGGCGCGGCGGTCGTCTACGCGGGGGAGCACGGCACCGGACGCTTCGGCGACCTGGTCCGGGAAGCCCTGACGGCCGAGGGGGTCGAGCTGGTCCAGCTCCCGGCCGCGCCGGACACCGGGGTGTGCGTCGTCCTGGTCGACGCGGCGGGGGAGCGGACGTTCATCACCGAGACCGGCGCCGAGGGCACCCTCACCGCCGAGCACCTGCGCCGCGTGCGGCCGCGGACCGGAGACCTGGTGTACGTCACCGGGTACAGCCTCTTGCGCGAGTCCAACCGCGACGCGCTGCTGGAGTGGCTGCCCTCGGTGGGGGACCACCGGGTGCTGCTGGACCCCGGGCCCCTCGCCGCCGACGTGGCCCCGGACGTCTGGCGGGCGGTGCTGCCGCACGTGGACATCCTCTCGTGCAATGCCGCCGAAGCCGCGATGATGTCCACTGTGGACGAAGTGGGAGACGTGCCGGTGCGGGTCACGCGCGTCGGCGCCGAGGGGTGCGACGTCGTCGAGAACGGGGTGACCGTGCGCGTCCCCGGGTTCCCGGTCGACCCGGTGGACACCAACGGTGCCGGGGACGCCCACGCCGGCGTGCTGGCGGCGGAGCTGCTGCGCGGAGAGTCGCTCCTCGTCGCGGCCGAACGCGCGAACGCCGCGGCCGCGATCGCGGTCCGGCGGTATGGCCCGGCTACGAGCCCCTCCCGCGCGGAGGTCGATGAGCTACTGGTTCGCCAGCAGGAACTCGGTCACCGCGGGTAGGACCGCCTCACCGACGTGCCCCACCCCCTCGACGACGTCGAAGCGCACGTCCGACCCGGAGTCCCTGAGCGCCGCGGCCAACGTCCGGGCCCGCGACAGCCGATTGGCCCCACCTTCGCTAACCATCCACGCGATCGCCGCGGGGTCCGCGTCGAGCGAGCCGATCACGATCTGGACCGGGACCCGCGTGAACGACGCTTCGCCGCCGGGCAGGGCGATCCGGCCCGGCGCGCCGATCGACACCGCCGACAGGCGCTCGGGGTGGCGGTACAGGAACCGGTGGGCGAACTGGCCGCCGCCGGAGAAGCCGTGCAGGAAGAACGCCGACGCGGCCACGTTCCAGCGGTGCGCGACCTCGTCGACCATGTCCAGCAGCACCTGGTCGAAGCGGATCCCCGCGTGCTCGAGAACCTTGTAGCCGTCGACGTCGTCGGGTGCGCTGATGCCCGCCGGGAACAGCGGCGTCATGACCACCGCGCGCTCGGCCCGGGCGAGCGCGGCCAGCCCGTCGAGGTAGACCTTCGTGCGCCGGCGCGTGCCGTGGACGAACACCCACAGCTTCGGCCGCTCGTCGTCGCGGATGTCCTCCGGGACGAACAGCGTGTAGGAGAACCGCGGGTCGGCCTGCGCGGCGAAGGCCGGCGTGTACCCGGTCAGGAGCCGGCGGCCGGCGTGGTCCGGGGGCAGCTCGGCGAGCCGGACAGCGAGAGGCGTCACGCTCGCAACCTAGGAGCGGCGCGGCACCCGGGCAACGCCACCGGCGGAAAGGCAGCCTTTCACGCCGGGAAAGCCAGCCGCTCCGGCAGGCGGGCGGCCAGGTGGCCGATCAGGTCGCTCGTGCGCCGCGGCACGTGGACGTCGTCGGCCAGCAGGGCGTAGATGTCGGCGGGCGGCGTCGGCACGCCGGGCAGCACCCGCACCAGCGCGCCGCTGTCCAGGTGGGACCGGATCTGCCACTCCGAGCGCATGACGATCCCGCGGCCCCGCAGCGCCCAGTCGGTCACGATGTCGCCGTCGTTGCTCGACAGGCTGCCGCGCACCCGCACCTGGCGCGGCTGGGCGGCGCCGCCGAAGCGCCACACGGCGAAGTCGCCCTCGTTCTCGCGCAGCACGATGCAGTCGTGGGCGGCCAGGTCCTCGATCCGCTCGGGGACGCCGCGGCGGTCCAGGTAGGACGGTGCCGCGCACGGCACCCGGCGGTTGCGGGCCAGCCGGCGCATCCGCAGCGTGGAGTCCGGCGGCGCGCCGACGTGCACGGCCAGGTCGAACTCGCGCCGGTGCGGCCGCAGGGGCAGCGCCGAGGTGTGGAGCCGGATCCGCACGCGGGGGTGCAGCGCGGTGAACTCGCCGACGAGCGGCGCGACGTGCGCGCGGCCGAGCCCGAGGGTCGCCTGGACGACGATCGAGCCCCGCAGGTCGCCGGCGGGGTGGCTGACCAGGTCGTCGAGCTCGCGCACCTGGTCGAGGATCGCCTCGACGCGCGAGGCGTACAGCTGCCCCTCGGAGGTCAGCGTGAGCCGGCGCGCGCCGCGGTGCACGAGCCGCACGTCGAGCCGGCGTTCCAGCGCCTTCAGGCGCTTGCTCACCACCGGCAGCGACACGTCCAGCTCGCGCGCGGCGGCCGTGAGCGTCTCGCTGACGGCGACCACGTGGAAGAAGCCGAGGTCGTCGAGTCTTTCCATGAGAGAAAGGATAGGTTGCCGCCGGCGTTCTTGCCGGGGCGCCGCGCGGCCGCCCACAGTGGAGGGACCCCCACGGCGAGGAGCGTCTCGTGAACCACCGCATCGCGGTCATCCCCGGCGACGGCATCGGGCGCGAGGTCGTCCCGGAAGGCCTGCGCTGCCTGCGCGCCGCCGCCGACGTCCACGGCTTCGAGCTGGAGACCACCGAATTCGGCTTCGCTTCCGCCGAGTACTGGCTGGAGCACGGCGAAATGCTGCCGCCGGACTGGCAGGACGTGCTCGCCGGCTTCGACGCGCTCTTCTTCGGCGCGGTCGGGTGGCCTGAGGTCGTCCCCGACCACGTGTCGCTGTGGGGCAGCTTGCTGAAGTTCCGCCGCGGGTTCGACCAGTACGTCAACCTGCGGCCGGTCCGGCTGCTGCGCGGGGTGCGCGGCCCGCTGCGCGGCCACGGGCCGGGCGACATCGACTTCCTCGTCGTCCGGGAGAACACCGAAGGCGAGTACTCCAGCATCGGTGGCCGCATCTTCGAGGGCACCGACCGGGAGACCGTGCTGCAGGAGACGGTGATGACCCGCGTCGGCCTCGACCGCGTGCTGCGCTACGCCTTCGACCTCGCCGCCACCCGGCCGCGCAAGCACCTGACGTGGGCGACCAAGAGCAACGGGATCTCCATCTCGATGCCCTACTGGGACGAGCGCGCGGCCGCGATGGCCGCCCACTACCCGGACGTCACCGCGGACAAGGACCACATCGACATCCTCGCGGCCAAGTTCGTGCTCAGCCCGCGGAACTACGACGTCGTCGTGGCCAGCAACCTCTTCGGCGACATCCTGTCCGACCTCGGGCCCGCGTGCACCGGCACGATCGGGATCGCCCCGAGCGCCAACATCAACCCGGACCGCACCTGGCCCAGCCTGTTCGAGCCGGTCCACGGGTCGGCCCCCGACATCGCCGGGCAGGGCATCGCCAACCCGATCGGCCAGATCTGGAGCGGCGCCATGATGCTCGACCACCTCGGCGAACCGGAAGCCGCCGCGCGGGTCGTCGCCGCGATCGAAAGCGTGCTCGACGAGCAGCCGGACGTGCTCACCCCCGACCTCGGCGGCCCGGGGACGACCGAAGGGCTCGGCACGGCGATCGCCGAGCGCATCGCCGTCGGGCAGCGGGTCACGGCATGAGCGGCTTCGACCCGATCGGCCTGGAGGTCCGCTGGGACCGGCTCGCCGCCGCGACCGACGAAGCCGCGTCGACCATGCTGCGCACCGCGTTCTCGACGATCATCCGCGAGTCCAACGACTACACCGTGGTCCTGATGGACCGCCGCGGCCGCACGATGGCCGAGTCGCGGGCCGGCATCCCGGGCTTCGCGGCTTTGATGAGCACGCTGACTTCCCTTGTCCTGGAACGGTTCCCGGCCGACGAGTGGCAGGACGGCGACGCCGTCATCACCAACGACCCGTGGATCGCGACCGGGCACCTGCCCGACATCGCCATGCTCGCGCCGATCTTCCACCGCGGCGTGCTCGCCGGCTTCACCGGCACCGCCGCGCATTCACCCGACATCGGCGGTACGCCGTCGCTCGGGGCCACGGACCTGATGTCCGAAGGCTTGCTCATCCCGCCGCTGCGGCTGTTCCGCGCCGGCCGGGTCGAGCAGGGCGTCAAGGACTTCCTGCTGGCCAACGTCCGCCTGCCCGCCGAGCTGTGGGGCGACCTCGAAGCGCAGGCCGCCGCGCACGCGGTCGGCCGGCGCCGCGCGCAGGAGTTCCTCGAGGACTTCGGCGAGCCCGACTTCGGGGAGTTCGCCGACCAGGTGCACGCCATGACCGAGGCCGCGATGCGCGCGGCGATCCGCGAGCTGCCCGACGGCGTCTACCGGGCGGGTGTCGACGCGGACGGCGTCGAAGGCCACCCGACGCACATCGAGTGCGCCGTGACGATCAGCGGGGACGCCGTCGGGATCGACTACACGGGGACTTCCCCGCAGGTCCCGTTCTCGACCAACTCCACGCTGAACTACACCCGCGCGTACTCGGTGTACCCGCTGAAGATCCTGCTCGACCCGGCCACGCGCACCAACTGGGGCTCCTACCGGGCGATCACCGTGACCGCGCCCGAGGGCACGATCGTCAACCCCGTGTTCCCCGCGCCGGTCGTCGCGCGGCACCTGACCGGGCACCTGCTCTCCTGCGCGATCTACCGCGCGCTCGCGCCGGTGCTGCCGGACCGCGTCATCGCCGACAGCGGGGGAGCGCCCGCGCTGCGCGTCCGGTTCGCCGGGGTCGACGACGCCGGCCGCCCGTTCGCGCAGATGCTCTTCGCCAACGCCGGGATGGGTGCGTCGCAGGACGCGGACGGCCTCTCGGCGACGGCGTTCCCGACCAACTCCGGCAGCGGGAGCGTCGAGGCGATGGAAGTCGCGTCGCCGCTGCGGTTCGTCCGCAAGGAGCTGCGGGCCGGGTCCGGCGGGCGGGGACGGCGGCGCGGCGGGCTCGGGCAGGACGTCGAGGTGCACAACCCGACGAGCCGCCCGGTGCAGCTGGTGCTGCTCGGCGACCGCGAACGGCACCCGGCCCTCGGCGTCGCGGGCGGGGAGGCCGGGGCGCCCGCCCAGGCCGTGCTGGACACCGGGGAGCGCGTGCCGCTGAAGTCGGTTTCGCAGCTCGCCCCGGGCGCTTCGGTCGTCATCTCGTTCGCCGGCGGCGGCGGGTTCGGCACCCCGGAGGCGGGCCGATGAGCCGCACCGTCCGGATCGGCGTGGACGTCGGCGGCACGTTCACCGACCTGCTGCTGCACGACCCCGCCCGCGGCCTGACCTGGCCGGGCAAGCTGCCCACCACCCCGCACGCGCCGCACGACGCGATCACCGCCGGCATCACCCGGCTCCTCGCGGAGACCGGCACGCCGCCGGACGCCGTCGCCGGGGTCGTCCACGGCACGACCCTGGTGACGAACACCCTGCTCGAACGCACCGGCGCGGTCGTCGGCCTGCTCACCACCGAGGGGTTCAGCGACACCCTGGAGCTGGCTCGCGAGACCCGGTTCGACACGACCGACCTGCACGCGCGCCCGGCGTCCCCGCTGGTTCCCCGGCACCGGTGCCGGGGCGTGCCGGGCCGCCTCGCCGCCGACGGCACCGAGCTGGCCCCCCTGGACGACGACGCCGTCTTGGTCGAGGTGCGGGACTTGCTGACCCACGGCGTCGAGGCGGTGGCCGTCGCGCTGCTGCACTCCTACCGCGACGACCGGCACGAACGGCGGGTCCGCGAGCTGCTCGCCCGCGCCCACCCGGACCTGCCGGTCACGCTCTCCAGCGGGGTGACCCCGGTGCTCGGCGAGTACGAGCGCGCGAGCACCGCGTGCCTCAACGCCTACGTCCAGCCGCTGGTGGCGCACTACCTCGACGCGCTGCGGGACGACCTGACCGCGCTGGGCATCGACGCGCCACTGCACGTCATGCTCTCCGGCGGTGGCGTCACGACCCTGGCCGACGCCAAGGAGTTCCCCGTCCGCCTGCTCGAATCCGGTCCCGCGGCGGGCGCGATCGCCGCCGCCGCGGTGGCCCGCCGGGCCGGCGAACCGGACGTCCTGTCGTTCGACATGGGCGGCACCACCGCCAAGATCGCGATCGTGAGCGGCGGCGCACCGCGGCGCAAGCACGACTTCGAGGCGGGCCGCGTCGACAAGTTCAAGCCGGGCTCGGGCCTGCCGGTGAAGCTGACCGTCGTGGACCTGATCGAGATCGGCTCGGGTGGCGGCTCGATCGCCGCCCCGGACGCGCTGGGCCTGCTCAAGGTCGGGCCGCGCAGCGCCGGGTCCGTGCCGGGACCGGTCGCCTACGGCCGCGGCGGCGAGCGGCCGACCGTCACCGACGCCGATCTCGTGCTCGGCTACCTCGACCCGGACGCCTTCCTCGGCGGCGAGATGCGGCTGCGCACCGCCGAAGTCCACAAGGCGGTGGCCCGGGAAGTGGGTGACCCGCTGGGCCTGGACGAGACCGGCGCGGCCGCGGGCATCGTCGAGGTCGCCACGGCGAGCATGGCCGCGGCCGCCCGGATGCACCTGGCCGAGCACGGCCGCGACCCCGCCGGGTTCGCGCTGGTGGCCTTCGGCGGCGCGGGACCCGTGCACGCCTACGGCCTGGCGAAGCAGCTGAAGATCGGCCGCGTGATCGTCCCGATGCGGGCCGGCGTGATGTCGGCGTACGGGTTCCTCGTCGCCGCGCCGACCGTCGACCAGTCGCGCAGCCTGCCGTCCCCACTGTCCGAAGTGGACTGGAACCGCGTGGAGGCCCTGTACGAGGAGATGGCCGAGCAGGCCGGCGCGGTACTCGGCACCGGGGTGCGCTCGCGGCGGTCGGCCGACCTGCGGTACCTGGGCCAGGGCTCCGGGATCGAGGTCGACCTGCCCGGCGACGGTCGTCTCCGTGACGCTTTCGAAGACGCTTACCGCGCGGCGTTCGGGCGGACGCTGGACGGACCCGTGGAGGTCGTCACCTGGCGCTTGTCGGCCCGGTTGCCCGGCCACGACATCGAGCTGGGGTGCGAGCCCGCCGACGGCGACCCACGGCGCGGGGAGCGTGACGTGCACTTCCCCGGCCACGGCCGGCTCCGCGCGACGGTCTGGGACCGCTACCGGCTGCGGCCGGGCGCGGAAATCGCCGGACCGGCCGTCTTCGAAGAGCGGGAGTCCTCCTGCTCCTTCGGGCCGGACTGCCGGATCCGCGTCGGCGACGACCTGACGCTCTTCGTCGACCTCGGCTGAGTCACCGGCCGGCGAGCAGGTCGCCGAGCCCGCCTCGAGCGTCTTCGAGCACCAGCGCCTCGGCCCGCGCCGAGTCGCCGGCCCGCAACGCGCGCACGAGCGCGCGGTGGGTCGTGTAGCGGTCCAGGCCGAACGTGTCGTCCACGCTGACGCGTTCGATCACGCGCGAGCGCCGTTCGGGGTAGGAGAACACCCGGGTCTGGTCGAGCAGGCGGACGAGCACCGGGTTGCCGGCGCACGACTCGACGAGACCGTTGAAGAGCTGCATGGCGTCGAAGAGCCGGCCGACGTGCTTGTCCACGTCCTGCCCGGACTCGTGGCGCTGCTTGATGAGGATGAGCAGGTCGTCGGCTTCGTCGAGGATCGCGTCGAGCCCGTCGAGCTGCTCGGGCGTCGCGTGCCGGGCGGCGAAGCGCGCCACCATGCCGCGCAGGCCCACCTCGACCTCGGCGAGGTCCTGGATGGCGACGCCGCCGAACATCGCCACCTTGACCGTGCGCGGGCCGGACCGTTCGAGGAGGCCGTCCTGCTCGAGGCGCCGGATGGCCTCGCGGACCGGCGTCGGGCTGACCGACAGCTGTTCGGCGAACCCCCGTTCGGTGACCTTCTGGCCCGGACGCAGCTCGCCGGTGGTGATCGCGTCGCGGATCGCGCGGTACACGCGGTCGGCCAGCGTGTCGGTCTGCAGTGCTTCGCCCCTCATGAGCCCAGCCTACTGGCCATCGCAAAACACGTTTGCAACTATTGACCATCTTGCTATAGCAAAAGTACGGTGGCGGGCATGCCCAAGGGAAGGTGCCGACGATGACGTTGACCACCCCGCGCGTCCGGGCGGGACGCATCACGTTCTTCGTGGCTCTGGCGGTCTTCGCGCAGGAGTCGACCTGGAACCTCTACGACTCGCAGGTCCCGCCGCTGCTGCGCGAGCACGTCGGCAGCGCCGCGCTCATCGGCGCGCTGATGGGCATGGACAACCTGCTCGGCATCTTCATCCAGCCGTGGATGGGCAACCGCTCGGACGGCACCCGGACCTCGTGGGGCCGGCGCATCCCGTACCTCGTCGTCGGGATGCCGGTGGCGGCCGTGCTGTTCGTGCTCATCCCGCACGCCGCGGCCTCGCTGCCGCTGCTGATCCTGGTGATGTTCGGCTACGCGCTGGTCGCGAACTCGTTCAAGCCGATCGCCGAGTCGCTGCTCCCGGACTACATCGGCCCCGAGCGGCGCAGCCGGGCGAACGCGGCGGTCAAGATCGCCTCCAGCATCACGGTGATCGTCGCCGCGCTGATCAGCATCTTCCTGATCGACGACTTCCCGAAGCTGTCCTTCGCCATCCCGGCGGTGCTGATGCTCGTGTCGGTGGGCGTGCTCGCCTGGCGGGTGCGCGACAGCAAGTCCCCGGCCTACCGAGCCGCGCTCGAAGAGGACCGCGCCGGGCACACCGAGAACGCGCCGCGCGTGCGGATGCGGGACGTCCTGCTCGACCTCGTCCGGGACACCGACCGCAGCCGGCTGCTGGTGATCCTGTCCGTGCTCGCCTTCGGCAGCGCGTGGTTCGCGTCGCGGTCGCTCATCACCAACTACGGCATGGAGACGCTGGGCATGTCCCGCGGCGACGCCGGCGGGCTGACCCTGCCCAGCGGGCTGGCGTTCATCGTCGCCGCCTACCCGGTGGCGCTGTGCGCCGAACGCTTCGGCCGGCTGCGCGTGATCCTGATCGGGATGACCGTGTTCGCCGCGGCGATGGTGCTCGGCACGCTCGTGCGGACGCCCACCGGCACGGTCACCGCGATGTGCCTGGCGGCCGCGGGAGCGTCGGCGTTCATGGTCAACATGGCGGTCGTCCTGTGGAACCTCGCGCCCTCGGCCCGGGTGCTCGGCACCTACACCGGCCTCTACACCGTCGGCTGGGCGGGCGGCGGGTTCCTCGGGCCGGCGCTGGTCGGCGGCATGGTCGACGTGACCGGGTGGCCGTTCCTGCTGCTCGACATCGCGGTCGTCACGGCGGTCGCGGTGCTCCTGGTGGCCCGGATCGCTTCGCTGCAACGACGTCGCACCGACGGACGCGCGCTGTGAGGCGCGTGCTGGTCACCGCGGACTACCTGCGTCCCGGCGACGAGGTGGACGAGTACCTGCGGGGGGCCGGGCTGGAAACCGCGTACTCGCCGATGATCGGCAAGCGCGATCCCTCGCAGCTCGTCGCGGCGCTCGACGGGATCGACGCGGCCTTGGTGGCCAACGAGCCGTTGACCGCCGAGGTGCTGGCTCGCGCTCCGAAGCTGCGCGTCATCGTGCGGACCGGCGTGGGGTACGACTCCATCGACGTCGAAGCCGCGGCCCGGCAGGGGATCAGCGTCAGCAACCTGCCCGGCGTCAACGCCAACGCCGTGGCCGAGTACACGTTCGGGCTGCTGCTCGCCGGAGCGCGGCGGCTCGTGCAGTCGGCTTCCGGGGTCGCGGCGGGGAAGTGGCCGCGCGAGGACGGCCACGAGCTGCGCGGGTCGACTCTGGGGCTCATCGGGTACGGCGCTTCGGCTCGGGCGGTCGTCCCGCTGGCTCGCGCGTTCGGCATGACGGTGGTCTGCACGTCCGGCCTGCGGGGGCCGGACGTCCGGTTCGTCGACCTGCCCGAGCTGCTGTCCACTTCGGACTACGTCTCGGTGCACACCTCGTTGACCGACCGGACGCGGGGCATGCTCGACGCGGGGGCGTTCAAGCGGATGAAGCCGACGGCGTTGCTCGTCAACACCGCGCGCGGCGCGATCGTCGACGAGGACGCGCTCGTCGCGGCCGTGCGCGCCGGCGAGATCGCCGGCGCGGCGCTCGACGTCGTGTGCGAAGAACCGTTGCCGGACACCAGCCCGTTGCGCGGGGTGGACGGGATCGTCGTCTGTTCGCACCTGGCCGGGCAGACGGCCGAAGCGCGCCGGGCCGCGGGCCTGCGCGGCGCGGAAGAACTGGTCGCGGCCCTCGACGGCCGGGCCCGGCACGTCGTGAACGGAGAGGGATGAGGGACATGGAGAAAGTGCGCGTGCTGGCGCCGAGCGGGATGCTCGGCGCGGGCTGGGACCACGCGACGGTCGAGCGGGGGATCGCCCTGGGCGCCGACGTCATCAGCATCGACGGCGGGTCGACCGACTCGGGCCCGTACTACCTCGGCGCGGCGAAGGCCAAGACGACCGCGAAGGCCGTCGCGCGCGACCTGCGCAGCCTGTTCACGGCCGCCGCGGGCGCCGGGATCCCGGTGATCGTGGGCTCGTGCGGGACGAGCGGGACCGACGCCGGCGTCGACTGGGTCGCCGGGATCGCCGCCGAGGTGCTCGCGGAGGAGGGCCTGGACCTGAGGGTCGCGAAGATCTACAGCGAGCAGGACGCGGCCGAGCTGAAGGACCACCTCGGCTCCGGCCGGGTCCACCCGTTGCCCCCACTGGGTGAGCTGGCCGCGGAGACGTTGGAGAGCTGCACGCACATCGTCGGCGCGATGGGGCACGAGCCGATCGTCGAGGCGTTGCGCGCGGGCGCCCAGGTCGTGCTGGCCGGGCGCGCGACCGACACGGCGGTGGCGGCCGCGTTCCCGCTCATGAAGGGCATGCCGGCCGGGCCGACGTGGCACGCCGCCAAGATCGTCGAGTGCGGCGGCCAGTGCACCGACAACCCGCGCGCGGGCGGCGTCCTGGCGACCATCGACGCGGACGGCTTCACGATCGAGCCGCTCGACCCGGGCGCGGCGTGCACGCCGATCCTGGTGGCGGCGCACATGTTGTACGAGACGGCGAACCCGCATCAGATGCGCGAACCCGACGGCACGCTCGACGTCCGCGAGGCGGTGTACACGGCGGTCGACGACCGGATCGTGCGGGTCACCGGGTCTCGCTTCCACATCGCGGACCAGCACACGATCAAGCTGGAGGGCGCGCGGATCACCGGGTACGAGACGATGTCGTTCTCGGCGATCCGCGACCCGCTGGTGCTCGCCGACATCGACGAGTGGGCGTCGCTGATGCGCGCGTTGATCACGCAGCGGGTGGGTCAGACGCTGGGTCTGGCGGACGACGAGTACGCGTTCGACCTGCGGCTGTACGGCCACAACGCGGTGCTCGGTGCGCTGGAACCGGAGAGCGGGCCGCCGCGCGAGGTGGGCGTGATGCTGCTGGTGAACGCGCCGGACCAGGCGACGGCGACGGCGGTGGCGAAGATCGCCAACCCGCTGATGCTCCACCTGCCGACACCGTCGATGGACTACTTGCCGAGCTTCGCGTTCCCGTCGTCCCCGGCGGAGGTCGAGCGCGGCGCGGCGTACGAGTTCGTACTGAACCACGTCGTCGACTGCGCGCCGCTGGACCTGTTCCGGATCGAGTTCGAGGGGAAGTCCCATGCCTGACACGACTTTGGCGGAGCTGGCCCACGAGGTGCGCTCCAAGAACGCGGGCCCGTTCTGGGTGACGCTGGAGCTGTTCATGAGGGACGCGGACGGCTACCGCGTGGCGGCGGACGAGACGTTCTTGAACGAGCGCGTGGTGGCTTCGCTGTACCGGGTGGACGAAGAGACGATCCAGATCTTCCGGATCCCGTCGTTGAACGTCGTGAAGATTTCGTTCCCGCGGCCGGTGAGCCAGGGGTCTTTGCTGGACAGGGACATGCACGCTGGACAGCACCACGTGCCGCTGGCGCGGATGGTGGTGCCGCGCGTCGTCGGGTGAGGTGCGTGGCCGCGCGATGATGGCCGGTCAGGTGGGGAGGGGGCGTCGGCGCTGCGGGGGAGTGCCCGCGGCGCGGATCCGGCCGACTAACGCGCACGGATTCGCGTGGGCGGCGCTGGCTCGCGCGGGCTTCGTTCCCGCGCCCGGTGAGCCAGTGGTCTTTGCTGGACCGGGATATGCACGCGGGGCAGCACCACGTGCCGCTGGCGCGGATGGTGGTCCCGCTCAGCTGAACAGGCGGGGGAACAGCCGGCGAACACCGCTCCGCAGGTCGTCGAGCGCGTCCTCGGCGCCGATGATGTGGCGCTGCAGGGCCTGCTGGAACAGGCCGTCGAACAGGGCGTACGCCTCCGGCGGTGTGCACGTCGGCTCGACCCCCGCCAAGTCCGCGTACGCCCGGACGTTGCGCCAGATCATCTCCTGCAGGCTCGCGTCGATCTCGGCGACGTCGTCGCGGAACGCTTCCTCGAACAGGGACTGCGAGCGCAGGTCGTACCAGAGCCGGTGCATGAGCGGCGCCTCTTCGAGCGCCGCCGCCAGCCCGTCCGCGCACGCCGCGGCCAGCTCGTCGGTGGTGGCCGCCCCGCCCACGCCGCCTTCGTAGCGCTTCACGCACGCGGCCTTGTACCGCCGCACGCAATACGTGATCAGCTCGACCTTGTCGGCGAAGTAGTAGTGCAGCAGCCCGTGCGAAAAGTCGGTGTGCTCCGCGATCGTGCGCAGGCTCGTGCGGGCGTAGCCGAGGTCGGCCAACGCCAGCAGGGCCGCGTCGGCGAGTTCGCGACGGCGGTCCTCGAACTTGTCGACTCGGGTGCGGCGCCGGACGGCGGCTGCGCTGGTCACCGGCCGAAGATACCACCGAGCGGTTCTCTGACCAATCGTCCAAGAAAATCTTGACATTCGTCCAAACGGCGGCCAAGGTCGTGTCCAGCGACCGACGCAGCTCGAGAGGGACGACGATGTCTCTGTACTTCTACCTGGAAAAAGGCGCCTCCCTGGACCCGGACGCGCCTTGCCTGACCCTCGACGGGAACTCCCTGTCCTACGGCCAAGTGGTCGAGTTCGCCGAGGCCGTCGCCCGCGCTCTGCGGCGCTCCGGCGTGCGGCCGGGGGACAAGGTCGGCATCCTCTCGGCCAACGACCCGACCGCGTTCAGCTGCGTCTTCGGCATCGCCCGCGCGGGTGCCGTCTGGTGCCCGATCAACCCGCGCAACGCCGCCGGCGAGAACGCCGAGCTCCTGGACCTGTTCGACTGCTCGACCTTGATCTTCCAGCCCGGCTTCGAGGACCTGGTCCGCCAGATCGCCCCGAAGCTGCCGAAGCTGACCACCCTCGTCCGCCTCGGCGAAGGCGACGACTTCGCGCCGGGCTTCCCGGACTGGCTCGACGCCGCCCGAGACGATCCGAGCGCCGAGGCGGACCAACCCGGTGACATCGCCGCGCTCGTCGGGACCGGCGGCACCACCGGACGGCCCAAGGGCGTCATGCTCACCGGCCGCAACCTTGAGGCGATGTCGGCGATCACGCTGATGAGCTACCCCTTCGACGGGCGCCCGGTGTACCTGGCCCTGGCCCCGCTCACCCACGCGGCCGGTGTCCTGTGCTTCCCCATCCTCGCCCGCGGCGGCGAAGTCGTGATCATGGCCAAGCCCGACGTCGGCCGGTTCCTGGAGCTGATCGAACGCCACCGCGTCACCCACACGTTCCTGCCGCCGACGCTGATCTACATGGTGCTCGGCCACGAAGCACTCGACCGCACTGACCTGTCGTCCCTCCAGTGCTTCTGGTACGGCGCGGCCCCGATGTCGACGGCGCGGCTGACCGAGGCCCTCGACCGCATCGGCCCGATGGCGCAGCTGTTCGGCCAGTCCGAGGCCCCGATGATGATCTCGACGATGTCGCCCGCGGACCACCGCCGACCCGACGGCACCGTCCACACGGGACGGCTGGCCTCCGCCGGCCGCCCCTCGCCGCTGGTCACGGTCGCGATCCTCGACGAGGACGGACGCCCTGTCCCGCAGGGGGACCGCGGGGAGATCTGCGTGCGCGGCTCGCTCGTGATGGCCGGCTACTACCGCAACCCCGAGGCCACGGCGGAGGCGTCCGCGCACGGCTGGCACCACACCGGCGACATCGGGTTCCTCGACGACGAGGGGTTCCTCCACATCGTCGACCGCGCCAAGGACATGGTCATCACCGGCGGCTTCAACGTCTACTCCGCCGAGGTCGAACAGGCCGTGATGGCCCACGACGCCGTCCGCGACTGCGCCGTGATCGGCCTGCCCGACGACAAGTGGGGTGAACGCGTCACCGCCGTCGTCCAGCTGCAGCCCGGCCGGGAGCTGGACACCGGCGAGCTGATCGCGTTCGTCAAGGACCGCATCGGCAGCGTCAAGGCGCCGAAGCAGATCGAGATCTGGCCGGAGCTGCCGCGCTCCACCGTCGGCAAGGTACTGAAAGCCGACATCCGCTCCACCTTCACCGAACGCAGCAAGGAGGCTGTCCGACCATGAAACTCGCGCTCTACCTGCCGAACTTCCGGGACAAGGTGACCGTCCGGGAGCTCGAAGACCTCACCGCGCTCGCCGAAGACCTCGACTTCGACTCCGTCTGGACGCTCGACCGGATCATCGTGCCGGAGGCGTCGGACCGAGGGGAGATGCAGTACCCCTTCGGAATGCTGGACGAAATGGGGAAGCAGCTCCCGGTGAGCTCGCGGGGCGAGTTCCTCCAGGGCATGCCGCTGCTCCCTTGGCTCGCCGCGAAAACCTCGAAGGTCCGGATCGGCATGAGCATCATCGACACGCCGTACCGTTCCCCCGGCGTGCTCGCCGCGGAGCTGGCCACCATCGACCACCTCTCGGGCGGCAGGCTCAACGTCGCCGTCGGTTCCGGCTGGATGCCCGAAGAGTTCGCCGCCGCCAGCGCCGCGCACATCTTCCCCAAGCGGCACAAGCACGTCCGCGAAACCCTGGAGATCATGCAGGGCATCTGGACCAACGAGGTCTTCGAGTACCACGGCGAGTTCGCCGACTTCGAGCCGGCCGGGTTCGGGGCCAAGCCGGTGCAGAAGCCGCACCCGCCGATCTTCTTCAGCGGTCTCAAGGACCCGAAGCGCTCCGCCGCGCGCATCGCGAAGTACGGGCTGTCGGGCTGGATCGGGATCCAGGACTCGCCCGAGGACATCCGGCGGTGGCGCACCGAGATCCAGCGCGAGCTCGACGAGCTCGACACCAAGCGGTCGGTCGACGACCTCGAGATCTCCAGCATGATCTGGTTCGTCATCACCGACCAGGACATGGACCAGACGCCCCGGGGCAAGGGCACGAACCTGCTCGTCGGGTCGGAAGCGCAGATCACCGACCAGCTCAAGCGGTACAAGGAAGCCGGGCTGACCATGCCGTTCCTGTGGCCGCCGTTCGCGGACGTCCCGGTCGCGAAGACGCTCGACGACCTGAAGCGTCTCAAAGAAGAGATCCTGCCCAAGATCGAAGCGATGTGAGAGGAACCAGCATGTCCGAACTCGAGGGAAAGCGCGTCTTCGTCACCGGGTCCGGCGCCGGCATCGGCAAGGCGATCGCGGCGCTGTTCACCGAACGCGGCGCCCGGGTCGTGGTCAGTGACATGAACGCCGACGCGGCCAAGCAGGCGGCCGAGGAGATCGGCGCCGCCGGCGTCGCCAACTGCGACGTCACCGACGAGGGCCAGGTCCAGTCGGCCATCCAGCAGGCGGTCGACCTCCTCGGCGGTCTCGACGTCCTGGTCAACAACGCCGGGATCGAGGTCTCCTCGCCGCTGCTGCAGCAGTCCACCGAGAGCTTCGACAAGATCTTCGCGGTGAACGTGCGCGGCACGTTCGTGACGATGAAGGCGGCGACCCCGCACCTGATGGAGTCCAAGGGCAACATCGTCAACATCGCTTCGATCGCCGGCGTCGGCGGCAGCCCGCTGCTCGGCTCCTACTGCGCGACGAAGGCGGCGGTCATCCAGCTGACCCGGGTCGCCGCGGTGGAGATGCGCCCGGCCGGCATCCGCGTCAACGCGGTCTGCCCGGGCTTCGCCGACACCGCCATGGTCGAGCGGCTCGTCCCCGACTTCGAGGCGGCCACCCAGGTCCCGTTCAAGGACCTCGTCGCGGCCAAGCAGGGCCGCCTCGGCACGCCGCAGGACATCGCGGAGGTGGCGGCGTTCCTCGCGTCCGACCGGGCGACGTGGATCACCGGCAGCCACTACGTCCTCGACGGCGGGCTGACCGCTTCGCTCGTCTGACGGCCCCCGGCCGGCGGGTCCGCGAGTGGCGGACCCGCCGGCCGTCTTGCTTTAGGAGATTGGCTTAACCCTCGGTACCTGCCGCGTCACGCTCGGGCGAGCCGCGATGCCGCGTCGTCCCGTTGTCGACGAACTGTCGACGAGGTGTGCGAGCGTCGCCGCATCGTCCGGGGAATTCGGGGTGGGGCCCGCTCCCGGGGCGGTCCGCGTGGCCGGTTGCCACGCGGCAGCCGACTTGGGGGATTGCCGTGGGGAGAACGGATGCCGCCGTCGTCGCGGAGCGCTGCTCGGCGGACGGTGAACCGGTCCTGGTGCCGGTGGACGATTGGCAGTGGTTCGACCGGGCGTCCCGGCCGAACCACGCGCGTCGACCACGTCGGAACCACGGACGGAGGTCGGCATGACCACCTTCGTCCAACCGGTCGACGTCGTCATCGACACCGGCGCACTCGTGCCGGTGGCCCGGCGCTCGCCCGGCGTCGTCGCGGTCGTCGGTGACGCCGACGGTGCCACCGCGCCCGTGTCGACGCCGCTGGTGATCACCGGCCACGCCGACGCGATCGCCCTGTTCGGCAAGGCCGGCGCCGCGACGCCGCTGAGCCGCAGCCTCGACCTGGTCCTCGCGCAGGACCCTCGGCCGAGCAAGATCTACGGCGTCCGCACGCCGGCGGCGGGGAACTACGCGGCCGCGCTCACCGGGCTGGAGGCCGCCGACGACGTCACGTTCGTCTGCCTGGCCGGGGAGACGAACGTCGGCTCGGCCACCGACGGTGCCACGCCCGCGACCGGGCTGCGCGCGCTGGCCGAGCACGTGGAAACCCTTTCGGCGGCGGGAAACCGGCGGCTGGCGGTCGCGATGATCGACCCCGCCACCGCGCCGTCCGCGACCTATGTGGACACCGTGCTGGCGGCCAACTCCTACGGCGCCCTGAGGAGCGCGACCGGCCGGATGGTCCTCGTCGCCGCGCGGGGCGCTACCACCGACGAGACGGCCGACCCGAACCCGGTCGCCGACGCGGCCGCCGCCGTGATGGGGGCGATCGCCGGCCTGGCCCCGGCCGCCGGCGTCGTGCTCGAACGGGTCCGCGGCCTCACGATGCCGATCACGCAGCAGTACGCGCCGTCGGAGGTCACCGGGCTGGCCGGCCAGGGCGTGATCCCGTTGGTCGACCCGGCGCTGGGGCCCGGCACCGGGCTGTTCCTGGGCGACGGCGGCACGTTCTCGTCCGACCCCGCCCGCACCTACGTCGACATCTGCCGGGTGCTCGACGAC
This sequence comes from Amycolatopsis sp. NPDC005961, assembly GCF_040629235.1. Lineage (NCBI taxonomy): Bacteria > Bacillati > Actinomycetota > Actinomycetes > Pseudonocardiales > Pseudonocardiaceae > Amycolatopsis > Amycolatopsis sp. NPDC005961. The sequence continues at coordinate 145,975 of NZ_JBEXVF010000009.1, read as the reverse complement.
GTCGAGTTCCGGCTGCGGGCCGGGCTGGCCGGCGACGCGAGCATCACGAAGGCCGGCCTCACGTCGGTGCGGGTCCGGGTGGAGGGCATCCTCGGCCCGCTGCAGCTCGGCGAGGTGATCGACGACTTCTCCGTCACCATCCCGCTGCTGGCGATCCTCGCGCTGCCGGAAAGCGCCCGCACCGCCGCAGAAGAGGCCCAGGTGGTCACCGCCCGGCGGACCCGGCAGGTGTCCGTCCTCATCGGCATCACCTACGGGCCCGCGGTGCACCGGCTCAACGTGACTCTCGCCGCCCGGCGCTGAGCAGGAACGGCTACTGAATCTTGTTCCGGGGAAGCAAAGGGGAATGCGCATGATGCGAATCCGACGGCGGGCGCTGCTGGTGACCGCGGCGATCGCCACCTTGTCGATAGGGACCGCGGTGGTCGTGTCGGCGGCCGCGGTGCCCCGGGCCGGCTCGGGGGCGGGCGGGTGCTTCGACCCCGTCGCCTTCGGGGCGGTGCCGGACGACGGCCTGGACGACCGCGCGCCCGTCCAGGCCGCCCTCGACGCGGCGAGCGCCGCGGGCGGCGGCACGGTCTGCCTGGGCAGCGGGCGGTGGCGCGTGTCCCGCGCGCCGGCCGGGTCCTACGACCGGTTCGCCGCGCTGTCCACCCACGGCGCGCACGTGACGCTCACCGGCACCGGGCCGGGCTCGGTGCTCGAATTGGTCGGCGACCAGCAGGCCGCCGCCGTCGCGGTGGTCTCGCTCGACCCGGGAGCGAGCGACGTCACCGTGCAGCGGCTCCTGATCGACACGTCGGCGGCGAGCAACACCGACGAGCAGACGCACGCGATCGCGATCGGCTCCGGCGTGTGCACCACGGCGAACGGGACCTGCTCGATGCCGGTCTCCGACGTCACGGTCCGCGACGTCGTCTTCGCCCACCCGGCGACGCCCGGGTCGCGCAAGGGCGACTGCATCCGGGTGCTCGGCAACACCGCGGCCACCGCGGTCGAACGCGTGACGATCTCGGGTGGGTCATTCGTCAGCTGTGCCCGCTCGGGGATCGGGGTGCAGCGCAACGTGCTCTCGCTGGCAGTGCTGGGAAACCACTTCGGCGAGCAGATCGGCGATACCGCCTTCGACGGGGAAGCCACCGGCGGCGACTGGGACGACGGCCTGCGGCTCGAGGGGAACTCCTTCGCCGATTCGACGGTGAACTTCAGCGCGTCGCTGACCTCCTACCGGCACGCGACGATCACCGGGAACACCTTCGCCGGCAAGGGACTTTCCCTCTACCGGACCGAGGACGTCGTCGTCGCGGACAACACGTTCGACGTGACCGCGGTGAGCGGTGCCGGGGTCGTCGACTCCCAGAACGTGGCCACCGGCGACAAGATCGCCGGCAACATCATCCGGCGCCACGGCGCGTCCGGCCCCGGCATCCGGATCACCCCGCACAGCGGCGGGATCCCGGCCCAGGTGACGGTCACCGGCAACACGATCGTGCTCGACGGCGACGCGGACGGGATCTACGGCGACTCGGTGCACGAGATCGGGGTGCGCGACAACGACATCACGTTCACCGGAGCCGCGCCCGACGGTTCGGGAGTCACGCTCCAGGGCATCAGCGGGCCGATCGAAGACGCGATGATCACGGGCAACACGGTGGCGGGCGCGAGTCCCTACTTCGCCGCGATCCGTCTCGACTCCCGGCCGGAACCGTTCCGCGGCGTCACCGTCGCGCTGAACTCGGCCCGCGGCGCCGCCCGGTCGCTGCAGTGCTCGCAACGGGCGCCCGGCGGGTTCCCGCCGTCGATCGTCTCGACCGGCAACCGGTGGCCCGTCGCGCCGACCTGCCCGGTTGCCACGCTCCAGCCGGGGCAATGACCGGCACGTGACCGAAGGGAGAACCGACCATGGCCAGGGGAACCGACGTCCATCCGTTCTACCAGCGCGGCCTTCGCTGGGACCAGGTGACCGACCTCGCGTTCGCGTGGGTCAAGGTCTCCGACGGGGGAGCGCCCTACAGCCGCAAGGAAGGGAGCGTGGTCTACCGGCCGGACACCCACGTGGCCGGCGCTAAGTCGCGCGGGATCCCCGTCGGCGGCTACCACTACGCCCAGCTCACCGCCGGTCCGGAGGAGCAGGCCGACCTGCTGCTCGCCGAGGTCCGGCGGCTCGGCGCGACCGGCGTCGCGCCGATGCTGGACCTCGAAGCCCCGTTCCGCCCCGACGCGGGGGCGCGGGACTTCGGGACCGCGTTCTGCGGGTGCGTCGCGGCGGCGGGGGTCCGGCCGGCCGTCTACATGAGCGCGTCGTTCGCCGCCGCGCTGCGCCCGGACCGGTGGGAGGTGCCGGGCCTGGTCATCGTGATCGCCCGGTACGGCGCGCGCCCGGAAGCCCCCGGCGCCGGCCGGTACCCGGGCCGCTACGACGTCCACCAGTACACCAGCGGCGGCAGCCTGCCCGGCTCGGCCGGCGCCGTCGACTTCGACGAGTCCTACACCGACAACCACCTCGACCCGGAGGGTGCCATGCCGTTCACCAGCGACGACTTCGTCCAGTTCATGTGGGGCAACGTCTTCGACAGCGCCGGAAACCGCAACTACGCCCAGTTCGTCAAGGACCTGGACGCCAAGATCACGGCGCTGGGCTCCTCGCTCGACGCCGTCACCAAGCTCATCACCGACAGCTCGGCCCACCCGGTCGACCCGCAGCAGCTCGCCGCGGCGCTCGAAGGGAAGCTGGTCGCCGAGCTCGTGCCGGCCGTCACCGACGCGGTCACCCGGGCGGCCGGCACCGAGACGGCCGACGAGGTCCGGCAGATGCTCGTGGAGCGCCTCAGGTCCCCGGCCTGACTCAGGAGCGGCAGAGCAGCGCGTCCGGCGTCCGGCTCGAGCCCACCCGGCCGGTGTACGCCACCCCGGCGATGTATTCGCCCGGCGCGCACTGTCCCTTGTAGTTGCCCGAAGCGAAGTCGCCGCCGGGGTCGCCCGCCGGGCGGTTGTCGCCGCGGTCGAACCAGACCGTGCGGCCGGCGCGGCCGAGCGGGGCGGGGGAGCGGCCGCACAGCACCGCGGAAACCGCCGCGCCCCGGAGGCTGTAACCGACCACGGCGTGGTCGGGCGGGCACTGCGCCTTCGTGTACCCCGACGCCCAGTCGGTGTCCACATAGGACTCGTCGCGGACGGTCGTGTAGGCCGTGGGCGTGGGCAGCGTGCCGGTGCAGAGGCCGCGGCCGCCGGTGTGCGCGAGGCCGGTGAGGCGCTGGCCGTCGGGACAGACGCCCTTGCGGCCGCCGGAATCCCAGTCGCCCAGCGCCCGGACCGTGCGCGACTCCGGGAAGTCGGCGTAGTCCAGATTGAGCATCGACCAGTGTTCGGCCGGCGCGATCTGCCCGGTCCGCGACGGCGCGGTCACCAGCCGCTGCCAGGCCGGGCCGCGCCAGTCGGTGCCGTCGAGGACGTCGATGCGGTGGCCGGCCGCGTCCCAGGCGAGCAGCGACCAGCCGTCACCCGAGCCGTTCGTCTGGAAACCCACCGCGGGCCAGTAGGCGAAGTCGGTGTCGGTCTCGGCGAGGTAGCTCACGAAGTTCTCGAACCAGGCCCGGGAAGCGGCGTCGGTGGTGCCGCGGCCCTCGCCGAACTCGCTGATCCACAGCGGCGCGGTGTAGTGCTTGCCCGTGTCCTGCTCGACGAAGAACGCCTGCCGGTACAGGGTGTCGCGCAGCTCCTGGGGTGAGAGGTCGCGGTAGCGCGGGTCGTGGGTCTCGCCGACGCCGGTCGCGCCGGAGTGGTTCGGGCCGGTGTAGCCGTAGAAGTGCGCCGAATACACGAGCTTCCCGGAGTCGACGAGCGTGTGCGACAGCGTGCGGGCGGGCTCCAGCGTGGGCCGCCCGTGGGCGAAGCCGTCGATCGGCAGGCCGGTCCAGTTGATGCCTTCGACGATGATCAGCAGGTCGCGGTTGGCCTCGGTGAGGATGCGGTCGCCCACCTGCTGGCTCGCCCGCTGCCAGTCCTTGTCGTTGCCCCAGCCCCAGTTCGGGTCGTCGAAGACGTTGCGGCGGACCTCGTTGTAGAGATCGGCGCCGACCACCCGCTTGTTCGCGGCGTAGCGGCGGGCCATGAACAGCCAGTCGTCCTGCCACTGCTGTTCGGACTGCGCGGTGTTCCAGCGCTCGTTGCCGTCGAGCCCGCAGCACCAGCGCGACGTCGTGGTGTGGTTGTTGAGGATCACGGCGAACCCGCGCGCGGTGAGCCGGTCGACGACGCGGTCGTACACCTGCAGCGGGGTCAGGCCGTGCAGGCCGGGGTTGGCGGGCAGGTCCGGCACCGGCCGCGTGTCGTGGATCATCGCGTTGGAGAACTGCAGCCGCACGCTGTTGAGGCCCAGCTGCGCGAGCCCGTCGATCACGGTGTCGATCGAGGCGCGGTCCAGCCCGAGCGGGGTCTGGTAGGCGATCTCGCCGGCGTGGTGGTTCGCGGGGTCGTTCACGTCGCCCGACCCGGTCCACGTCCCGCTCCCGCCGTGCCAGTTGGCGGACTTCAGCTTGAAGCGGTCGCCGTTCGCGTCGACGATGTAGCGCCCGCGGGTGCTCAGCGGGCCCGCGAAGGCGGGCGGGTCGGCGGCGGCCGACGCCGGTGGCGCGGGAGCGACGACGAATCCGGCGGCGGACAGCACGGTGAGCACGACACCCAGGAACCTCACGGGCGGAGGTTAACCAACCTACCCGCCGGTTGCATACGGCCAGGTGGATCAACCCGGCGGTGGACAGGACCACGCGAACGTGTTGGGCTGGGGGTGACTTTCCGCCCCGCGACGCCTCGAGGAGCCCGGTCTGAGCCTGTGGGAGTACCTCCGCGAAAACTGGATCGACGTCGTCAACGACGCGATCCTGCACGTGGACCTCACCCTCGCGGCGGTGGCGCTGGCCGTGCTGGTGGGGATGACCGTCGGCCTGCTCACCTACCGCCGCCGGTGGCTCGGCTCCCTGGCGACCACCACGACCGCGGCGTTCCTGACCATCCCCTCGATCGCCCTGCTGGGCATCCTGATCGGCCCGTTCGGGCTGGGGCTGACCAACGTCCTGTTCGCCCTGGTGCTCTACGCGCTGCTGCCGATCACGCGCAACACGATCGTCGGGCTGCGCGGCGTCGACCCGGCCGTGGTGGACGCGGCGCGCGGCATGGGCCTCGGCCGCGCGCGGGTGCTGTGGCGCGTGCGGCTGCCGCTGGCGTGGCCGGTGATCCTCTCCGGCATCCGCGTCTCGACGCAGATCACCATCGGGATCGCCGCGATCGGCGCGTACGTCAAGGGTCCCGGGCTGGGCAACGAGATCTTCGACGGGCTCGGCCGGTTCGGCGCGGTCAACTCGCTGAACCAGGTGCTGACCGGGACGCTCGGGATCGTCGTGCTGGCGCTGCTGTTCGACCTGGCCTTCGTGGTGCTCGGCAAGCTCACCACGCTGCGACGCCGGCGCGTCCCCGAAGCGGCGCCGGCGCAGGCAGTCGGCACCGCGGGCGAGACGATCGAGCTGCGGGAGGTCAGCAAGATCTACCCCGGGCGGGCGCGGCCCGCCGTCGACCGCCTCACGCTGCGGATCCCGGCGGGCGAGATCGTCGTGCTGACCGGGCCGTCGGGGTGCGGCAAGACGACGACCATGCGGATGATCAACCGGCTCGTCGAGCCCACCTCGGGCGCGGTCACGATCGGCGGCACCGACGTGACGGCGCTCGACGTCGACGAGCACCGGCGCCACACCGGGTACGTCATCCAGCAGGTCGGGCTGTTCCCGCACCTGCGCGTGGACGCCAACATCGGTGTCGTGCCGCGAGTGCTCGGCTGGACCCGGCGCCGCGTCGCCGGCCGCGTGCGGGAGCTGCTCGACGTCGTCGGCCTCACCCCCGAGCACGGTCTCCGGTACCCGCGTGAGCTTTCCGGCGGCCAGCAGCAGCGCGTCGGCGTGGCGCGGGCGATGGCCGCGGACCCGCCGGTGATGCTGATGGACGAGCCGTTCGGCTCCACCGACCCGATCACGCGCGCCCGGCTGCAGGACGAGTTCCTGCGCCTGCAACGGGAAGTGCGCAAGACGATCGTGTTCGTCACCCACGACTTCGACGAGGCGCTCAAGCTCGGCGACCGGATCGCCGTGCTGCGCCCGCGCTCGGAGATCGCGCAGTACGACACGCCCCAGGCGATCCTCGCCGCGCCGGCCGACGACTACGTCGCGTCGTTCGTCGGCTCGAGGCGGAACCTGAAGCGGCTGGCGCTGATCCCGGTGTCGCACCTGGAACTCCGGCCGGTGACCGGCGGACTGCCCGCGGTTCCGCGGGAAGCCACGCTGCGGGACGCGCTGGACACGATGGTGCGCACCGGCAGCACCGAGGTCGCGGTCACCGAGAACGGCACCGCGCTGGGGGTGTGCGACGTCGCCGGCCTGCTCGCGGCGCTGCGGCCCACCGACGAGACACCGCTCGCGGTCACCGCGACGCCCGCTCCGGCGCCGGACCGCGAGCCGCCGGCCCGGCCCCGCCGTCGGCTCGGCCTGCTGGTCCGCCCGGCGCTCATCGCCCTCGCCCTGCTGGCGCTGTTCCTCCTCGTGCGGGCGCAGCCGATCGACTCGATCGAGCAGCGGTACCTCAACGCCGGCGAGATCTTCACCGAACTGGGCGCGCACCTGCGGCTCACGCTGATCTCGACGGTGTGCACCCTCGCCATCGCCCTCCCGCTCGGCGTCCTGCTGACCCGCCCCGGCGCCCGGTGGCTCCGGCCGATCGGCCTGGGCCTGGGCAACCTCGGCCAGGCGATCCCGTCGATCGGGCTCGTCGTGCTGCTCGCGCTCTGGATCGGCACGGGCACCGCGACGGCGGTGACGGCGCTGGTCGTCTACGCGACCTTGCCGGTGCTGCGCAACACGATGGTCGGGCTCGACGGCGTCGACCCGACCCTCGTCGACGCCGCGCGCGGCATGGGCATGACGAAGACGGCGATCCTGTGGCGGATCGAGCTGCCGCTGGCCGTCCCGGTGATCCTCGCCGGGATCCGCACGGCGCTGGTCCTCACCGTCGCGAGCGCGACGCTGGCGACGTTCATCGACGGCGGCGGTCTCGGCGGCGGGCTCGTCGCCGGGATCGGCCTGTACCGCCCGATCCTGAGCCTGACGTTCGGCATCGTCGTCGCCGCGCTGGCGCTGTTCGCCGACTGGCTGGGCCTGGTCGCGGAGGAGGTCCTGCACCCGCGCGGCCTGTAACCGACTCAAGGAGGACGTCCCATGCGACGCACGACTGCCGCTGTTCTCGCGCTCGTCGCGGTGCTTGCCGCGGGCTGCACGATCGGCAAGGACCAGACCGGCGCCCAGGTGGGCGAGGGATCCATCAAGAAGATCGACGCGCTGAGCGGCGCGCAGATCCGCGTCAGCTCCAAGGAGTTCGACGAGCAGCTGCTGCTCGGCCAGATCGCGCTCGTCGCGTTGCAGGCGGCCGGGGCGAGCCCGCAGGACAAGACCAACATCACCGGGTCGAGCAACGTCCGCCAGGCGCTCACCAGCGGCGCGGTCGACCTGTACTGGGAGTACACCGGCACCGCGTGGATCAGCTACCTCAAGCAGACCAAGCCGATCGCCGACCCGCAGGCCCAGTACGACGCGGTCAAGCAGGCCGACGCGGCCAACGGCGTCACGTGGTGGGCCCGCTCGCCCGCCAACGACACGTACGCCATCGCGGGCAACCCCGCGACGGTGGCCAAGACCGGCGTCAAGACGGTGTCGGACTACGCGGCGCTGGTGAACAAGGACCCGGGAGCGGCGTCCACCTGCATGGGCCCGGAGTTCAAGAGCCGCGACGACGGCTTCCCGGGGCTGGCCAAGACCTACGGGTTCGCGTTGCCCGACGCGCAGGTGCACCTGCTCAACGACGCCGTCGTCTACCCGAGCATCGGCAAGGGCGACCCGTGCGGCTTCGGCTCGGTCGCCTCCACCGACGGGCGCGTGGCCGGGCAGAAGCTGGCGGTGCTGGACGACGACAAGCACTTCTTCCCGACCTACAACCCGGCCATCGCGATCGCGGCCGGCGTCGCGGGCAAGTACCCGCAGCTCGAGCAGCTCTTCACCCCGATCGCGGCGAAGCTCGACACGGCGACCCTCACGGACCTGAACAAGAAGGTGAGCGTGGACGGCCAGAAGCCGGCCACCGTCGCGCACGACTGGCTCAAGGCCGCGGGCTTCATCGGCTGAGCGGGCGGGGCGTTCTTCGCATTCCGCCGAAATGCCGCGGCGGACGCCGGTGATCTGTCATGATCCGGCGAAGCCCCGTACCGCGAAGGAAGTGACGATGTCGGCCGAAATGGACCAGCTGATCGCCCAGTTCGAGACCTTCCAGTCGAAGGTGCGCCAGGCCGAAGCCCGGTTCGCCGACGTCGGCGACATGCAGGAGCGGATCGCCCGGCTCGAGAGCACCGTGACCTCGCCGGACGGCACGGTGACGGTCGTCGCGGGGGCCGGCGGGACCGTCACCGACCTGCGGCTCACCGCCGGGGCGATGCACCTGGAAGCGGGCCAGCTCGCCCAGCGGATCATGGCCACCCTGCGCCAGGCCGCGGCCGGGGCCGCCCAGCAGCAGGCCGGCATCGTCGACGAGGCGTTCGGCGACCAGCTCGGCGTGGACGTCAGCGGGCAGGTCCGGCAGGCCCAGGCCGAGGCGTTCGGAACCGCGGCGCCGGAACCCGCGTCGGAGCAGCAGGCGCCGCGGCCGCGACGCCGTCCCGCTCCGGGGGACGACGACGACTTCGACCAGGGCCCGATCCTCCGCCGCTCCTGAAACCGACCGAGGGAACTTCCGCGATGTCAGACGGAATCCAGACCAACATCGACGCGATCTCCGGATACGCGCGCCAGCTGCCCTTCTACGAAGGCGAAGCGGACAAGTTCGGCGCCAAGATCGACGCCGCCGACGTGACCGACACCGCCTGGGGCGTCGTCGGGATCTGGGCCAAGCAGGGCTACACCGACCGCCTCGGCGAGCTGCGTTCGCTGCTGGGCGAGCTGAAGGACGGCGTCGACGGCCTCACCACCAAGATGACCAAGGCCGCCGACATGTACCGCGGGACCGAAGAGGCGGGCGTGATCGCGTTCGGCCGGTACGAGGCGGAGATCGACGCGATCGGGGGGCAGGGCAAGTGACCGAGCCGAAACGGAGCATCGCCGACGCGCTGGACGTCCAGCCGTACGACGAGAGCACGAGCGCCAACCTCGACCGCGCGGCGGAGGCCACGCCGGTGGTCGGCACGCTGTACAAGTCCGGCAAGTCGATCGCCGAGCACGCCCAGCAGGCCGCCTCGGCGGACGGCGTGGGGGAGCTGGCTTCGGCGGGCAAGGCGCTGGTCGGTGACGGCGCGGGGTTCGTCGCCAGTGCCGCCACCGACATGGTCACCTTCGCGATGGACCCGATCGGCTGGCTGGTCAGCCACGGGCTCAACATGCTGCTCGAGCTGGTCCAGCCGCTGCAGGACGCGCTGCACGCGGTCACCGGCGACGGCCCGGCCATCGGGCACGCGTCGGAGAACTTCAGCACCATCGCGCACGGCTTCGTCGCCCTCGCCGAGGACTTCGAGAAGACCGGCGACACGGCGCTGGCCGAGTGGGTCGACGAGGCGGGCAAGGCGGCCAAGGAGGCGCTCGGCGACTTCTCCTCGGGCATCCGCGGCGTTGGCTCGGCGGCCGGGTCGGTCGCCGAGGTGCTGCAGATGTGGTCGATGGTCATGCAGGTCATCGAAGAGGTGATCAAGGCGATCATCACCGAGCTGGTGTCCTGGCTGATCACCATCTGGCTACCCGCGCTGGCCGCGTCGGTGATCAGCTTCGGCAGCTCGGTCGCCGCCGCGATGACGGCGTCCATCGCCAAGGCCGCGAGCGTGCTGCAGAAGGTCACCCGCTACCTCGGCAAGTTCGGCAAGCTGCTCGACACGTTCATCGAGTTCCTCGCGAAGTACTCGACGAAGGTCGTGGAGATGACGCGGAAGTTCCGGCTCGGCCGGTACGCCGGGGAGTCGCGGTTCGGCCTGGACACGCTGGAGAACACCGCGCGCGTGCCGTTCACGCCCGGCAACCGCGCGCTGACCACGATGTTCGGCACCTCGGTCGGCGCGAGCCCGCTGGTCGCGGGAGCGAGCGTGAAGGCCGGCATCGCCGCGGGCAAGACGGCGTTCAGCGAAGGCAAGGAAGCCGTCACCCCGGAGGAGGACGAACCGTGGTTCGACAAGAGCGCGATCGGCGGGGACCAGAGCCCGGAGGAGACCCGGCGGAACTTGGACATCTAGCGCGCAAGGCCGTCGAGTTCGGCGACCGCATGGAGTCCGCCGCCGACGCCGCGCAGGTGCGCCCCGGGTTCCGGGAGCGCGTCGAGACGGTGCTGCGTGAGCACTGGCGGGAGCCGGTGATCGGGCTGCGCCTGGGCGACGCGGACCTCCGGTTCGCCGTCCCCGGCCGCCGTCCGGACGGCACGGTCGAAGGCGAAGGGCTGGTCCGGGAAGGCTTCTTGACCGTCGCACGCGGGATCGGCGCGGCGGTGGGGTTCGTCGCGTACCTGGCGAGCGCGGCGGGGAGCGGCGGCGGCAAGGGCGAGCGTGCGGTCCACGTGACCGGCCCGGCGGACGCCCAGGTCCTCGAGCCGCTCGACCTGCTGCGGCGCGCGAAGGGCCCGTGGCTGGTCTGCTCGCCGACGTCGGTCGCGCTGGTGGAGACCGGTTCGACGTACCTGGACCCGGCCGACGCGCCCGAGCCGCGGATCCTCTGGGAGGCCAGGGGAGCGGACGCCCCGGCGGTCAGCTTCCGCAAGCGCACGCTGACCTGGCCGGACGGCTCGCGGTTCGCGTTCCCGTTGCGGAGCCGGACCGAAGACCAGTACCTGCGACAGTTCCTCTCGCACCCGGACGAGGTCCGCTGGCCGGAGTGACCGCCGGAACCCTCGGTGTGCGTCCGGACACGCCAGGTGACTACTCTGTTCGGAGTAGTGCGTCACCTGGTGGAGGTCCCGGTTGGTTCCCGCCCGTCGCTGGCTGGTCATCGCGGCCGTCTGCGCTGTCGTCCTGGCCGCTGTGTACTTTCTCGCCGTCCGGACGGTTCCGGGTCAGGCGCTGGAGAACGCCGCGTTGCGCGGAGCCGACGAAGCCGCCGCGCGCGACCAGGCCGCCGCCGACGGCACCCTGAGCCGGATCACCGTGTACTCGCTGGCCGCCGCCGTCGTGGTGGTCGCGCTCGTCGGCCTGCTGCGCCGGCGGGCGGACCTCGCCTTCGCCGCGGTGGGCGTGATCGTGGCCGGGCAGCTCGTGACGCAGGTGCTCAAGCGGTACGTGCTGCCCCGGCCGTCGCTCGTGCCGCTGACCGGGCACTACGCCGAGAACAGCCTGCCCAGCGGGCACACCGCGATCGCGATGACCGTGCTGTTCGCCGCCCTGCTCGTCGTGCCCTACCGCTGGCGCGGCGTGACGCTGGTGCTCCTGCTCTCCTGGGCGGTCGGCATCGGCGCGTACACGGTGACGGCGAAGTGGCACCGGCTCTCCGACACCCTCGCCGCCGACGCGATCGCCCTCGGGCTCGCCTGCCTGGCGTCGTGGTGGCTCGCGCGTCGCGGGGCCGTGCACCGGAACGACGGGCCGCGCCGGATCCCGCGGGTGCTCGTCGTGACCCTCGCCGCGCTCGGCGGAGCGGTGTTCCTGGCCCTCGGCACCCTCTTGCTCGGCGCGGCGCTGATCGGCGGCGGCTACGACGAAACCGTGCGGGACAACGCCTGGGTCGTCTACCTGGCGGCGAGCTCGTTCGCCTCCTTCGGGTCCATCGCCGCGGCGCTGGTGTTCCTCGCGACCTGGCGCCGGCTGGAGATCGCGTGAACCCGGCGCTGCTCCCGCTCGCCGCGGCCGTCTTCTGTTTCGCGGTCTTCCTGATCAGCTTCCTGCTCGACCGCCGCAAGCTGCGCAACGGCTTCTACCTGTTCTTCGCGCTCGCGTTCTTCGGGCTCGCCCTGCTCGCGCTGCTGGCGTCGATCTCGCCGGAGGCCGCGGCGATCGTCGCGTTCGGGCTGTTCGCGCTGATCCCCCTCACGATCGTGGTGCTCGCGGTGTTCCTGATCGGCAACGGCGTGACGATGCTGCGCCGCGAAGGCCGGCGCCCGGCGAACCTGCTGTCCCTGGCCGCCGGGGCCGGCATCGTGGCGCTGATCGTCTTCGGCTTCGTGGTCGGGCAGCTCGGCTGGGCGCCCCTGGAAGCGGTCCGCGACAGCGTCGACGGGATCGTCGCGTACGCGTCGTTCCTGTTCGTCTGCTTCCTGCTGTACTCCCTGGTCTACGGCCGCGTCCGCAGCCGCCGCCCGCTCGACTTCGTCGTGGTGCTGGGTTCCGGCCTGCTCGGCGGCAAGAACGTGCCACCGCTGCTGGCCGGCCGGCTGGACCGCGGGGTGCGGGTCCTTTCCGCCGAGGACCGCAAGGGCCGCGCGCCGCTGCTGGTCACCTCGGGCGGCCAGGGGCAGGGGGAGGACCTGCCGGAGTCGCACGCGATGGCGGACTACCTCGTCGCCCACGGCGTCGCCCGCGAGCGGATCGTGCTCGAAGACCGGTCCCGGACCACGCGCGAGAACCTGGCCTTCAGCGCCGGGCTCATGCGCTCGCGAAAGCCGGGCTACCGCTGCGTGGTGGTGACGAACAACTTCCACGTCCTGCGCGCGGCCCTGATCGCCCGCGAGGTGAAGGTGAACGGCCAGGTGATCGGCGCCCCGACGGCGTGGTACTTCTGGCCGAGCGCGACGTTGCGCGAGTTCGCGGCCATCCTGGTGGACCACCGGATCGTCAACGGGATCGTGTGCGCGGCGATCATCCTCGCGAGCGTGCTGAAGGCCTTCTAGCCGGGTAAGTCCGGCAGTGTGAGCGCCGAGTGCTCGGGCCGGGGCGTGGGCGCCGGTGCCTTCGTGAGCTGCCGGAGCGCGGCGTTGCGCCGCTCGAGCGCTTCCGCCGTGGTCGGGAACAACGTGGCCTTGCCTTCCCCCACCAGGGCCTGGTTGCGTTCGACGAAGCCGCGCAACCGGCTCTCGTAGGCCGCGAACGCCGCCGCGTGGTCCGGGATGGTGGCCAGGGCGTGCCCGAGCACGTACGCGCCGACCAGGGCGAGGCTGGTGCCCTGGCCGGTCAGGAAGGACGGGGCGTGGGCGGCGTCGCCGACGAGCGCGACCCGGCCGTCCGTCCACCGCGGCAGGTGGATCTGGCTGACGACGTCGAAGAACAGGTCGTCGGCTTCGCGCATCGCCGTGACCATGCGCGGGATCTCCCAGCCCTCGCCCGCGAACGTCGCGGCCACGAGATCGCGTTGGGCCTCGGGGTCCCGGAACGCCTCGATCGGCGGGTCCGTCCTGGCGAAGACCAGGAAACCGTGGATGTCCTTGCTTTCGAGGACGGCGTAGAGCGCCGCGCCCTTGCCCGGGGTGCTCCACGCGAGCCCCTCGCGGTAGAGGCCGAAGTCGTTGGGCATGGTGAAGCCGGCGAAGCTGTAGCCCAGGTAGTGGTGGAACTGCTTTTCGTCGCCGAAGACCAGCCCGCGGGTGGCCGAGTGCAGGCCGTCGGCGCCGAACACCAGGTCGTAGGTGGCCTGGCGGCCGCTGCGGAAGGTGACGTCGACGCCGCCGGCGTGTTGCGCCAGGGTCTCGATGCTGTCCTCGAACCGGAAGTCGGCGTCGTCGCGCACCAGGTCGTACAGCGTGCTCGTCAGGTCGCCCCGGCGGACCTCGACGTCTTCGCCGTCGATGCCGCCGACGATCGCGTTGGGCTCCAGCGAAGCCACTTCGCTGCCGTCGGTGTCGAGAAAGGTCAGCCGGCGGGAATCGATGTGCAGGTCCCGCAGGCGGGGGAGGATTCCCATCCGCCGGGCGGCGTCCAGGGCCGTGCCGCGGACGTCGATCGGGTAGCCGCCGTCCCGGATCGTGGCGGACTTCTCGACGACGGTGACCGCGAACCCGGCCTTCCGCAGCCAGAAGGCCAGCGCGGGGCCGGCGATGCTCGCGCCCGAGATCAGGACGGACCGTGGTGTGGTGTTCATGGTGACCCCCGATAGCTAAGTTAGGTATCTATGTTGCGGGTGCGACAATGCCGGAGAAGATCAGCGGTATGACGTAACTATATACCTAAGTTAGCTATCTAAGAGGTGTGATGGCCGCCACAGACGCCGGTGACGAGCTGCGTTCCGTGCTGCCGCGGCTCGTGCAGCTGGGCAACCTGATGAACCGCAGCGGCCTGGGGGAGCGGGCGATGAAGCAGATCGGCGCCGACCTCGACCGGCCCGGGCTGTCGATCCTGCTGGCTCTGCACATGACCGGTAAGGCGATGCGCGTCGGCGAGATCGCGGACCGGATGCAGGTCGCCGGGCCGCACGTCACGCGGCACCTGCACGTGCTCGAACGGCGCAAGCTGGTGAGCGGCCTGGCCGACCCCGACGACCGGCGCGCCCGCCTGGTCGAGCTGACCCCGGACGGCGCCGACCTGGCCGGCCGGTACGTCACGACCCTGCTCGGCTGGTTCGGCGACGCGCTGTCCGGGTGGGCCCCGGCGGACCGCCGGACTTTCTTCGACCTGCTACTGCGGTTCACCGACGACCTGGCGGCTTTCCTTTCCGCGGAGACTGAAGAGGACTGATCCCGCCCGGCTTCTTCGCTGTGGGCGAAACGCGGTAACGCATTCCGTGCAAGGACGTTTCCTGCCGTTTTCTGATATCCTTGCCGTGTTCGAACCATTGGTTCCGGTGAAATCCCTCTTTTCGACGCAGCTGCGCAGTTCTCTTGTCCGGTGCGCCAAGAAGTAAAGGGGAACGTCCATGAACGACGCTGTTCTGGCCCAGACCGCCAACATCAATCCCGGCCTCGCCGCGATCGGCTACGGGCTCGGCGCGATCGGCCCGGGAATCGGTGTCGGCCTCATTTTCGCGGCCGTCATCAATGGTACCGCCCGTCAGCCGGAAGCGCGAGGAAAATTGCAGACGATCGGCTATTCGACCTTCGTGCTGAGCGAAGTCCTCGCGTTGATCGGCATCGTCGTGTACTTCATCGCCTCCACGAAGTGAGCCCGCCCGCCGCATGCGCCCGGTCGTCGCCGGGCGCGTGCGGCGAGCTCGGGTACGTGGGTTACGTTACAGATGTTGCACGTAACTGAATCGAGGGCTACCGTCGATCGCACCGGGCACTCGAGCCCGAACCGGAAGGCGGGAGTCATGACCGAAGTCATCGCGGGCGTGGAGGTCCCCGACACCCCTGCGGTCGCCGAGGCGACGCGGCACCTCCAGGCGACGGCCGGGCCGCTCGTCTACCACCACTCGCGCCGGGTCTACTTCTTCGGCCGGATCCACGCCGAGCGCCTGGGCGCGGACCCGGACCCCGAGCTGCTCTACCTGGCGGCCATGTTCCACGACACCGGCCTCGCGACCCCGTTTTCCGAGGCGGAGCAACGGTTCGAGGTCGACGGGGCCGACCACGGGCGCCGGTTCCTGCTCGACCGCGGGTTCTCCGCGGCCGCCGCGGAGACCGTCTGGACGGCGATCGCGCTGCACACCACGCCCGGCATCCCCGGCCGGATGGGCCCGGAGATCGCCACGACGCACTTCGGCGTGCTGACCGACATCGTCGGGTTCGGCCTCGGTGAGCTGGACGACGGCCGGGTGGCGGAGATCGTCGCCGCGCACCCGCGGGGCGACTTCAAGAACGAGTTCCTGGCCGCCTACTTCGAGGGTCAGAAGAACCGCCCGGACACCACCAACGGCACCGTGAACGCCGACGTCATCGAACACTTCCTCCCGGGCTACCGGCGCACGACGACCGTCGAGCGCGTCCTCGGCTCCGCCTGGCCGAGCTGAAGCGGAGAAACCATGAAAGCCATCACCGTCACCGACCGCGACGCGGGCGTCGCCGGGTTCACCCTGACCGACCTGCCCCACCCGCACGCCGCCGAGAACGACGTCGTCGTGCGGGTCCACGCGGCCGGTTTCACCCCCGGCGAGCTCACCTGGCCCGCCACGTGGACCGACCGCGCCGGTCGCGACCGCACGCCCAGCGTGCCCGGGCACGAGCTGTCCGGCGTCGTCACCGAGCTGGGTTACGGCACCACCGGGTTGACCGTCGGCCAGCGGGTCTTCGGCCTCGCGGACTGGACGCGCGACGGCTCCCTGGCCGAATACACCGCCGTCGAGGCGCGCAACCTCGCGCCGCTGGCGGCGGACATCGAGCACACCGTGGCCGCGGCACTGCCGATCTCCGGGCTGACCGCGTGGCAAGGGCTGTTCGACCACGGCGGGCTCACCACCGGCCAGACCGTGCTGATCCACGGCGCCGCCGGCGGGGTGGGATCGATCGCCGTCCAGCTCGCCTCGGAGGCGGGCGCCCGGGTGATCGCGACCGGCCGCGCGGCCGACCGCGACCTGGCGCTCGGCCTCGGCGCCCACGCCTTCCAGGAGCCGGAAGCCGACCTGGAGGAGCAGGCCGACGTGGTCCTCGACGTGATCGGCGGCGAGGTGCTGGCGAAGTCGGCGGCACTGGTACGCCCCGGCGGCACGCTGGTGACGATCGCCGAGCCCCCGACGGTCCGGCCGAAGGACGGCCGCGCGGTGTTCTTCGTGGTCGAACCCGACCGCGTCCGGCTCGCGGACTTGGCCCAGCGGGTGCGTGACGGACGGTTGAAGCCCTTGGTCGGAGAGGTGCGCCCGCTGGCGGAGGCGTCCGACGCGTTCTCCCGGCGGCGTCGCACCCCCGGCAAGACGATCATCCAGGTGGCAGCGGACTGAGGAGCCGAGCGGGTGTGGCCGTGGTGGACCCACGCCACGTTCGCGGATCTGGCTCGGCGAGCGCGGGGCGGTAGTTTGACGTCTCCGGTCGGAGCGGTGCACCCGTTCACCAAGACGGCCGACGTGTTCGCCCGGCGGCGTCGAGTCCCCGGCGGGAGGAGCATCCGCATGGCAGCAGGCTGAAGAGCCGAGCCGGTGTGACCGCGGTGGACCGGCCCACGCTCCAGCTGCCGCTGGCGGAGGCGTCCGACGCGTTCGCCCGGCGGCGTCGCGTGCCGGGTAAGACGATCATCCAGGTGGCAGCGGACTGAGGAGCCGCGCCACGAGCACCCCTGCTCGCGGCGCGGCTCCGGGGAAGGTCAGCGGTTCTCGGCGGCGCAATACCTGTCGTGCGCCGGATGCGAGCCGCTGACCAAGAACTCCGTCACCGTCGTGTTGCCGCACCCGTTCGGCCCGAACAGGTACGCGCCGTGGCCGCCCTGGTCGATCGTCACCATGCGGGCGCGGTCGCCGAAGGCCGCGCGCAGCTTGCGGGCGCCCGCCAGCGGTGTTCCCGGGTCACGCTCGTTCTGCACCATCAGCACGTTCGCCGGCCCGCGGCCGGTGATCCGCACCTTCGGCTCCACCGGCGCCGACGGCCAGAACGCGCACGCCGCGATGTTCGCCGTCGCCGCGCCGAGCAGCGGGTAGCGGATCCGGTCGATCGCCACGTCCACCTGGTAGCCCGCCACCGACCTCGGCCAGGACGAATCCCCGCACAGCACGGCGAACCGGGCCGCGAAGAGGTTCTCGGCCGAATCGTCCGGCGTCAGGCCCGGCGTCTTCGGGGCCCGGCCCTGGTCGAGGGCCTGCCAGTTCTCCGCCAGCGGCTTCAGGTTCGTGCTGTACAGCCCCTCGAACGTCAAGCCGCGGAACAGCGATCCGGTGATGCCCTCGACCGGCTTCCGGTCCAGCCGCGCCGCCAGCTCGTGGAACTTGGCGGTCACCCGCGCCGGCGAAGTGCCGAGCCCGTACTCCGGGTGGGCCGCGGCGAACTTCGCGAAGTCCGGGAAGCGGTCCTCCATCCCGCGGCCGAAGTTGCGCATCGCGTCGATGTCGTAGCCGCCCGGCCCGAGGTTGCTGTCGAGCACGAACCGGTCGCTGCGCTCGGGGAACATGCTCGTGTACACCGCGCCCAGGTACGTGCCGTAGGACGCACCCAGATAGGACACCGTGGACTCACCGAGGGCCGCGCGGATGCGGTCCATGTCCCGCGCGGTGTTCGCCGTCGTGACGTACGGCAGCATCGGCCCGGTCCCGGCGTCGGCGCACTGCTTCGCTTCCGCCTTCGCGACCGCCGCCTGTTTGACGACGTCCGCCGGGCCGTTCGCGTACGGCAGGTTCCCGACCATCATCTGGTCGAGGGTCAGATCGCAGGTCACCGGCGTGCTGTGCCCGACGCCGCGCGGGTCGAAGCCGATGATGTCGTACTCGTCGAGCACGCTCTGCGGCAGCTTCACGAGCTTCAGCAGCTGCGGGTAGTCCAGCCCTTCGCCGCCGGGGCCGCCCGGGTTGGTCAGCAGCACGCCCCGTCGCTTGTCCGGGTTCTTGCTGGGCAGCCGCGACACCGCGACGTCGATCGTGCGGCCGTCCGGGTTCCGGTAGTCCAGCGGCACCTTCATCGTCGTGCACTGAAGGTCCGGCGTCGGGAAGGCGCCGGCCGGGCACGGGCCCCAGTCGAGCGGTGCCGCGGACGCCGCCGGCGCCAGGACGGTCGTGCCGAACACGGCCAAGGCCGCGGCGAGCAAGGTCTTGCGCATCGGAGTTCCCCTCTTGTCGTTCCGGCCGCCGGTCAGCGGCGCGGTTCCCAGCGGAAGAGCCGCGTGGCCAGCGCGACGGCGACGACGACCCAGGCCAGGGTGGGTCCGAACAGGACGAGCGAGTCGGAGAGCGGGACGCCGCCGTTCCAGGCGTTCAGCACCAGCTCGGTCGCCGAGCCGCCGGGCAGCAGGCGCTTGAGCAGCGTGAGGTCCCCGGTGCCGGTGACCCCGACCCAGCCGGACACGGCGATGACGCCGAGGCTGACCGGCAGCGTGGTGACCTGCGCGTGTTCGGGCGAGTTCGTCAGGCCGGCCGTGGCCAGGCCGAGCGCGAGCATCATGGCCACGACGGACACCACGGCCACGACCAGCAGCAGCGGGTCCGCCGGCGACCCGGCGACCATCGCGAGCGCGCCCAGGATGACGGCGATCTGCAGCACCGAGAGCACGGTGATCGGCAGCAGCAGCCCGCCGAGGATGCCGGCGTCGCCCGCCGCGGTGGAGCGCAGGCGCTTGAGGAACAGGTTCTGGCGGCGGGACGCCAGGGTGGTCACCGTCGTGGTGTAGAGCCCGATGCCGGCCACGAAGAACAGGGCCAGCGTGGCGATGTAGCCGAGGCTGCCGATTTCGGTGAAGAGGTCGTGCTTGGCGATGAAGAACGCGCTGAGCGCGGCCGGCAGCACCAGGGCGGTGACCAGGACGAGGCGGTTGCGGAAGATCTGGATCAGCTCGCCACGAGCGATCGTGAGCATGGCAGAGGTCCTCTTCTCAGGAGTGGTCGATGGCGCGGAAGACGTCGTCGAGCCGGGTCGGCCCGGCCTGGAGGTCGCGCAGCTCCACGGCGTTGTCCTGCGCCCAGCCGAGCAGCGTGTGCAGGTCCTTCTGCAGGCCGAAGGTCTCGACGAGGAACTTGCCGTCCGCGCCGCGCTTGGCGAGCAGCGGCGGCGACGGCGCGTGCGGCGGGAGTCCGAAGTGGATGGTGGCGGGCAGGGTCCGCGTCAGCTCGGCGACGGTGCCCTCGCGGTGGAAGGCGCCCTGGTGCATGAGCCCGATGCGGTCGGCGCGCTGCTGGGCTTCTTCGAGGTAGTGGGTGGTCAGGACGACGGTCGAGCCGTCCTCGCGCAGCCGGTCCACCGCGTCCCAGAGCGCGTCGCGGGACTGGATGTCGAGGCCGGTGGTGGGCTCGTCCAGGAAGACCAGCTCGGGGGTGCCGTACACGGCGGTGGCGAAGTCCAGCCGCCGCTTCTCGCCGCCGGAAAGCTGGCCGACCTTCGTCGTGGCCTTGCGCGTGAGGTCGACGACGCCGAGCACGCGGCCGACGTCGTCGGTGCGTTCGGTGAGGCCCCCGATCAGCCGGACGGTCTCCCGCACGGTCAGGTCGGGGGAGAACCCGCTCTCCTGCAACATGATTCCCATCCGCGGCCGCACCGCGGCGCGGTCGCGGGGGTCCTTCCCGAACACGCGCACGGCGCCCGAGGACGGCGCGCGGTGACCTTCGACCGTTTCGAGGGTCGAGGTCTTCCCGGCGCCGTTGGTGCCGATCAGCGCGTAGAGCTCCCCGCGTTCCACCTGGAACGAAAGGTCTTTGACGGCGGCGAACCCGCCGTAGGTGAGGTTCAGGCGATCGACGTCGATGACGGGTGTCGTGGACATGCTCCGATTCCAGCGGACCGCGCCGCCGCCGGGCAGTGTGCTGACGTCACCCAGATGTATGACGCAGTGTCACTGGTGCGGCCCGCCCGGCCCGATACGCTCGGATCATGGAGGTGCCGACGATCGCGCGCAGGAGCTCCTGGACCGGCGGGGCGGTCCAGGAACGCCTGCGCCGGATCAACCTGATCACCACGATCCCGCCGCTCGCGTTCGTCGGCGTGCTGCTGCTGGTGTTCACCGCCCGGACCTGGTGGCACGTCGTCATCCAGCTCGTGGGGCTGGTCGCGGCGCTGGCGACCGCCGAGCGCTGGACCGCGGGCGACTACCTGCGCGTCGCGCGGCCCAGCCTGGTCGTCACGGCCGTGGTCTGGCTGGCCGGGGCGCTGACCGACGACAGCGCCGCGTTCTACGGGCTGTCGCTGGTGGGGTCGTTCCTCATCCCGCCGCTGCGCCGCCACCGGATCGCGGCCCTCTTCGGGCTCGGCGCGCTGGTCGCCGTCGTGGGTGCGGCGAACCTGCTGGTGCACGACGACCGCGTCGGGCCGCGGCTGGTGCAGTACGTCGCCGTGCCCGCGGTCGCCATGCTGATCTCGACCGCGTTCATGTTCGCCAGCCAGCGGTTCTTCGACCTGATCGCGGAGCTCGAGCAGTCGCGCGAGCGGGAGGCGGAGCTGGCCGTGATCCGGGAGCGCGTGCGCTTCGCCGGCGACCTGCACGACATCCAGGGCCACACGCTGCACGTGGTGAAGCTGAAGGTCGCGCTCGCCGAGAAGCTGCTGGACAGCGACGTCGACCGGGCGCGCGAGGAGCTGGTGGAGGTGCGCAGCCTGGTCGGCGACACCATCGTGCAGACCAAGGAGCTGGCCTACGCCCAGCGCCGGCTCAACCTCTCCGCCGAGCTGGAGAACGCGAAGAACCTCTTCGAGGCGGCGGGCATCCACGTGCGCGTCGAGCGGGAGTCCGAAGTGGACGATCGGGTCGGAGAGCTGCTCGGCCAGGTCCTGCGCGAGACGACGACCAACATCCTGCGTCACGCGCAGGCGCGGCAGGTGCGGATCACCCTGTCCCGGTGCGGGATCGCGATCGTCAACGACGGCGCGAACGAGGACGGGCCGCCCGAGCTCAGCGGGCTCTCGGCGTTGCGGCACCGCCTGGGGGAGAACGGCGGCGAGCTGGAAGTGTCGCGGACGGACGGCCGCTTCCTGACGGCGGCGACGTTCCCGGCGATGAAGACCCGGGAGGACGGCCGATGACCACCGTGGTGCTCGCCGACGACGAAGCCCTGCTCCGGAAGGCTCTGGCGGCGCTGCTGCCGCTGGAGGGCGAGATCACGGTGCTCGCCGAGGCCGAAGACGGCGAGGAAGCGGTGGCGGCCACGTTGCGGCACCGCCCGGACGTGCTCGTCATCGACCTCGAAATGCCCACTGTGGACGGTCTCGGCGCCGTCGCGGAGATCCGGCGCGCGCGGCCGGAGCAGGTGATCCTGATGCTGACCCGCCACGCCCGCCCCGGTGTGCTCCGGAAGGCGCTGAAGCTGGGCGTGCAGGGGTTCGTGAGCAAGTCGGCGGAGCCGGCGCACATCACGTCGGTGATCCGGACGCTGCACGCGGGCAAGCGCTGGATCGACCCGGACGTCTCCGCGCTGGCGGTCGTCGACGACTGCCCGCTGACCGACCGCGAGCTCGACGTCCTGCGCGCGACGCGGGAGGGGTTTTCGGTGGCCGACATCGCGGGGCAGCTGCACCTGGCGGAGGGCACGGTCCGCAACTACCTGTCCAACGCGATGCAGAAGACCCAGACCCGCACCCGCCACGAAGCGGCGCGCTACGCCCGCGAGCACGACTGGCTCTAGCCGGCGCGCTCGAGGAATGTCGCGCCGGCCTTCTCCGCGGGGTCGTCAGCCGACCGGGAACTTGACCGCCGTCAGTTCCTCCGAAACCGCCCACAGGCGCTGCTGGATCCCGGCGTCGTAGGACTGCGGGGTGGACGCCACCACCTGCGGACGCCCGCGATAGCCGCCCACGCCGGCGGGGCCGTAGTACTGGCCGCCGAGCGCGGCGGGGTCGGTCGCCGCCCGCAGGGTCGGGAGGGCGCCGCGCTCCGAGCTCTGCGTGAACAGCGGGGCGACCAGCGGGAAGAGCGCGCGGGCGATGGCGGGGGTGTTGCGCATCAGCTCCGTGCGCGCCACGCCGGGGTGGGCGGCGATCGACGTCGTCGTGCCGTGCGGGGCGAGGCGGCGCTGCAGCTCGTAGGCGAACATCAGGTTGGCGAGCTTGGCCTGCCCGTAGGCCGCGACGCGGTCGTAGGACTTCTCCCACTGCAGGTCGTCGAAGTGGATCGAGGCGCGGATGCGGTGGGCGATGCTCGCGACCGTCACCACGCGGGAGCCCTCGACCGGCAGCAGCAGGTCGAGCAGCAGGCCGGTGAACGCGAAGTGCCCGAGGTGGTTCGTGCCGAACTGCAGCTCGAAGCCCTCCCGCGTGGTCTGCTTCGGCGGGTACATGACGCCGGCGTTGTTGATGAGCAGGTCGATCTTCGGCAGCGTCCCGTGCAGGTCGGCCGCGGCGGCCCGGACCGAGTCCAGCGAGCCCAGGTCCAGCTGCTGCACCGTGACGTCGGCGTTGGCGCCGAGCCGGGCGGCGGCCTGCTTGCCCTTTTCGACGTCGCGGACGGCCAGCACGACCGTCGCGCCGCGCTCGGCCAGCACCTTCGCGGTGTCGAACCCGAGTCCGGTGTTGGCCCCGGTGATGACGGCGACGCGGCCCTTCTGGCTCGGGACGTCGCGTTCGGTCCAGTTCTCGCCCATGGCGGTTCCCTCCGTGGCGGCCCTTTCGGACCGGTGGTCTGTTATGAGGACGACGCTAAGGAACCGTCGGTCTGTTGTCAAGAGACTGCCGGTCTTCAATTTCGCCCGCCGGGCGTTAGGCTGGATGGCATGACGTTCCAGCGGGCCCGCAGCGCCGAGCAGAGAGAGGAACGGCGCCGCACGATCCTCGACACGGCGCTGGCGATGCTCGACGAGATGCCGGTGGCCGACGTGAGCCTCAACGAGCTCAGCAGGCGGGTCGGGCTCGCGAAGTCGAATGTGTTGCGCTACTTCGAATCCCGTGAGGCGGTGCTGCTCGAGCTGCTCGACCGGGCGCTGTCGGACTGGCTGTCCGAACTGGCCGGCGAACTGGCCGCGGGAGTCGAGCCGGACCGGCCGGCGGGCGAGCGGGCCGAGCGGTTCGCAGCGGTCGTGGCCCACTCGCTGGCGAGGCGCACGGTGCTGTGCGACCTCATCGGCGCGCAGGCGGGTGTTCTGGAACACAACGTGTCCACCGGCGCCGTCGTGCGCTTCAAGCGGTCCGCCTTGGCCGGGCTCGGCGCGATGGCGGAGCAGGTCCGCCGGTACGTGCCGGAGGTCGGCGAGGAGGCGGCGTCAGTGTGCCTGCTGGCCATGATCCTGACCGGTGGGCTGTGGACGCACTGCCGGCCCTCGCCGAGCGCGCTCGCGGCGTACGAGGTGGACCCGGCGTTGGCGGCGCTGCACCTGGACCTGGCCCCGGCCCTGGCGAACGGCTTGGCGCTGCTGATCGGCGGCGCGATGAGGCGGAACGAGTCGGCCGCTCGAGCAGGCTGAGAGCGCACGTTTCTTTCCCGGGTTTGCGGGTAAGCTCATTTGCTAGCATGTGGGCATGCCCGACCACGCCAAGCGGCAGTTCAGCGTCTACCTGCCGGCCGAGCTCATCCGGCGGGTGAAGCACGCCTCCGTCGACGCCGACGAATCCCTTTCGGCCTACGTCGAGCGCGTGCTCGAGGACCACCTGCGACGAAGCGAGGAACGCCCGTGATGCGAGTGCTGCCGATCCGCTACAGCTCGGACGTCGAGGCCATGACGCGGTTCTACGCGGTCCTCGGCCTGACGCCCGGGCCGGTGTCGCGGCCCGGGGGCTGGGTCGAGATGCCCGCCGACGCCGGGATGCTGGCCCTCCACCGCGGCGACGCGGGCCGCTGCGAGCTGGCCTTCGAGACCGACGAGCCGCTGGAAGACGTCGCGAACCGGCTGCGGGCGGCCGGGTACGCACCCGGGCCCGTCCTCGACGAAGGGTTCGGGCGCTCGCTGCGCGTCCCGGATCCCGACGGCGTCCCGGTGCAGATCAACGCGTACGACCGCGAGCTGTACACATGACCGTGCTGCCGCGGGGAACGCTCCTCCTCGCGGTGGGGATCGTCGCGCTCGAGTTCGCCGCGGCGGTCACCGGCTTCGTCGCTTCCACGCTCCTGCCGGTCGTCGCCCGGGACCTGGCCGCGGAGGACCGGCTCGGGCTGCTGATCGCCGGCTCGACCCTGGGGTTGTTCGTCGCGCTCCCGCTGGCGAGCCGGGTGCTGGGCCGGCTCGGCACGCGGGGCACCCTCGCCGCCGGGATGCTCGCCTACGTCGGCGGCCTCGTCGTGGCGGCCACCGCCCAGGGCGCGTGGGCGTTCGCCGTGGGGCAGCTGTGCACCGGGCTCGCCAGTGGCCTGCTCGCGGTGTTCGGCGTGAGCTCCGCGATCCGGCACCTCGACGAGCGGCTGCGCCTGCGGGTGATCGCGGCGTCGTCGGCGATGTGGATCGGGCCCGCACTGGTCGGTCCGGCCGCGACGCTCGGCCTGGACCACCTCGTGGGGTGGCGCTGGACGCTGCTGGTGCCGGTGCCGTTCGTCCTCTTCGGACGATTGCTCGTCGTGCGCGCCGTCCGCGACGACCCGCCCGCCGACGCCGCGACGCGGCCGCTCGGACGCACGCTGCTGGTGCCGCTGGGCGCGGCGGGCGTCGTGCTGAGCGCGGGGTGGTGGCCGCTCGCGCTCGCCGGCGCGGTGGTCGCCGCGGCCGGGATGGTCGCGATCCTGCCGGCGGGAACGGCCCGCCTCCGGCCCGGGACGCCCGCCGCGCTCGCGGCCATGGTCCTGTTCGCCGTCGGCTACTTCGGCGCCGACAGCCTGATCACCGTCCTGCTGACGACGGGGTACGGGGCCGGCCTCGGCCAAGCCGCGATCGTCCTGAGCGCGGCGCCGCTCGCCTGGGCGGTGACCAGCCTGTTCGCGCGACGGTTCCCCGCCACCGGCTTGAGCTTGACCGCCCTCGGCACGGCGGTGCTGGCCACCGGCGCACCGTTCGCCGTGGTGCTCGCCGCGTGGACGGCGGCCGGGATCGGCGTCGGGCTCGCCTATCCCGGCCTGTACGTCCGGGCGACCACCGCGGGGCCGGGCGGTCTCACCGCGACCGAGCTGGCCACCGCGGTGATCACGGCCGAGTGCGTCGGCCAGCTCCTGGGCCGCGCGATCGGCGGCACCCTGAGCTCGGCCGGCGGGTTGTTCGCTTCCTACGTGGTGTTCGCGGTCGCGCTGGCCGCGGCCGCCGCGGTCAGCCGCCGGTGACCGGTCGCCCGGTCAGACGACCTCGGCCAGCTTCCCGGTGGCGACGTCGAACACGAAGCCCCGCACGGAATCCTTCTTCGGGACGAACGGGCTGTTCTTGATCCGCGCGATCGACTGGCGGACGTCCTCGTCGAGGTCGCTGAACGCCTCCGCGGCCCAGGCGGGCTTGACGCCGACGTCCTCCTGGATCGACTTCTTGAAGTCGTCGTCGGTGAAGGTGAGCATGCCGCAGTCGGTGTGGTGGATGAGGATGATCTCCTCGGTGCCGAGCAGTCGCTGGCTGATGGCCAGCGAACGGATCTCGTCCTCGGTGACCACGCCACCGGCGTTGCGGATCACGTGGGCTTCGCCCTCGTTCAGGCCGAGCACCCCGTAGACGTTGATGCGCGCGTCCATGCAGGCGAGCACGGCGACGTGCTTGGCGGGCGGCAGCGGCAGCGGCCCGGTGAAGTTCGCGGCGTAGTCGGCGTTGTTGGCCAGGAGCTCGTCGGTGACCGACATGGTGATCCTTCCGGCGGAGAAGCGGATGCGCCGAGTGGACCCCTTGCCGGCACCCGGACGCAATCGCGCCCAGGGCTTGGGACGTCGTGCGGCTACGGCGTGCGGAATGCCCGCCGGTAGGCACCGGGCGTCGTCCCCACCTGAGCGCGGAACCGGCGGCGCAGGTTGACCGCCGAAGTCAGGCCGACCCGGGCCGCGATCGCCTCCACCGGGAGGTCCGTCTCCTCCAGGAGCGTGCGGGCCTCCGTCACCCGGCGGGCCAGCAGCCACGCGCCCGGGCTCGTGCCGAGCTTCTCGGCGAAGCGCCGGGCCAGCGTGCGGGGCGAGACACCGGCGTGCGCGGCCAGGTCGCGCACCGGCAACGCCGTCCCGAGCCGGTCACCCGCCCAGGCCAGCAGGCCGTCCAGGGCGTCCGGGGGCGGGGGAGGCGGGGCGAACTGCGCCTGGCCGCCTTCGCGGTGCGGTGGCATCACCATGTGCCGCGCGACCAGGGCGGCGTGCGCGGCGCCGTGGTCCTTCCGGACGAGGTGCAGGCACAGGTCGATCCCCGCGCCCGCCCCGGCGCTGGTGGCGACGTCGCCGTGGTCGACGTACAGCACGTCCGGCTCCACGCGCACCTCGGGGAACTCGCGCCGCAGCTGCTCGGCGCGGCCCCAGTGGGTCGTCGCGGACCGGCCGTCCAGCAGGCCCGTGCGGGCGAGGGCGAACACGCCGGAGCAGATGGTGACGAGCCGCGCGCCGCGGGCGTGGGCCCGCAGCAGCGCGCGGCGGCAAGGAGGCCTCGACCGGGGCCCAGCCGGGGATGATCACGGTGCCGGCGCGGTCCAGTGCGGACAGGCCGCGCGAGACGGACATCGCGTACCCGGCCGTCGTCGGCACCGGCCCGGGCGTCTCCGCGCACACCTCGAACTCGTAGTGCCGGGGCACGCCCGCCCGCGGCGTGCCGAAGACCTCGGCGGCACAGCCCAGCTCGAACGTCGACTGCACCGGCCGCACCAGGGCCACCACGCGATGCATGGCAGGAAAGTACCCCGAAGTGTCTTCCCGGACACTGGCCCGGCCCCTCCGGCACGGGCATCGTGGCGCTCATGCACCCCGAGATCCTCGAGCAGGACGGCTACACCTGGGCCACCGTCCGGGAAGCACCCGTCCGCGAACTGTTCCCCGGCATCCGGTTCCGTCCACTGTGGACCGGGCCCACCGGCGCGCACGCCGGGGTACTGGAGATGGACGCCGGCACGTCGTGGCCGCGCCGGGACGTCCACGAACCCGGGCCGGAGGAGGTCTACGTCGCCGCGGGCACGTTCGACGACGGCGCGCGCGAGCACCCGGCGGGCACGTTCCTGCACGCGCCGGCGGGCACGTGGCACGTGCCCGCGAGCGCCACCGGCTGCACGCTGTTCCTGTTCTACCCGGAGGGCTGAACGCCCCACCGCCAGTCCGTTCGCCTGGCGTGGCCGGGCAGTTCGCCGCGCCCGGTCGCCCACAGCAGCGTCGACCACGGATCGGTGTCGGCCGGGGCACCGGGGAAGAAGCGGGCGAGCAGGCGGCGGCAGAGGTCGGCGTCCGGCGTCCAGGGGAGACCGAGCCCCTCGGTGACGTCGTGCATGTGCACCAGGGTTTCGCCGACGGCCATCGCGGCGAAGCCCGCCGTGTCGAGGACGCCGTCGTCGTGGTGCGCGCGGACGTCCGGCGGCGTGGTGCGCACCATGGCCACCAGGAGCGCGCCGCACGCGTCCACGCACCGCAGCAGCCCGGCCGGACCGGCGGCGCGGTCGGCGAAGAGCACGAGGCCGGGGCCGCCTTCCCGGTGCTGGGCCCACGCGAACGGCACCGAACGTCCGGTGTCGGCGACCCGCGGGCCGAGCTGGGCCGCGTAGAAGAAGAAGTTGTCGGCGATGTGCTCGACGGTTTCCCAGCAGGTCCAGTCCATCGTGCCGGCGCGGGCGTCCCAGTCGCCGCCGCGCGCTCCGGCGAGGGTCGCGGTGGTCGTCCGCACGGTGTCTTCGACGTCGGCCGCGGTGATCGACATCGGCAGAGCCTATCGGGGTACCGGCCCTGGTGCGAAGCGATTTGCTGCGGTAAAACCGGGGACGTGGCCGAGCGCGCAGGGCGCCTCGACCAGCACGCCGCGGTGGAGCGGGACGTGCTGGTCCGGTACCTCGACGCGTGGACGGCGACGGCCCTGCGCTCCCAGCGCGGCGGCACGTACGTCGAGTGCGGCGGCTTCGCGGCCGACGCGCTCCGCGTGTTCGGCGAGTTCTCCGACCGGCTCGCCGATCACCACCTGGAGCTGGTGATCGTCGGTTCGGCGGTGCCCGCGGGAGTGCCGGCGGGCCTGGCGGTGCGCGTCGCCGAAGATCCCCGCGACCTCGGGCTGACCGGGCCCGTGCTGACCCATTTGGACGGTCCGGAGGCGTGGCCGCTGGTCGCACCGATGGCCCGCGGCAAGGGGCACGAGGTGCTGATCACCGCCCCGGCGGGGAACCACCCGGAGCAGGGGTGCTCGGTCGAGCTGGTCGCGGAGGACGGCGAAGCGCGCGTGCTGGTGTTCGTCACCGCGGACGTCAAGCACCTGGCGACGTTCAAGAGCGAACTGTGGGCGGTGGACGAGTTCGCGGGCATCCGCTACCGCGACCCGCGGGACGCCGAGGGGACCCTGGTCGACATCTCGCTGACGCCACAGCTGCTGCGGTTGCGGCGAGCCCTGCTGGCAGAACTGGCGCGCCGGGGCGGGTGTCCGGTCGGCGAGTTGCAGCGGTTCACGCTGCTGGAGACGATCTACCGCCCGGAGGACGCCCTCGGGGCGTTGACGTCCGCGGTCACGGCGGGGGAGATCACCCGGGATCCGGAGAAGGGCCGGTTGACGCCGCGGACGGTGGTCGGGCTTCCCTAGCCGGCTGGGGAAGCCGTGTAGTGGGCGGCTTGGCGCAGCGCCGCGGCGGCGCGGGTCGTCGGCTCCGAAGACGACCCGCGCGCGATCGTCCGCGCCTACGCCGAGGTCGGCGACTTCGGCACGTGAGTACCCCGCCCGGGCGGGGCAAGCATTGCTGGACCTCGGGGTGAACCGGCCCGCCCTGGCGTCAGCCGAGCGTGGCGCCCAGCGACCGGGACGGGACGGCGTCCAGGGCGGCCAGCGTCTCGGCGTCGAGCACGATGTCGCCGGCGGAGATGTTGCCCGCCAGGTGATCCGCGCTCGCGGTGCCGGGGATGAGGTGGACGTTCGGGGCGTGGTGCAGCAGCCAGGCCAGCCCGACCTGCGCCGGCGTGCGGCCCAGCTCCCGGGCGGCCGCCTGCACCGCCGGTTCGTCGGTCACCTTGGGCAGGCCGGGGAAAGCGCCGCCGAGCGGGAAGAACGGCACCCAGGCGATGTTCTCCGCGAGGCAGAGTTCGAGCGAGTCTTCGTCTTCGCGGCTGACGAGGCTGTAGGCGTTCTGCACGCACGCGATCCCGGCCGGGAGCGCCCGGCGCAGGGCGTCGGAGGTCACGTGGCTGAGCCCGATCGCGCCGATCTTGCCCTCGTCGCGCAGGGCCGTCATCACCGCGAGCTGGTCGTCGAGGTCGACCACCTGGTCGCCCTCGGCCACCAGGCCGGGCCCGCGGTCCGCGCGGCGCAGGTTCACCAGCGGGATCCGGTCGAGCCCGAGCGCCCGCAGGTTGTCCTCGACGCTCGCCCGCAGCTGCTCGGGGCGTTGCGCCAAGCGGAGCGGGACGGGGCCGCCGGGGTCGGGGTCGGCGCCGACCTTGCTGACGACCAGGACGTCGTCCCCGGGCCGGACGGCGGCCCGGATGACCTCGTTGACGAAGCCGTTGCCGTAGAACTGCGCGGTGTCGACGTGGTCGACGCCGAGGTCGAAGGCTCGGCGCAGCAGCGCGACAGCCGCGTCGCGGTCGTCGTGGAGGCGTTCGAGCTGCATCGCCCCGTACCCGACGCGGGCGACGGTCCGGCCGGCGAGCGTGCCGGCGCCACCCGGTCGCGGGGCACTTTCGGTGGAAGGCATGCGTAGTCCCGTCTTCGTGCGATGATGGTCAAGCGGAGGAACCTCCGTTAAACCGACAGTAGCACAACCGGAGGTGCCTCCGTTTTGTCTTCGCCCGAACCCGGCCGCTCGGTGCGCTCCGACGCGCGGCGCAACCGGGAAAAGCTCGTCGCGATCGCGCGGGCCGCTTTCGCCATCGCCGACGGGACCGTCGCGCTGGAGGCGATCGCCCGCGAGGCCGGCGTCGGCATCGGCACGCTCTACCGCCATTTCCCGACCCGGGAGGCGCTCGTCGAGGCCGTCTACGCGGCCGAACTGGACGACGTCACCGCGAGCGCGCCGGCGCTGCTCGGGGAGCTTCCGCCGGACGCCGCGCTGCGCGCGTGGATGGACTGCTACGCGGCTTTCGTGCAGACGAAGCGCGGTATGGGCGACGTCCTGCGCGCGAGCCTGGCTTCCGGCCGCATCGCGACCCCGGCGACGCGCCGGCGCATCACCGCGGCGATCGGCACGATCCTCGACGCGGGGGCGCTCGCGGGCACGCTGCGCGCCGGGGTCGACCCGGAAGACGTCACCTTGATGCTGCTCGGCGTGTTCCTGTCCACTTCGGCCGATCAGGACGCGGAGCGGATCCGGAGGCTGCTCGACCTGATCGTCGACGCCCTGCGTCCGCAGGAGCACGTCTCATGATGTAACACGTGCTACATTCGTCCCCGTGACTGACCTTCCCCGGTGGTCGGTGCTCGTGGTGCGGGTGCCGGCCGAGCCGAGCCGCCACCGCGTCGCCGTCTGGCGCGAGCTTCGGCGCGTCGGGGCGCTGTCGCTGGGCCAGGGCGCCTGGGCCGTGCCGGACGCGCCGGTGTTCGCCGGGGGAGTGGCCCGGGTGGTCGAGCTGGCCGGGCGCGGCGACGGCGAGGTCCTGGTGCTGGACGCGACCGGGCGGTCGGCGCCGGACGCCGCCCGCCTGGAGGCGCTGTTCACCGCGGAGCGCACCGAGGAGTGGGCGGAGTTCCTGGCCGACTGCGGCAAGTTCGACGCCGAGATCGACAAGGAGATCCGCGTCGGGAAGTTCACGATGGCCGAGCTGGAAGAGGAAGAGCAGAGCCTGGAGCGGCTGCGCCGGTGGCACCGCGACATCAAGGCCCGCGACGTCTTCGGCGCCCCGGCCGCGCCGGACGCCGACGAGCGGCTGAAGCACTGCGCCGAGCGGCTGGCCGAGTACACCGACCGGGTTTTCCGCGCCCTGCACCAGATGTGACCGTGTTCCCGGGCATCGACGGGCCGCCCCGGCCGTGACGAGGTAGTGATGGACAAGC
Organism: Amycolatopsis sp. NPDC005961; assembly: GCF_040629235.1. Taxonomy (NCBI): domain Bacteria; kingdom Bacillati; phylum Actinomycetota; class Actinomycetes; order Pseudonocardiales; family Pseudonocardiaceae; genus Amycolatopsis; species Amycolatopsis sp. NPDC005961. The sequence goes on along the minus strand of NZ_JBEXVF010000009.1, from coordinate 114,542 downwards.
GGCTGGTCCCCGTCTACGCGGCCGGGTTCGTCACGGCGTTCGGTGCCCACAGCATCGCCGCCGGGCTCGGCGGCTACACCGAAGGCGAACACGCGTCCCTGCTGACCCTGGGTCTGCTGCTCGCGGTCTACGACGGCGCCGAGATCGTGCTGAAGCCGGTGTTCGGGGCGCTGGCCGACCGCGTCGGGCCGCGGCCCGTGCTGCTGGGCGGGCTGGTGGCGTTCGCCGTCGCGTCGACGGCCTTCGTGCTCGCGGGCGATCCCGCGCTGGTCGGCTTGGCGCGGCTCGGGCAGGGGGCCGCCGCGGCCGCGTTTTCCCCGGCCGCGGGGGCGCTGGTGGCCCGGCTGGCGCCGAAGACCGGCCACGGCCGCGCTTTCGGCGGCTACGGCGCGTGGAAGGGCCTCGGCTACACGCTCGGCCCGGCGCTGGGCGGCGTCCTGATCACGCTCGGCGGGTACGCACTGCTGTTCGGCACGCTCGGCGGGCTCGCGCTCGCGGTCGCCGCCTGGGCCGCGGCGGCCGTCCCCGTCGTGCAGCCGCTGCCCCGGACCCGGCAGACGATCCTCGACCTCGCGCGCCGGCTCGCGACCCGAGGGTTTCTCCGTCCGACCGCGACCCTCGCGGGCGCGACGGCGGCCGTCGCCGTGGGAGTGGGGTTCCTGCCCGTGGCCGGTGCCGCCGCGGGCCTCGGGCCGCTCGTCACGGGGGTGGTGGTGTCCCTGCTGGCGGCCGCGGGAGCGCTGGTCCAGCCGTGGGCCGGGCGGGCCCGCGACGCCGGCCGCATCGGCGACGCGACGGGCATTGTGGCCGGGCTCGTCCTGGCCGCGCTCGGCCTGGCGTCGGCGATCGTGCTGCCGGGGATCGCCGGACTCCTGGTGGCCGCGTTGGCCATCGGCGCCGGAACCGGCCTGGCGACGCCGATCGGGTTCGCGCACCTGGCCGCGGCGACGCCACCGGAACGCCTCGGCCAGACGATGGGAGCGGCCGAGGCGGGCCGCGAACTGGGCGACGCGGGCGGCCCACTGTTCGTCGGCGCGCTCGCCGCGGCCGGTTCGCTCGGTGTGGGCATGGCCGGGCTGGCGGGGGTGCTGGTGGTTTTCGCGGCGTCGGTGGCGTTCAGCGCGCGCCGCTAGGCGGACCGCCCCGTTCGTCGACCGCGCCCAGTAGCCCAAAAGGAACGGGCCCGGCCGATCCCCGAGGATCGGCCGGGCCCGTCACCGAGCCAAGGATCAAACCAGATCGAACCGGTCCAGCTCCATGACCTTCGTCCAAGCCGCGACGAAGTCCGCCACGAACTTCTCCCGCGCGTCGTCGCTCGCGTACACCTCGGCCAACGCCCGCAGCTGGGAGTTCGCTCCGAACACCAGGTCGACCGCCGTGGCGGTCCACTTCAGCTTGTCCGTGCTCGCGTCCAGGATCTCGTACACGTTCTCCTCGGACTCCGAGGCCTTCCAGCGCGTTCCCGGCGAAAGCAGGTTGGCGAAGAAGTCGTTCGTGAGCACGCCCGGCTTGTCCGTCAGGACGCCGTGGCGGTCGCCCGCCAGTGCGCGCAGGCCGCCGACCAGGACCGTCATCTCCGGGGCCGACAGGCTGAGCATGTACGCGCGCTCGACCAGGAGCTTCTCCGGCTGGGTCTTCTCGCCCGCCCGCAGGTAGTTGCGGAACCCGTCGGCGCGCGGCTCGAGCACCTTGAACGACTCCGTGTCGGTCTGCTCCTGGGTCGCGTCCGTGCGGCCCGGGCGGAACGGCACCGTCGTCTCGACGCCGGCGTCGCGCGCCGCCTTCTCGACCGCCGCCGAGCCCGCCAGCACGATCAGGTCGGCCAGCGAGATCTGCGCGCCGCCGGCCTCGTTGAACTCGCGCTGGATGCCCTCCAGGGCCGAAAGGACCGTCGCGAGCTGCTCGGGCTGGTTGACTTCCCAGCTCCGCTGCGGCTCGAGGCGGATGCGGGCGCCGTTCGCGCCGCCGCGCTTGTCGGTGGAGCGGAAGCTCGAGGCCGACGCCCACGCCGTGCTGACCAGCTGGCCGACCGACAGGCCGGACTCCAGCACCTTCGCCTTGAGGGCGGCGATGTCGGCGTCGCCCACGAGGTCGCCCTCGACGGCCGGTACCGGGTCCTGCCACAGCTGCGGCTCGGCGACCCACGGGCCCAGGAAACGGCTGACCGGGCCCATGTCGCGGTGCAGCAGCTTGTACCACGCCTTGGCGAACGCCAGCGCGAACTCGTCCGGGTGCTCCAGGAACCGGCGCGAAATCGGGCCGTAGACCGGGTCGAAGCGCAGCGACAGGTCCGTCGTGAGCATCGTCGGTTTGTGCTTCTTGTTCGGGTCGTACGCGTCCGGGATGATCTCCGGCGCGTCCTTGGCGACGTACTGCTTGCCGCCACCCGGGCTCGTCGTGAGCTCCCACTCGTAGCCGAAGAGGATCTCGAAGAAGCGGTTGCTCCACTCGGTCGGCTTGTCCGTCCACGTCACCTCGAGACCACTGGTGATCGTGTCCGCGCCCTTGCCGCTGCCGTGCGTGCTCAGCCAGCCGAGGCCCTGCGACTCCAGCTCCGCGCCTTCGGGCTCCGGGCCGACGTGGTCGTCGGCGACACCGGCGCCGTGGGTCTTGCCGAACGTGTGACCACCGGCGATGAGGGCGACGGTCTCCTCGTCGTTCATCGCCATCCGGCCGAAGGTCTCCCGGATGAAGTGCGCCGCGGCCTCGAAGTCCGCGCTGCCGCGGGGACCCTCGGGGTTGACGTAGATGAGGCCCATCTCGGTCGCGCCGAGGTCGGGCACCATCTCGGTGTCGCTCGCGTAGCGGTCTTCGCCCAGCCAGCTTTCCTCGGTGCCCCAGAAGATCTCCTCGGGCTCCCAGGTGTCGACGCGGCCGAAGCCGAAGCCGAAGGTCTCGAAGCCCATCGACTCCAGCGCGACGTTCCCGGCCAGCACCAGCAGGTCGGCCCACGAGATCTTCTGGCCGTACTTCTGCTTGACGGGCCACAGCAGGCGGCGCGCCTTGTCGAGGTTGGCGTTGTCGGGCCAGCTGTTCAGCGGCGCGAAGCGCTGACCGCCGTCACCGGCGCCGCCGCGGCCGTCGTGGATGCGGTAGGTGCCCGCCGCGTGCCAGCTCATCCGGATCATCAGGCCGCCGTAGTGGCCGAAGTCCGCCGGCCACCAGTCCTGCGAGGTGGTGAGCACCTCGGTGATGTCCCGCTTGAGGGCCTCGACGTCGAGCTTGGCGAACTCCTTGGCGTAGGCGAAGTTCTCGCCCAGCGGGTTGGCCTTGGTCGAGTGCGCGTGCAGCACCTTCAGGTCGAGCTGGTTGGGCCACCAGTCCTGGTTGGTGCGCGGACGGCCGCCCGTCTTCGCGGACGGGGCGTCGATCGCCGGGTTCTCGCTCTCGCTGCCGTGTGCGGTCACGGAGTCGTGCGCGACCGGGCAACCGGCGTTGTCCTGGGTGTTGCTCATCTACTTCCTTCCGAGGCGGCAATGATGGGGATGTTCGGGTCGGCCGCGCAGTCGGGGCACGTGCCCCAGTAGACGACCTCCGCCTGGTCGATCACGAAGCCGTGGTCGTCCGAGGCGGTCAGGCACGGGGTGTGGCCGACGGCGCACTCGACGTCCGCGATCGCACCGCAGGTGCGGCACACGACGTGGTGGTGGTTGTCCCCGACCCGGGACTCGTACCGGGCGGTCGCGCCCGCGGGCTGGATGCGCCGCACCAGGCCGGTGTCGGTGAGGGCCCGCAGGACGTCGTAGATCGTCTGGTGCGAGACCGTCGGGTGCTCGGCCCGGACCAGTGCGATCACCGTCTCGGTGTCGATGTGCGGGTGGTCGCGCAGCGCGGTGAGCACGGCCAGCCTCGGCCGCGTCACCCGCAACGAGACCGCCCGCAGCTGCGCCTCGAAGTCGGTCATCACGCCGGTCACCCTAGGGGGCTTCTCTGGAATGAGTCAAGTTATCGGCGGCGTGTCACCCGGCCGGGTTTTCAAGATCAGGTCGGCGGGATCCGGTGGCGGGCGATCAGCTGGGCGGCGATGACGGTGCGCTGGATCTCGTTGGTGCCCTCGCCGACGATCATCAGCGGCGCGTCGCGGAAATAGCGCTCGACGTCGTATTCCTTGGAGTAGCCGTAGCCGCCGTGGACGCGGATCGCGTCCAGCGCGACCTGCATCGCGGCCTCCGACGCGAACAGCTTCGCCATCCCCGCCTCCATGTCGGCGCGCACCCCGGCGTCGAGCTTCGCGGCGGCGTCCAGCGTCAGCAGACGCGCCGCGCGCACCTTGGTGGCCATGTCCGCCAGCAGGTTGCCGACGGACTGGTGCTGCCAGATCGGCTTGCCGAACGTCTCGCGTTCCTGGGCGTACTTCACGGCGTCGTCCAGGGCCGCCTGCCCGACGCCCACCGCTCGCGCGGCGACCTGGACGCGGCCCACCTCCAGGCCGCGCATCATCTGCGCCCAGCCCTCGTTCGGGGTGCCGCCCAGCACCGCGTCGGCGCCGACGCGCCGGCCGTCGAAGACCAGCTCGCACGCCTCGACGCCGCGGTAGCCGAGCTTGGGCAGCTTGGGGGAGACGGCCAGGCCGTCGCCGGGCTCGACGAGCAGGACGCTCATCCCGCGGTGGGCCGGCGAGGCGTCGCGGTCGGTGACGCACAGCAGGCCGATGAGCCCGGAATGGGCGGCGTTGGAAATCCACGTCTTGGAGCCGGTGATCGAGTAGCCGTCACCGTCGGGGGTGGCGTGGGTGCGCATGGCCTGCAGGTCGCTGCCGCCGCCGGGTTCAGTGAGCGCCATGGTCGCCCGGATCGTGCCTTCGGCCATGGCCGTCAGGTACTTTTCGCGCTGCTCGGGCGTGCCGAAGGTCTTGATCAGGTAGGTGATCACGGAGTGCCCGCCGATGGCGCCGGCCAGGCTCATCCAGCCGCGGGCCAGTTCCTCGGTGACCCGGGCGAAGCACGCCGTGCTGACGTCGACGCCGCCGAATTCGGCCGGGACCAGCAGGCCGAAGAACCCGAGCGCTTTCATCTCGTCGATGAGCTCGCCGGGATAGACGTCGTCGGCCTCGAATTCGCGGACGCGCGGCCGGACGCGCTCGTCGGTGAACTCCGCCACGAGGGCCACGATCCGCGTCTCGTCGTCGGTGAGCGTCATCGCCCGATCCTAACGCGGACGGCGTACCGTACCCCGGTTCCCGATCACCCGCAGTCCGGCGCCGGAATCCGCGGAGGATTCAGGCAGACCCCGAAGTCCCGATGGGCACGAGTCGCCCCGATTCGTCCGTATCGACGTACTTTCGATGGCGAAGATCTTTTCGATTCCGGAGAAAGGAACCACAATGGCGAACAACTGGACCAGAACAGCCGTCACGGTCGCGGCCGCCGCTTCGGCCGTTTCCCTGCTCGGCGCCGTTCCCGCGGCCGCCGCGGACGTCACCCGCCACTGCGTGCTGAACGCGGAAACCGGTGTGCAGCACTGTTCCACGGGCACGCAGCGCTCGCTCGCCCTCGCGGAGGCGGACGGCGACGTCGTGCAGGGCACGTTCTTCGACGGGCCCGACTACACCGGGAACTCGCTGACGATCACCGGACCCGAACTGTGCAAGAAGGACGGCTGGGTCAACTGGCAGTTCGACCTGGGCGACGACTGGAAGAACAAGATCTCCTCGGTGCAGCCGTGGGGGAACTGCTGGGTCTGGCTCTACCCGGAGCCGAACCTCGGCGGCGACCGCGACGGCCCGTTCAAGGAGAACACCGGCAACGTCGGGTCGTTCATGAACGACCGCACCCAGTCCATCGGTTTCAGCTGAGCGAGGAGTGATCACCATGACCAGCAAGCGAAACGCCTGGACGGCGGCGGGCCTCGGCCTGCTGACCGCCGCCGGCCTCGTGCTCACGGCGCCCGGCGCGTCGGCCGACGGCCAGCCCACCGCGCGGGAACTGCTCGACAAGTGCGACAACGGAACGGATTCGTGCGTGTTCCACCCGGCCGGCCCGCCGGAGGAGCACACCGGAGCCGGGCACCAGGTCGGGGAAGCGGCGTTCAACTGCACCGGCGATCTGCAGCGCAGCACGGTGAACTGGTCCGACACGACGGGCGAATCGAACAGTTTCGGCGTGTCGCTTTCCGCGGAATACGGTTTCTCGGAAGTGTTCAAGGTGTCCATCGAGACGTCTTACCAGCACACCTGGGAATCGTCGCACACCGAAGGGCAGGCGACCAACGTCGACGTCCGGCCCGGCGAAAAGGGCTGGGTGGAACGCGCGCCGAAGATGCAGAAGGTGCACGGCACCTACGAAATGCATTTCCCGGACAAGTTCTACGACCACTACATCTGGTACCAGGACTTCGACGCGGACGGCCCGGTACCCGGCTCGACCGGGGACATCACGCAGCACACCGCGCCGATGACCGACCAGGAGCGCAGCGAGCACTGCGGCTGACGGGCGCGGGCCCGGCCGTCGCCGCGCGCGGGGTGCGGCGGCGGTCGGCCCGCTCACACCCGGGAATCATTTCCGGCCGCCGGACGCTGGGACGGGTGTGAAGAAGATCGGTTTCCTCTCGTTCGGCCACTGGTCGCCGAGCCCGCACTCCGAGACCCGCTCCGCCGCGGACTTCCTGCACCAGTCGATCGACCTGGCGGTCGCGGCCGAGGAGCTGGGTGTCGACGGCGCGTACTTCCGCGTGCACCACTTCGCGCGGCAGGCGGCGAGCCCGTTCCCGCTGCTCTCGGCGATCGGGGCGCGGACCTCGAAGATCGAGATCGGCACCGGCGTGATCGACATGCGCTACGAGAACCCGCTGTACATGGTCGAGGACGCCGGGGCGGCGGACCTGATCTCGGGCGGCCGGCTCCAGCTCGGCATCAGCCGGGGATCCCCCGAGCAGGTGATCGAGGGGTGGCGCTACTTCGGGTACGCCCCCGCCGACGGCGAGACCGACGCCGACATGGCCCGGCAGCACACCGAGGTCTTCCTCAAGCTGCTCGAAGGCGAGGGCTTCGCCCAGCCGAACCCGCGGCCGATGTTCTCCAACCCGCCGGGCCTGCTGCGGCTCGAGCCGCACTCCGAGGGCCTGCGGGACCGCATCTGGTGGGGGTCGAGCTCGAACGCGACGAGCGTCTGGGCCGCGAAGCTGGGCATGAACCTGCAGAGCTCGACGCTCAAGGACGACGAGACGGGCGAGCCGCTGCACGTCCAGCAGCGCAAGCAGATCGAGGCCTACCGCGAGGCGTGGACGGAGGCCGGCCACGAGCGGGAGCCGCGCGTGTCGGTCAGCCGCAGCATCTTCGCGCTGACGAACGACCAGGACCGCGCGTACTTCGGCGGCGACCGCAACTCGCGCGACCAGGTCGGCATGATCGACGAGAACACCCGCGCGATCTTCGGGCGCTCGTACGCCGCCGAGCCGGACGAGCTGGTGCGGGAGCTCAAGGAGGACGAGGCGGTCCAGGCCGCGGACACGCTCCTGCTGACCATCCCGAACCAGCTGGGGGTCGACTACAACGTCCACGTGCTGGAGAGCATCCTGACCCACGTGGCCCCGGAGCTCGGCTGGCGCTGACGCCCGCTTCGGTCCGGTGGTGGCGGCCACCGGGCCGGAGGCGGTCAGCTGTGGGAGACGGTCAAGCCGTAGAACGCCACCCGGGCGCCCTTGGTCGTGCTGTCCGACGAGGACTGGTTGTACGAGCCCGCCTTGAAGTACTGCCTGTACGCCTTGAACGACGACGGGATCGAGTAGTGGGTGACACTGCCGTTCACCGTCAGGTCGATGGTGTTGCCGCCCGAGATGCCGATCGTGTAGGTCCAGGTCTTGCCGACCGCCACGTGCCCGACGGTGTGCGACGTCTGGCCGCCGTCGGGGGAGTTCTCCGTGCCCAGGACGATGTCGCCGCTGGACCGGTAGTACAGCTCCAGCAACGGTTTCGTCGACGAGCCGCCCGTGCCGAGGTGGACCTGGCCGACGCACACGTTCGACGTCACCGACACCACGCGCAGCGTCGCGTTCAGCTTGTGCGAGCCGCTCAGCGACCAGTTCGCGGCCGAGCCGTCGCGGTTCATCTCGCGCAGCTCGGACCGCGCGTAGTTCGAGTTCGGGGTGGTGACGCCCTTTTCCGGCGCCCAGAAGGTCATCGCGCCGTCGCGGGTGTCGGTGTAGAAGTAGCTGTCCTGGAAGCCGTTCGCGCCCTTGAGCCGGGACGACGAGATGGTGGTCGGCGAGCCGGGGGAGCCGACCGGCTCCTGCAGCTGCCAGATCCCCAGGTCGAAGTTGCCGCCCGGGGCGACGGACGGGTCGGCGGCCGATGCGGGGAGAGCGGTGGCGGCGGCCAGTGCCGGGACCGCCAGCAGGACGAGCAGGGAACGCAAGCGCATCGAGGTGTCCTTTCACGATGTAAATGGTCTGGACAACCCGGCGGCGTGGGAAAACGGTAAGTCCCTGTTGGCGTCATGTCAAGGATTGACCCGCGAGCTACCGCGTCCCGTGATTCTCCGCCACTGCTCCCGGGTACCACTCGGGTACCCCAAGGGAGATGTTCATGCAGGTAGACGGACGTTCGGTGGTGGCTCAGGCGGGACAGCTGAAGTCGTGGCGCGGCGTCTTCGGCGTCAGCAGGTAGCCGTCCACCGCCGCCAGGGTGCACGGGGTGCGCCGGTAGGCACCGTGCCCCGAGCCTTCGTAGGTCAGCAGCGTGGTGTTCGCCGGCGCCTGGCGGTGGGCGTTCACGGCCCAGGCGTACGGCGTCGCCGGGTCGTAGCGGCTGCTGAGCAGCAGGATCCGCGGCGCTTTCGAGACGTTCAGCCGGTGCGGCGGGTTCGCGGGCGGGCCGGCGACGCCGAGGCACGCGGTGGCTTCACCGTGGCCGATCGTGCTGCCGCGCATGATCGGTGACCGGCGCAGCTCTTCGGCGTGCATCGCCGAATACCGCGCGAACGTCGGCATCCACAGGTCGAAGTCCTGGCAGACGACGGCAAGGCGGACCGCCTCGTAGTTGGGGGTGAACTCGGCTCGCACCGGCGACGTGCCGGCGGCGGTGTCGGCGATCACCCGGGCCACGTCGTCCCAGTCGGGGACGCGCATGTCCGCGTACACCTGGTCGCGCAACCAGTTGTGCGGGAACGGCATCCCGTCGGCGGCCATCTGGGCCCGCCGCCAGGTCGCCAGGACGTCGCGGCCGTGCAGCGCGCAGGTCGCCGTCCGGGCGCACCAGGCGGTGAACTGCCCGAACAGCTCGTCCACGGCGGCGGCCCGGTCGCCCACGAAGTGCGCGAGATCGACGCTGTGGTCGATGACGCCGTCCAGCACCATCGCCCGGACGTGGTCGCCGTACCGCTCGGCGTACTGCTGGCCCAGCAGCGTGCCGTAGGACGCGCCGTGGAAACTGATCCGGTCTTCGCCCAGCGCGCGGCGGACGGCGTCCAGGTCGCGGGCGTTGGTGGCGGTGTCGGCGTGGTCGAAGACCGGCAGGTTCCGCGCGCGGCAGTCGGCGACCAGTTGCCGGTTGCGGGCGCGCAGCGCGTCGAACTCCGCCTGGTCGGCGGGCTCGTCGCCGGGATCGTCGGGCGTGGTCTCGCAGTCGATGTAGTCGGTGCGGCCGGTCCCGCGCAGGTCGAAGCCCACGATGTCGAACCGCGCCCGGATCTCCGCGCCGAAGTAGCCGGGGGACAACGGGATCTCCGCACCGGACGAGCCGGGGCCGCCGGCGTCGGCCAGCAGGACGCCGAGGCGGTGGGCGGGGTCGGTGGCGCGGTGCCGGGCCACGGCGAGGCCGATCGACGGCCCCTGCGGCCGGTTTCAGTCGAGGGGCACCCGGAGCGTGCCGCACTCGCCGTCGGGAACGCCGGGGTTGTCCGGGTCGTCCGGGCAGGTCGTCCAGGCGATCGGGGACGGCGACCACGTCGCGTCCGCGAGGGCGGGTGCCGCGCCGGCCATCAGGAAAGCGCTTGCCAGGACAGCTCCGAACGCCCGCACGGTGCCCCCTCCACGTGTCGGTCCGCATCCGACCGTAGAACTCGCGTGGCCGGACCACAAGCGTTCGCGGGAAGGAAAAACCACCCGGTCGGCGGGCCCTGATCGTGCTTATGCTGACGGCCCTCGTCCTCTCTCGAAAGGGTCCCCGCCATGGAACAGCCCGAGAGCCAAGCAGTCGCTTCGCCGTCCGCCGACGGCGTCAACCGGCGAAGCCTGCTCGCCGGAGTCGGCGGTCTCCTGGCCGCCGGGGGAGTCGCTTCGGCGCTCGCCCCGGCCGCGGCGGCGGACCCCGCCGCGCGGCCCGAACGGAACCCGCGGGTCGAAGACCTGCTCCGGAAGATGACCCTCGCCGAGAAGCTCGGGCAGCTCCAGCTGGTCGGCACCGAAGACCTCGCGCGGACGTCGCTCGCGACGGGTCAGCTCGGCGGGGTGTTCTCCGTGGTGGGCGCCGCGAAGCTGAACGCGCTGCAGAAGATCGCGGTCGAGCAGACCCGGTTGCGCATCCCGCTGATCTTCGGCCTCGACGTCATCCACGGCTACACCACGAACTTCCCGATCCCGCTGGCCCAGGGGTCGAGCTTCGACCCGGGCGTGCCGGCCGCCGACGCGACGGTGTCGGCGAAGGAAGCGCGGCGCAGCGGCATCCACTGGACCTACGCGCCGATGATGGACGTCACCCACGAGCCGCGCTGGGGGCGCATCGCCGAGGGCTCGGGTGAAGATCCTTACCTGGCTTCGCAAATGGCCGTGGCCAAGGTCCGCGGTTACCAGGGCGGCGACTACTCGTCCCCGGACCGCCTCGCCGCGTGCGCCAAGCACTTCGTCGCGTACGGCGGCGCGGAAGGCGGCCGCGACTACAACACCGTCGACGTTTCGCTGCAGCGCCTGCACAACCTCTACCTGCCGCCGTTCAAGGCCGCCGTCGAGGCGGGCGTGGCGACTGTGATGGCCAGCTTCAACACGATCAGCGGCGTCCCCGCACACGGCAACGGCTACGTCCTGCACGACGTCCTCAAAGGCGCGTACGGCTTCGGCGGCTTCGTCGTCAGCGACTACACCGGCGTCGAGGAGCTGATCCTGCACGGGCTGGCCGGCGACGGCGCCGACGCCGCGGCCGCCGCGCTGCCGGCCGGCGTCGACATGGAAATGGTCAGCACCAACTACGTGAAGTACGGGGAGCAGCTGCTGGCCCAGCGGCGGATCACCCGTGACCAGATCGACGACGCCGTCCGCCGCATCCTGCTGGTCAAGGTCAAGCTGGGCCTGTTCGAACGCCCGTACGTCGACGAAGCCGGCGAGACGAAGGCGCCGTCGCCGGCCGCGCTCGCCGCGTCACGGCAGGCCGCCGGGCGGTGCATGGTGCTGCTCAAGAACGACGGGCCGGTGCTGCCGCTGGCCAAGTCGGTCGGCTCGGTGGCCGTGGTCGGCCCGCTCGGCACGGCGACCTACGACCTCAACGGCACCTGGTCGGGCCTGGGCACCGGCGCGGGCACGACCCCGCCGGTGACGGTGGTCGACGGGATCAAGGCCGCGGCGCCCGGGGCGTCGGTGACCTACACCGCGGGCTGCACCGTCGACGGGACCGACACCAGTGGGTTCGCCGCCGCGCAGCAGGCCGCCCGCGCGGCCGCCGTCACCGTCGTCGTGGTGGGCGAGACCGCCGCGATGAGCGGCGAAGCGGCCGCACGGAGCAGCATCGACCTCCCCGGCGTGCAGCAGCAGCTCGTCGCGGCGATCAAGGAGACCGGGAAGCCGTTCGTGGTGGTGCTGGTCAACGGCCGGCCGCTGACGATCCCCTACCTGCACGACAACGCGCCCGCGATCCTCGAGGCGTGGGCACCGGGCGTCCAAGGTGGGCACGCGGTCGCCGACGTCCTGTTCGGCACGGTCAACCCGGGCGGCAAGCTGCCGGTGAGCTTCCCGCGCGCGGTCGGCCAGGTCCCGATCTACTACAACCACGAGAACACCGGACGTCCGGCCGACCCGAACAACAAGTACACGTCGAAGTACCTCGACCTGGAGACCGGCCCGCTCTACGAGTTCGGCTACGGCCTTTCGTACACGACGTTCCGGGTCGACGGCCTGCGGCTTTCGGACACCCGGATGTCGTCGCGCGGCGGCCGGATCCAGGTCAGTGCCCGGGTGACCAACACGGGTGGCCGCGCGGGCGACGAGGTCGTCCAGCTGTACCTGCGCGACCCGGTCGCGAGCATCGTGCAGCCCGTCCGGCGGCTGCGCGGCTTCCAGCGGGTCACCCTGGAGGCGGGTGGGTCGAAGACGGTCTCGTTCACCCTGACCCCGGACGACGTCGGCTTCTACGACAACGCCGCGAAGTTCCGCGTCGAGCCGGGGAAGATCGAGGTCTACGTCGGCACCAGCTCGGCCGCCACGCTGACCGCGAGCTTCACCGTGGGTTGAGGCCGAGGACGCAGGCCACCGGCGGATCGAGGTCGAGCCTCTCGACCCGCAGGTCGGTGAACCCCGCCTGGGTGAGCAGCTCCCGGAGTTCGCCCGCGGCCCTGGTCGTGGTGTCCCGGTTCGCGCCGGGGCACCGCGGCTGGGACGCGAGCGCGATGCGGCCGCCGGGACGCAACAGGCCACGCAGCTCGCGCAGCCGTTGTGGCGGATCGGGCCAGAAGCCGGACGAGTTCACGGCCAGGACGGCGTCGAGCGGCTCGTCGAACGACGGCAGCCGGTCCACCGAGGCGTGGATCAGCTCGATGCGGCCGGCCGCGGCCCGGGTGCGCTTGGCCGCGCGCTCGACCATGACCGCGGAGTGGTCGACGCCGTAGACGTGGCCCCGGGTGGCACGCGCGGCCAGTTCGCCGAGGGCGATCCCGGGCCCGAAGCCGACTTCGAGTACCCGGTCCTCGGGCCGGACCTCCAGCAGTTCCACCACCCAGACGTTCCGCCGCCGGTTCGAGGCCCGGTGGGCCATCACCCAGCCGGCGATCCGTCCGCCGACGCCGTGGGGGCGGTGGAACTGCCCGATCATCCGTTGCTTGAGCCCGGTCTTCACCATGCCGCGAGTCAACGGCTTCAAGTACGCTCGAAGTCAAATGTCCGAGGAACTGCTGACGATCGGCGAGCTGGCCCACCGCACCGGCGTGGCCACCTCGGCCCTGCGGTACTGGGAAGAGCAGGGGCTGCTCCCGGCGCCCGGCCGGGTCGCGGGCCAGCGGCGTTACCCGCCTTCGGCCGTCGAGCTGGTCGGCGAGATCCTGATCTTCCGCGAGGTCGGCTTCAGCCTGCGCGAGCTGAAGACGCTCATGGACCTGCGCACGTCGGCCGCGCCCGGCTGGCGCGAGCTGCACGAACGCAAGCTCGCCGAGCTCGACCGCCGGATCGCCCGGGCCCAGGCCGCCCGCACGGCGATCGCGCACGGCCTGGCCTGCCCGCGCGAGGACGTCCACGACTGCCCGAACTTCCGGCGCGGCGTCGCGGCCCGCCTGGCCGGGGCTTCGCTGGAAGAGGCCCACTCGCACTGACGACGTGTCGTCCAGCTGTGTACGCGTGTCGTCCGTCCAGGTACGCGTGTCGTCCGTTCCGGGGCGGTCAGCGGACACTGGCCGGGGCGTCGGCGCCCAGGACGCGGGCGAAGGTCTCCGGGATCCGGACGTCGTCGCGGCCGAGGTCGTGGACGCTCCGGTGGCCGAGCGCCAGCAGCGTCGAGTCGATGCCGTTGCGCAGCACGTCGAGGACGTTCTCCACGCCGGCCTGGCCGTTCGCCGCCAGGCCCCATAGGTACGCGCGTCCGATGAGGACGGCCCGTGCGCCGAGGGCGAGCGCCTTGACGACGTCGCTGCCGCGCCGGATACCGCCGTCGAGCAGGACTTCCACCTGGTCGCCGACCGCGTCCGCGATCGCCGGGAGCGCCCGGATCGTCGCCGGCGTGCCGTCGAGGTTGTTGCCGCCGTGGTTCGACACCGAGATCGCGCTGACGCCCGCGTCGACCGCGCGCCGGGCTTCGTCGACGCGGATGACGCCCTTGAGGAGGAACGGCCCGTCCCACTGCTCACGCAGCCACCGGACGTCGTCCCACGACGGCGGCGGTGTCTGCATCCACTGGCCGTACGCGCCGAAGAACGTGGGGACCGGCGTGCCGGGCTCGGCCATGTTCGGCACGCTGAGGTCGGGCAGGCGGCGGGTGCGCGCGTAGTCCAGGAGCCAGCGCGGGCGGGCCAGGCCTTCGGGCGCGAACCGCAGCAGCTCGCGGAAGGTGAGCTTGTCGGGGATGTGCGGGCTGCCCCAGTCGCGGCTGTGGGAGAACGACCAGTCGAGCGTGAGGATGAGCCCCGCCGCCCCGGCGCGCCGGGCGCGGTCCAGCCGGGCGAGGATGTCGTCACGGCTGCCGGTCCAGTAGATCTGGAAGAACGTGTCCGGGTTGGCGGCGACGACCTCTTCGATCGGCTTGCTGGCGAAGGAGCTCAGGCCGATCGCGGTGCCACGCGCCGCGGCGGCCCGGGCGACGGCGACCTCGCCGTCCGGGTGCACGGCCTGCACGCCGGTGGGGGAGATGACCACCGGCAGCGCGATCTCCCGGCCGAGCACGGTGGTGCCGAGCGCGCGTTCGCCGGAGTGCCCGGCGGTGCGCGGCGCGAAGGTCAGCTCGTCGAACGCGTCGAGGTTGTCCTTGAGCGTCAAGCCTTTCTCGGAGCCGGCGATCAGCGCGGAGTAGACGGACGCGGGCAGGCGCTTCTTCGCGCGCCGCTGCGCCTCGGCGATGGATTCGAACCAGGTGTCGGTCATCGTTTTTCCTCACGGTCGACGCGCAGGGGGCGCCAGGCGATCTCGGGCAGGACGGGTGCGGGGGTCCGGTGGGTCAGGCAGCCGGCCCAGACGCCGGCGCCGTAGGCGATGTCGTCGGCGAGCGCCGCGGCGGTGTAGCGGACGGGGTCCAGGGCGGGCCGGTCGGCGAGCCACCGGGTCAACGGCGGCCCGAGCAGCAGCGACGCGACGGCGGCGCGCCGTCCCCACCCGCGTGGCACGAGGAGCGCGGCGAGGACCGGCGCGGCGAACTGCGTCCCGTAGCGGCCGGCGCCGAGCCAGGTCTGGTGCACGGCGGTGCCCATCGCCCGGACGACGCCGTCGGTGGGGATGTCGTGGGATCGCAACGTTTTGAGCATGCTGTGGACGGCACCGCCGAAGCCGGCGGATGCAAGCAGCGGTCGCCGGGCAAGCAGCGCGGCGACGGTCAGGGCCGGCCACGGGTGCAGGACGAGCGGTGAGAGGTTCCCTGGGTGGCGCTTCGCGAGCGGGGCGGCCGAGGTCCCGTAGCGCGCCCGGCGTCCGAGAAGCGCACGCCAGGTCGTGGGTTCCTGGTGGCCGACGTGGACGTCCGGGGCGTACCGCACGCGACGGCCCGCGGCGTGCAGCCGCCAGACGAGGTCGACGTCCTCGCCGACCCGCAGCTCCGGATCGAACCCGCCGACCTCCACCAGGGCGCTCCGGCGAGCGACCAGCGCGGCGGTGGGGACGTACGACATCCGGGTGCGGGGCGAGACGCGCGCGGGCCGGTCACCGAGGTCGAGACCGCCGGCGGCGGTGGTGTACCGGCCCGCCGCGGTGTCGGGGGCCAGGGCGCGAACGCGCGGCGCGACGGCGGCGAGCAGGGGATCGGCGAAGTGGGCGGCGAGCCGATCGGCCCAGTCACCGGCCGCGACGCAGTCACTGTCCACAAAGGCCACGAGGTCGGTTTCGACGTGGTCGAGAGCGGTGTTCCGCGCGGCCGCGGGTCCACCGTTGACCTCCCGCCGCACGAGCTTGGCCCCGTGCGCGGCGGCGGTCGCGGCGATGGCGGCGGGATCGGCCGAGCCGTCGTCGACGACCAGCACGGGGTGCCGGCCGTCGAGCGCGGCCAGGCAGCGAGCCAACGGCCCGGGCCGATCGAGGACGGGGACGACGACGGTGAGCGCCGCGGGCGCGGCCGGTTCGGGCGGCACGGGATGGGCGAAGCCGGCGTCGGTGAGCCGCCGGGCGAGGGTGCCGGTGGTCGCGGAGGTGACGGGGCCGCGGGCGAGTTCCCGCCAGGCTTTTCGGCCGGCCGGGGTGAGGTGGAGGACCCGGGCGGGGGAGCCGCCGAACCAGAGGTCGTCGCGGAGCTGCTTGGTATCCGGGTCGAGAGTGATCCGGAACCCGGCGGGGAGGGGAGTGCTCATGGGGTCGGCCCTCCGACGAGACGCGTGGGCCGGACGGCCGGGTCGAGAACGGTTCGGAGGCCGCCGGGACCGGAAGTACCGCCCGGCAGCCGGATGCCTGGTTCGGCTCGAAAGCCCACCGGCACCTCCGCACGCAAGGGGGTCACAGGGCCAGCCCTCCGTCCACCGGCACCACCGCGCCGGTCGTCGCGCCGCTCTCCGGTGCCGCGAGAAACGCCAAGAACCGCGCGATCTCCGCCGGCTCCAGCAACCGGCCCACCGGCTGCTGTGCGGCGAACTCCCTCGCCCCCGGCAGGCCGTACAGCCGGGCGCTCTCGGCGAGGATCGGCGTGTCCGTCGAACCAGGGCTGACCGCGTTGGCCGTTACCCCAGTGCCGCCCAGCTCGACCCCCAGCGCCCGGATCAGGCCCGCCACCCCCGCCTTCGCCGCGCAGTACGCCGCGAGCATCGGCAACCCGCTCGTCGCCGCCGCGGAGGCGACGGCCAGGAACCGTCCCGATCTCGGCTCCGGACGGCGCAGCAACGCCGGGATCGCCGCCCGGGCCAGGTTGACCACCCCGCGCAGGTTCACCTCCAGCACCGCGTCCTCCTGCTCCGGTGGCATCTCCCACAACGGCACGCCGCCGGCGATCACTCCGGCGGCCGCGATGGCGACGTCGAGTCCTCCCCACCGTCGTTCGGCTTCGGCCACCGCCGCGGCCAGCGCCGAGGGATCCCGGACGTCGGCGACGAACGTCTCCGAGGAGACCGTGGCCAGTTCCGCCGGCGACCCCAGCGCATACGGCAGCGCGGGGTCGTCGGCGGCGATGTCGACCGCCAGCACCGCGTACCCCTCGCGCGTCAGGTGCCGGACGGTCGCGGCTCCGATCCCGCGGGCCGCTCCCGTGACGAGCGCGGTCCTCATCGCCAACCGTCCACATGGGACACCAGCTGCCTGACGAAGGAGTCCAGCAACGCCTGTCCTTGCCCGGACGTCGCGGCGGTCGGGTCGCCGAGCACCCCGGTCCGGCTCACCGCGCGCACCCCGCCCTCCCGCAGCAGCGGCAGCACCTCCCCGAGGGGACGCCGATCGCCCGCCACCGCCTGGTCCATCCGCACGGACGACGGCCGCAAAGCCAGCTGCAGCGCGGTTTCCGGGCGCCCGGCGTGCGGATCGCCGTCCCAGCGCGGCTGGAACACCTCGACGTCCCGCGACTCCGCCCGCAGCCGGGCGACGGCCCGGGCGACCGGCGCCGCGTTGCCGCCGTGCGCGGAGACGAACAGCAGCCGTCCGAACGTCTCCGCCGCGGACCGGCCCAGCTCCAGCAGCAGCAGTTCGGTCGCTTCCTGCCCGATCGAGAGCGTGCCGGCGAACCCGGCGTGCTCGCCGCTGGACCCGAACGCCACGGCGGGCGCCACCAGGACGTCCGGGCGCTTCTCCGACAGCCGGTCGCACAGTGCGAGCGCGATGTCGGTGTCCGTCGACAGCGGCAGGTGCGGGCCGTGCTGCTCGGTCGCGCCCACCGGCACCGCCAGGATCGCGCCGGACGCCGCCCGCGAGGCGACGTCCGGCCAGGTCAGGTCCGCGAGCCGCACGGTCAGCTCCGGAATCCCGCGAGCGGGCTCTCGTCGCAGGCCCGTTCCGGCGGACGGCGCATCCCGATGGTGACCGGGACCGGGCGCCGCCGGTGGGAGTGGTCGAGCGACGGCTTCGGGACGCTCGTGACGCCCGCGAGCGCCGGCTCGCCGTGGCCGCGCACGCACTCCGGGTCGGGTCCGTCGAGCGGCAGGCCGGTGAAGAACTTGGCCGCCATGCAGCCGCCGCGGCAGGCGTCGAACGCCGAGCACGACTCGCACGCCCCGCCGCTCTGCGGCGAACGCAACGACGTGAACAGCTCGGATTCCCGCCACACGCGGGTGAAACCGCCCTCGGAACGGGTGTTGCCGGCGAGAAAGGTGTCGTGGATGGCGAACGGGCACGCGTAGACGTCGCCGACCGGGTCGACCAGGCACACGACCCGCCCGGCGCCGCACAGGTTCAGCCCCGGCAGGTCGCCTTCGCCGTAGCCCGCGAGGTGGAAGAACGAGTCGCCGGTGAGGACGTTCTCGCCGCTCGCCACGAGCCAGTCGTAGAGCTGCCGCTGCTGGGCGGCGGTCGGGTGCAGCTCGCCCCAGGTGTCGGCGCCGCGGCCGGACGGGCGCAGCCGCGTGATGCGCAGCTGGGCCCGGTGGCGGTCGGCGAGGGCCTTGAACTCGTCGAGCTGGCCGACGTTGTGGCGCGTCATCACCACGGAGATCTTGAAGTTCTCGAAGCCGGCGTCGGCCAGGTTCCGCATCGCGCGGATCGCGGTGTCGTAGGAACCGGGGCCGCGGACGTGGTCGTTGACCTCGGCGGTGGCGCCGTCGAGGGAGATCTGGACGTCGACGTAGTCACTGGCGGCCAGCCGGCGGGCCACCTCGGGCGTGATCTTGACGCCGTTGGTGGAGAACTTGACGCCGACGTGGTGCGCGGTCGCGTAGTCGACCAGTTCCCAGAAGTCCGGGCGGACGGTCGGCTCGCCGCCGCCGATGTTGACGTAGAAGACCTGCATGCGCTCGAACTCGTCGATCAGCGCCTTGCACTCCGCTGTGGACAGTTCGCGCGGGTCGCGCCTTCCGGAGGAGGAAAGGCAGTGCACGCAGGAAAGGTTGCAGGCGTAGGTCAGTTCCCAGGTGAGGCAGATGGGCGCGTCGAGCCCGTACTGGAATTCGTCCACAAGGGACATCAGAGACTCCTCGGCTGGATCATGTGCGACGCGGCGAGGGCGGCCAGTGCCGCGCGGTACTTCGGCAGTTCCCCGGCGGCGACGCCGGCCTCGGCGCAGGCCGCCCGCGCGTCCGGGTGCCGGGCGAGGCCGCGGACGACGTCCAGGAGCGCCGGGCTCTTCAGGAAGGACAGCCGGCGGGTGCCGAAGTGGTACAGCAGGGCGCCGAACCGCTCGGGCCGGACCGAGACCCGGTCGTCGAGGCGCCACGCGCCGTCCAGGTCGAAACCCGCCGGCGAGTCCTCAGTAGACACCGCACATGCCGTCGATCGAGACCTCTTCGACCAGGAGTTCCTCCGTGAGGACCTCGTCGGTCTCGGCGGGTTCGGTCGTGGTGGGGTTCTCGCTCATCCTGACTCCTTCGGCAGTGATGATTTTCGGCACTGAGTGACGAATAGAGGGGAGAGTAGTGTCACCCAGTGTCAATAATCAAGGCCCTCGACGAAACGGCACCCGGATGACCGATGACACGCTCGCCCGCCCCGCGACCCGCCGGGGCCGCCCGCCGGGCACCAGCGCCCGGGAGCTCGAGGTCGCCGCGCTGCGGTTGTTCGGCGAGCAGGGTTTCCACGAGACGACGGTCGACCAGATCGCCGCGGCGGCCGGCGTCAGCAGGCGGACGTTCTTCCGCTACTACGACGCCAAGGCGGACGTGCTCTGGAACGAGTTCGACACCGAGGTCGAGACGATCCGTTCCCTGCTGGCGGAGACGCCGGCGGACCTGCCGGTGTTCGACGCGGTCCGCCGCGCGGTGCTGGAGGCCAACCACTACCGCGCGGACGACGTGCCGGAGCTGCGCCGCCGGATGACGCTGCTGAGCACGGTGCCGGACCTGGCCGCGAGCGCGGCGGTCCACTACGACGCGTGGGAGCGCGCGGTGAGCGCGTTCGTCGCCCGCCGGTCCGGGCAGCCGGAGGACTCGCTCTACCCGCTGGTGGTGGGGCGCGCGGTACTGGCGGCCTGCCGCGCGGCGTACGACCGTTGGTCCGCGCGCGCCGACGCCGACTTGACGGTGTACCTGGACGCGGCGCTGCGAGCCCTCGCGGCCGGGCTCACCGACGACGTGCTGGGGCGGGAACCGGACCCGGTGGCGGGCTGAGGCGGCGCGAGCCTGGTGTGGTGGCACCGGTCCCGGGCACGGTGGCCGTCATCGTCGACGGCTGCGTGTCCCGGTACCGCGCGCCGGCCGCTACCAGTCGGTTTCGGCGAGGACGCCGGGGAGGCCTTCGGTGAGCATCCGGCGGCGGACGCGGTGCAGCAGCCGGGACATCACGAATCCGCCGGCGCCGCGGAATCCCGTGTGGCGGTAGGTGAGGCGGGTGCCGGTTCCGGTTTCGGCCAGGTGGTACGTCACGGTGCTGGGTGGGTCGGTTTCCTGGTTGCGCCAGCTGAAGCTCAGGAGTCCGGGTGCGTCGGCCGCGAGGATCTCGCAGCGGACGATGCCGTCCCAGCCGGGGACCGGCTTTCCGATGAACCGGAATTTCGTGCCGACTTCCGGCGCGAAGCCTTCGGGGCGGCCGCCGCGGCCGGTCGACGTCCACCGCGGGACCAGGGCCGGGTCGGTGAGGGCGCGCCAGACCCGGGCGCGGGGCTGCGGATAGTCGCGGACGATCTCGAACTCGCTCATTACAGTCACTCCATTCTCTACAGTCACTGTAAACAGTACTCCTGCTGTACGATGTCCTGGTGCTGAAACCCGAGACGCTGCGAGAGCGGCGGAAGCGCGAACTGCGGCAGCAGCTGTCCGACACGGCGACCGTGATGTTCCTGGAGCGCGGGTTCGACGCGGTCCGCGTCGCGGACGTCGCGCGCGCGTGCGGGGTCACGGAAAAGACGGTGTTCAACCACTTCGGCAGCAAGGAAGAGCTGCTGGCCGACCGCTGGGACACCCACGTGGACGCGCTGGGCGCGCGGCTCGCGGAGGCGGAGCCGCTGGACGCGGCGCTCGAGGTGCTCGGCGAGGAGCTGGACTTCCTGGTGGCGTCGGCGCGGCGGCACGGGTGGGAGGAGATCCGCCGGTTCGGCGAGCTGGTCCGGACGACCCCGGCCCTGGTGGCCCACCACCGAGCGGCCCGCGACCGGCTGACGGAGGCCGCGGTGCGGGCGCTGGCCACCCGAGCCGGCACCACGCCCGACGACCCGGTGGTCCGCATCACGGCGGCGGCGGTGACGGGGTTGTGGAACGTGTACGCGCTGAGCCTCCAGCGACACCTGCCGAAGGGCGCGGCCCGCGCGGCTCGTGAGGTCCGGGCGGACCTGGCTCGAGCGGCGGACGCACTGCGCCGAGGACTCTGACCGCGATCGGCCGGTGCGTGACGCGAGCCGACCCGGCGGCCGGACAGTTTCGCTCGGGCGGCGGAGGCACTGCGCCGAGGCCTCTGTCCGCGATCGGCCGGTGCGTGACGCGAGCTGACCGGGCGGCCGGACAGTTTCGCTCGGGCGGCGGAGGCACTGCGCCGAGGAGTCTGATCGCGATCGGCCGGTGCGTGACGCGAGCCGACCCGGCGGCCGGACAGCTTCGCTTGCTCGCGCCGGGCGTATCGGGTCGCCAAGGATGGTGCGCCGCGCGTTCGGGCCCACCGCGGGTGCCCGCCGGGCAGTCGAGACCCGCCTGCCCACGCCGAGCGCATCCCGGCAGGAAGCCCGAAACCCCCGACCTCAGTGGGGGAGCGGCCCCGTCAACTGCCGCTCCGACGTCACCTGGAACGTGCACACCGCCGCGGACTTCCCGGCCAGCCAAGCCTTGCTGTCCGGATAGAAGACCCCCACCGCAGCTTCGACCGGCGGCACGTAACCCGGCCCGAACACCGCCGCCCGCTGGGCGTCGCAGCCCGCCTTCGCCTGGGCCTCCAGCATGTCCTCGCCCGGGTACTCGCCCTCGAAGTACCCCTTCAACGGCACCGTCGCGAACGCCTCGCCGTCGTGCGGCACCGTGCACGCCACCTTCGTCGCGTCGAGGCTGTACGCCGGCGGTGCCGTGTAGCACTCGCCGGGCTTGAGGCCGACGATCGTGGGAGTCGTCCCCAGCAGCTCGGCGCGGTTCACCAGGACGATCACGCCGATCGTCAGCGCGCCCACCCACAGCAGGCTGATCACTATCCCGGCGATCGCCATGCCGCGGCCGGCCTGGTTGGTCCGCCCGATCTGCACCAGCGCGACGATGCCGAAGATCAGCCCGAGCACCAGCGAGAACCCGCACACGCCGAGGATCCCCAGGATCAGCGACGCGACCGCGAACGTGTTGCGCCCTCGTGGGCCGGGCGGGGCCGGGGCCACCTGCATCCACTGCGGCGGGTTGGGCGGCGTGGCACCACCCGGGTACTGCTCGGACATCGATCCCCCCTCGGCCGGACGCCGCCGAACGGACGCCCGGCCTGAGCATAGTGGCGGATCGTGACGCGATGTCACACCTGGCCGCTTGTCGCTCGATGGGGTGACTGCTTACAGTTTTTCCTCCGGCTTCGCGGGGAGGAAGCATGCACGCCAGGCGGCGCTCGATCCGGTTCAGCGGCACGGAAGTCACCATCAGCGCGGCCGTCAAGGACGGCTTCTTCGGCACCGACCGCAAGCACACCTTCGACGTCAAGAAGATCAAGAGCATCAGCAACTCCGCGCCCGGGTTCTCCCGTCCCGGAAGGTTGACGTTCACCGTCGAAGGCGCCTCCGACGAAGTCGTGGAGAACCCGGCGAGTGGCGGCGACCGGGTGGACATGAACACGTTCTGTTACGGGAGCCTGGACACGGGCCGGGTGCGCAAGCTGGTCGCGGAGATCGAGAAGGCCAGGGAGGCGACGTAGGCGTACCCGTTGCGCTCCGAGGCGGCCAAGCTATACCGTGAGCAAACTAGAACAGGTTACAGTTTGTGGCGGGCCGGACCGAGGAGCGGACATGGCGAAGAAGGCGCCGCGCGGCGACGAAGCCGACTACGTCGTCGTCGGGTCGGGGAGCTCGGGGGCGGCGATCGCGGGCCGGCTGGCTCAGTCCGGGGCCAGCGTGATCGTCCTGGAGGCGGGCAAGAGCGACGAGCAGCTGCTCGTCAAGAAGCCCGGGCTGGTCGGCCCGATGCACGCGGTGCCCCAGCTCAAGGCCCTCAACGACTGGGGCTTCTACGGCGTCCCGCAGAAACACGTTCTCGATCGCCGGATGCCGGTGCCGCGCGGCAAGGTCGTCGGCGGCTCCAGCTCCATCAACGGCATGGTCTACGTCCGCGGCAACCGCGCCAACTTCGACTCCTGGGCCGCCGAGGGCAACACCGGCTGGGACGCCGACAGCGTCAACGCGGCGTACAAGCGCATGGAGGACTTCGAGGACGGCGAGAACGCCTTCCGCGGCGCCGGCGGCCCGATCCGGGTCACCCGCGCCAAGAACCCCCAGGAAGGCTCGCTGCAGTTCATCGACGCGACGTCCGACGCGCTCGGCTGCAAGATCCTCGACGACTACAACGCCGAGTCCCAAGAAGGCGTCAGCCGGATGCAGCAGAACGCCGCCGAAGGCTTGCGCTACAGCGCCTCGCGCGGCTACCTCCACCATCTCGCCCCGCCGACGCTGGAACTCCAGACCGGCGTGCTGGCCAAGAAAATCCTCTTCGAGAACGGCCGCGCCGCCGGGGTCGAGGTCGTCGACGGCGGCCGGCACCGCACGATCCGGGCGGGCAAGGAGGTCATCCTCTCGGCCGGGTTCGTCGGCTCCGCGCAGCTGCTCATGCTGTCCGGGATCGGCCACGCCGAGCACCTGAAGGAACACGGCATCGACGTCCTCGCCGACCTCCCGGTCGGGGACAACATGCACGACCACATGTTCCACGCGCTGACGTTCCACGTGTCCTCCAGCAAGAACAAGGGCTCCGCGCCGTACTTCGCGCGCGGCCTGGCCCGCGAACTGCTGCGGCCCGGCACCACGTTCCTGGCCAACTCGGTCTTCGAGGCGGTCGCGTTCCTGAAGACCTCGCAGGCCGAAGCCACCCCCGACCTCCAGCTGCACCTCCTGCCGTGGGCGTACGTCTCGCCCAACCAGGACGCGCCGATCCGGCACGACGTCGACAAGCGCCCGGCGCTCACCGTGCTGTCGACGCTGATCTACCCGAAGAGCCGCGGCACGCTGCGGCTCGCTTCGGCCGATCCCACGGCCGCGCCGCTGATCGACTTCCAGTACCTCTCCGAGCCCGCCGACCTGGAAGTGCTCGCCGAGGGCTCGGAGATGGTCCGCGAGATCTTCGCGTCGAAGGCGTTCAAGGGCGCGGTCAAGGAAGAGATCCACCCGGGCACGAACCTGCGCGGCCAGGAGCTGCGCGACGCGATCCTCAACCGCGCGACGTCGGTCTACCACGGCGTCGGCACCTGCCGGATGGGCGTCGACGAGCTCGCCGTCGTCGGCCCCGACCTCAAGGTGCGCGGGGTCGAGGGCCTGCGGGTCTGCGACGCCTCGATCATGCCGTCGATCACCGGCGGCAACACCAACGCGCCCGCCATCATGATCGGCGAACTGGGCGCCCGGCTCGTCCTCGGGAGCGGATCGTGACCGTGACGCCGCTGCACCTCACCCGTCCGGCGTCGGTGACCGACGCGTTCCTCACGCAGCTGGTCGCCCGCGTGCCGGGATCGTCGGGGGAGACCTGGAAGCTCACCGAGGTCTACACCGGGGAGGTGCTCGTCGAGCTGCCGCAGTCGACCCCGGCCGACATCGAGTCGGCGTTCGCCGCTGCCCGTGAGGCGCAACGGAAGTGGGCGGCGACGCCGCTCAAGCAGCGCCTGGCGGTGTTCAAGCGGGCACACGCGCTCTTCGTCGACCGCGCGCGGGCCGTCGCCGACCTCATCCAGGTCGAGAGCGGCAAGAACCGGCGGATGGCGATCGAAGAGACCTGCGACCCGGCCATGGTGATGAGCCACTACCTGCGGCGGGCCGCCAAGCTGCTGGCGCCGGTCAAGCGCGGTGGCCCGGTGCCGATGCTGACGTCGTCGACCGAGGTCCGGCAGCCCAAGGGGGTCGTCGGCATCATCGCGCCGTGGAACTTCCCGTTCGCCACCGGCATTTCCGACGCGATCCCGGCGCTGATGGCCGGCAACGCCGTGGTCCTCAAGCCGGACAACAAGACAGCGCTCTCCCCGCTCTACGGCATCCGGATGCTGGAGGAGACCGGCCTGCCGGAGGGTCTGTTCCAGGTCGTCTGCGGCGAGGGCCCCGACGTCGGCCCGACGCTCATCGACCAGGCCGACTACGTGATGTTCACCGGCTCCACGGCCACCGGACGCGTGATCGGCGAGCGGGCCGGGCGCAACCTCATCGGCTGCTGCCTGGAGCTCGGCGGCAAGAACCCGATGATCGTCCTCGACGACGCCGACCTCGCCGAAGCCGTGCCGGGCGCGATCTTCGGCGCGTTCGGCAACACCGGCCAGATCTGCATGCACATCGAGCGGATCTACCTGCCGGAGTCGCGCTACGACGAGTTCAAGGACGCGTTCGTGGCGGCGACCAAAGCGCTGGACGTCCGGGCCGCCTACGACTTCGGGCCCGACATGGGCTCGCTCGTCTCGCCCGACCACCTGCGCCGCGTCAAGGAGCACGTCGACGACGCGGTCGCGAAGGGCGCGACCGTGCTCTGCGGCGGCAAGGCGCGCCCCGACCTCGGGCCGGCGTTCTTCGAGCCGACGATCCTCGAAGGTGTCACGACGGACATGGCCTGCGGGGTCACCGAAACGTTCGGGCCGGTGATCGCGCTGCACAAGTACCGCACGGTCGACGAAGCCGTCGAGCTGGCCAACGACACCGACTACGGCCTCAACGCCTCGGTCTGGAGCCGGGACATCGGTGCCGCGCGGGCGGTCGCGGCCCGCCTGGAGTCCGGCAACGTCAACATCAACGACACCCTCGCGACGGCGTTCGCCGCCAAGGGGACGCCGTCCGGAGGGGTGAAGAGCTCCGGGGTCGGCGCCCGCCACGGCGACCAGGGCCTGCTCAAGTACACCGACGGCCAGAA
The DNA here is from genome assembly GCF_040629235.1 of Amycolatopsis sp. NPDC005961. Taxonomy (NCBI): domain Bacteria; kingdom Bacillati; phylum Actinomycetota; class Actinomycetes; order Pseudonocardiales; family Pseudonocardiaceae; genus Amycolatopsis; species Amycolatopsis sp. NPDC005961. Next base: position 88,674 of record NZ_JBEXVF010000009.1, on the reverse strand, counting down.
CCTGGCCGTGCTGAAGAAGCAGGTCATGGGCCCGCGGCCCGGACAGGGCTACGAGAAGTACGTCGAAAGCATGCTGTCCGGGCTGAAGCTCATGCGGCGGTTGCGGATCCGCTGATCAGTTGAGCTTCCGGGTGCCGGCGGGCAGGCCGCCGCCCGCGTAGACGTCCTCGGCGAGCTTGGCCAGCGCGGTCAGGGCGACGTTCTGGCTCCACGGGCCGTAGGACACGCGGGAGACGCCGAGCTCCTGCGCGCGGGCCAGGGGGATCGAGCCGGGGATGCCGATGAGGTTGACCTTGCGCTCGCCCAGTTCCTCGACGAGCCGCGCGACCTGGGCCTCGTCGAGCTTGCCGGGCACGAAGAAGTTGGACGCGCCCGCGTCGAGGTAGGCGCGGCCGCGGGTGATCGCCTCGGTCAGCGCGGTCTCGGGGTCGGTCTTGATGAAGGCGTCGGTGCGGGCGTTGAGCACGAAGTCGACGCCCGCCTTCCGCGCGGCCTCGACGGCGGCTTCGACCGCCTTCACGGCCTCACCCAGCGGCTTCATCTGGTCTTCGAGGTTGGCGCCGACCGCGCCGGCCTCGATGGCCCGGGCGATGGTGCCGCCGGGGTCGCCGTAGCCGGCTTCGAGGTCGGCGGTGACGGGCAGGTCGCCCGCCGTCCGCACGATCAGCGCGACCTCGGCGATCATCTCGTCACGCGGGATCTTCTCCCCGTCCGGGTAGCCGCGCGAGGCGGCGATGCCGTGGCTGGGGGTGGCGAGGGCCTGCGTGCCGGGCGTCTCGGCGACGACCTTGGCGGTGATCGCGTCCCAGACGTTGACGACGAGCAGCAGCTCGGGCGCGGCGTGCAGCTCCTGCAGCCGGGTGGCCTTCTCGGCGGTGGAAGTCATGCCGCCCAATCTAGGGCGAGCCGGCGATCTTCGCTTCAGCCGTCGACCAGGAGTCCACGCAGTGGTCCCTGCAGCCGGCCCGATCGCCGGGAGACGCCGGGGAGCAGCACGAGCCGGTGGGTGCGCGGCTCGCCCCGGTTCTCCCGCTCCAACTGCTCCTCGGCCAGGGGCCGCCAGAGGTGGTCGACGACGTCCGCCGGGTCGCCGTCCACCTCGGTCACGTCCCGGCCGAGGTGCTCGGCCCACAGGCGCAGCCGCGTCGTGCGGGCCAGCTGGGCGTCGTCGGTCGCGATGTTGACCTCGGTGTCGTTGAACAGCGAGTGCTCGTTGAGGTTCGCCGACCCGACGGTCAGCCACTCGTCGTCGACGATGCCGAGCTTCGCGTGGACGTAGACGGGGGAGGAGGCGTCCCCGTCATGCGCGCTGATCGTCGTCGCGAGGAGGCGGCCGTGACCGCCGTCGGCGTCGAGGAGGCGGCCCAGCTGGCCGCGGGTGGTGTCGGCGCCGTTGCTCGGCTTGCGGGGGAGCAGCAGGACCATGCGGAAGCGGTCGTCGGGCGGGTTGCGCAGCTTGTCGAGGAGCACCTCGGCGATCTCGGGCGACCAGAGGAACTGGTTCTCCAGGTAGACCAGCCGCCGCGCCGACCGCAGTGCCCGCAGGTACCCGTCGAGGATCGTGAACTCGCCCTTCGGGGCGAAGTCGTAGGTCGAGTTCGGGATCGTGCGCAGCAGCTGGACGCGGGTACCGCCCGCGGGCCCCGGCACCTTCGGCGGCGGCAGATACTCGCCCGCGACCTCCGTCCACCGCCGCGCGAAGTGGTCCGCGACGTCGGCGACGACCGGCCCTTCGAGCCGGGTGGCCAGGTCGTGCCAGCCGATCGGCCGCGGCGGGTGGTCCGGGCTGTCGTGCCGGTCGCCCTCCAGCGCCGTGAAGTCGACGCCGCCGACGAACGCGACCTCGCCGTCCACGATCACGAGCTTTTCGTGGTGGCAGTGCATGGTCCGCTCCCGGGAGTCCAGCACGCAGCGCACGGCCGAGCCGTCGGTGAACTTCCGCTGCTCCCGCCGCGCGAGACCGCGCGACGGCTGGAACGCGGGCACGGGCGGCCCGGCCCACAGCAGCACGCGCACCCCGACACCCCGGTCGGCGGTTTCGGCGAGCAGTTCCCGCAGGGTGGGGGAGCCGGGCTCGCGGGTCAGCCGGAAGTCGGCGCTGGCGTGCCAGTTGGCGAGGTGCACGTGGGACTTCGCGCCCCGGATGGCCTTCTCGATCGCCGGGAGAACCTCCTCGCCGTCGATCAGCACCTCGACGCGGTTGCCGTCGCGGACGGGCGCCCGGCCGCCGAAGCGGTCACCACCCGGCTCGAGCACGTCGCCCCAGCCCAGCGACCGGAGTCTTCGCTGGTGGTGAGCGCACAGGACGTGCTCGAGCCCGTCGCCGAGCCGTTCGTCCACCTTGTCCAGGAAAGAGTTCACCCGTCCTATGTGACTACAGATCGGCCCGGTCCGCCGATCAGCGGCTGCCGCGGAGGGTGGCGCGGCCGGCGTACCGGGCCTCGGCGCCGAGCTCCTCCTCGATGCGGATGAGCTGGTTGTACTTGGCGGTGCGGTCGGAGCGGGACAGCGAACCCGTCTTGATCTGGCCGCAGCCGGTGGCGACGGCGAGGTCGGCGATCGTGGTGTCCTCGGTCTCGCCGGAGCGGTGCGACATGACGGCCGAGTAGCCGGCCTTGTGCGCGGTGTCGACGGTCAGCAGCGTCTCGGTGAGCGTGCCGATCTGGTTGACCTTGATCAGGATCGAGTTCCCGATGCCGCGGTCGATCCCGTCCTGCAGCAGCTTGACGTTGGTGCAGAAGACGTCGTCCCCGACGAGCTGCACGCGGTCGCCGATGCCGTCGGTGAGCTGCTTCCAGCCGTCGTAGTCGTCCTGCGCGAGGCCGTCTTCGATGGAGACGATCGGGAAGCGCGTGGTCAGGTCGGCGAGGTAGGCGACGTGCTCCTCGACGCTGCGCTTGATGCCCTCGCCGCGGTAGTCGTAGACGCCGTTGTCGTAGAACTCCGACGCGGCCGGGTCGAGCAGCAGCGCGATGTCCTCGCCCGGGGTGTAGCCGCTCTCCTCGATCGCGCGCACGACGAACTCGAGCGCTTCGTCGGCGGAGGCGAGGTTGGGCGCGAAGCCGCCTTCGTCGCCGACGTTGGTCCCGTGCCCGGCCTTCTTCAGCGACGCGCGCAGGGTGTGGAAGACCTCCGAGCCCATCCGGACGGCCTCGGCGAAGGTCTCGGCGCCGACCGGGCCGATCATGAACTCCTGGAAGTCGATCGGGTTGTCGGCGTGCGCGCCGCCGTTGACGATGTTCATCATCGGCATCGGCAGCTGGTGGGCGAAGACGCCGCCGACGTAGCGGTACAGCGGCAGCGTGTTCGCCGCCGCGGCGGCCTTCGCGACGGCCAGGGAGATCCCGAGCGTGGCGTTGGCGCCGACGCGGGCCTTGTTCGGCGTCCCGTCCGCGGCGATCAGGGCGGCGTCGACCTCGGACTGCGCTTCGGCGTTCAGCCCGATGACGGCGTCGGCGAGTTCGGTGTTGACCGCGGTGACGGCCTTGCGGACGCCCTTGCCGTGGTAGCGCGCCTGGTCGCCGTCACGGAGCTCGACCGCCTCGCGCGTGCCGGTGGAGGCGCCCGACGGGACGGCGGCCCGGCCCAGCGAGCCGTCCGCCAGCACGACGTCGACCTCGACGGTCGGGTTGCCCCGGCTGTCGAGGACCTCACGACCATGAACACGGGCGATTGCCGTCATTTCAGCTCCTCGAAGAAGTTTCCCCAGGGGCGCCGGCGGCGCTGCCGTGCGCGGGTCCGCGACGCAGGCTAGCAGAGAGCTTCTGAATCGATAAGGGCCAATTCACGTGCGCGCATCGCGTGCTTGGCGGGGCATCACGCCGGGCCTCAGTCGTCGGTCGTCTGGCTGCGCTGGTGCTCGGTGATGTCGGTCAGCGTGCGCTTGAACCGCTCGTAGTCTTCGACGCCCAGGCGGTCCGCGTGGCGGCGCTGGATGGCGGCCATGATCGCGTCCGCCGCGCTCATCTGGGCGAGGCCGCGCGCGGTCGGGCAGATCAGCTTCGCGCGGCGGTCACTCGGGTCCGGCCGCCGCTCGACGTAGCCCAGTGCCTCCAGCTCGTCGATCAGCGTCCCGATGATCTGCTTGTACTGCCCCGAAAGCCGGGACAGCTCGGTCGCCCGGACACCGCCGGGGTCCAGGTAGGCGAGCACGGCGCCGTGCCGGTGCTTCAGGTCGTCGAACCCCTGGGAAGCCAGCGTCGTGAACAGTTCCCGCTGCACCGCGAACAGGAGGCGTCCCGAAAGGACACCCAGGTCGGGGTCCGTCGCGTTGCGTTCCGCGCGGGTGACCATCGGCTGTCCTCCTCACCGTCGGCCCCCACCTTAACGATCGTCAGGAGCCGAGCGTGGGAAGGAAGGCCGGGGCCCGGCGCGCCGGGGCGGCCCGCTCGAACGCCGCCGCGAAGGCGAGGACCCGGGCGTCGGCCCAGCGGCCCGCGAAGAACGACACGCCGATCGGCAGCGGGCCCGCGAACCCGGCCGGGACCGACACGTTCGGGTAGCCCGCGACGGCCGCCGGCGTCGACGAGCCGAGGACGAACGCGTCGCCGGCGGCGTAGTCCGTCTTCCACGCCGGGCTGTTGGTGGGCGCGACGATCGCGTCCAGGTGCAGCCGCGCGAGCGTCTCGTCGATCGACCGCTGCGCCAGCGAAGTGGCCGTCGCCCGCTGCTGCCGGTACGTCGGGTCGGTCGGGGCCGGCGCGGCCGCGGCCTGCTCGAACAGCTCCTGGCCGAACTTCGACAGCTCCACCGGGTCGCGCCGGTTGAACGCGCTCAGCTCGTCGAGCGTGGCGGGGTGGCCGGGCCGGTGCGTGAGGTAGGCGTTGAGGTCGCGCTTGAACTCGGTCAGCAGCGCCGGCGTCTCGGCGGCGCCGATCTGGTCCTGGTAGGGCAGGTCGACGTCGACGACCGTGGCCCCGCGCGCGGTCAGCGTCCGGACGGCGTCCCCGACCACCCGGTCGACGTCGGCGTCCAGGCCGGCCAGCCGCCAGACGCCGATCCGGGCCCCGCGCAGGGCACCGGGGTTCAGGAGGGCCGCGTAGTCGCGCGGCTGCCCGGCGGGGATCGCCGCCGTCGCCGGGTCGGCCGGGTCGCGGCCCTGCAGCACGGACAGCGTGACGGCGGCGTCGACGACGTGGCGCGCCATCGGCCCGGCCGTGTCCTGCTCGGCGGAGATCGGCACGACGCCGGTCCGGCTGACCAGCCCGAGCGTCGGCTTCTCGCCGACGACGTCGTTCGAGCCGGCCGGGCAGACGATCGAGCCGTCGGTCTCGGCGCCGATCGCGACCTGGGCCAGCGTGGCCGCGACGGCGGCGCCGGAGCCCGACGACGAGCCGCACGGGTTGCGGTCGAGCACGTACGGGTTGTTCGTCTGGCCGCCGATCCCGGACCAGCCCGACGTCGAATGCGTCGACCGGAAGTTGGCCCACTCGGAGAGGTTCGTCTTGCCGAGGATGACGGCGCCGCCGCGCTGGAGCCGGTTCACCAGCGCCGCGTCGGCGGCCGGGCGGCTGCGCGGCAGGGCCCGTGAACCCGCGGTCGCCGGCTGGGCGCGGGTGTCGATGTTGTCCTTGAGCAGCACCGGGATCCCGTCGAGCTGCCCCAGCGTCCGGTGCGCGCGGCGCCGGGCGTCGCTGGCGGCGGCGGCCCGGAGCGCGCCCGGGTCGACGGCGACGACCGAGCGGACCTTGCCGTCGACGCTGTCGATGCGGTGCAGGTAGGCCGTGGTCAGCCGGACGGCGGTGAGACCTCCGTGGTCCATCCGCTGCTGGAGTTCGGGGATGGTGGCGGCGTCGAGGTCGAAGCCGAGGCCGGTCGCGGCGGCGGCGGGAACCGGGGCCAGGAGGGAACCGGCGAGGACGACGAGCACGGCGGCCGAGCGCAGACGATTCACGGCGTCCATGCCACTCCGGAACGCGGCGCCGGTCAACCCTCCGTTGGTCGGGCACTTCCTCTGTCCACAAGGGACTCGATGCCGGGCGGCAGGCTCGCCCGGTCGGCCACGAACCCGACGATCGCGGTGCGCAACGCGCGGACGGCGCGAGTCGGCTCGACCTCCTTGCGGTAGGCCAGCTGCACGATCCGCGTCATGCCCGCTTCCGGCGCGAACCGCGTCATCACGAACCGCTCGCCGGCCACGGTGCTCGGCACGACGGCCGACCCGACGCCGGCGCGCACCAGCTCCAGCACGGCGTCCATCTCGCCGCCCTCGATCGCGAACGACGGCTCGAACCCGGCCGCGCGGCAGGCGTTGACCGTCGCTTCCCGGACGTCGTAGCCGCGGCGGAACATCACCAGCGGGACGTCCGCGAGGTCCCGGACGTCGAGGCGGCTGTGCCGCACCGGCGCGTCCGCGGGGGAGATCACCACCAGCTCCTCCAGCAGCAGGGGCGTCGCCGCCAGGTGGGGGTCACCGGACATCCGCGCACCGGCCAGCAGAGCCAGGTCCAGCGCGCCTTCGGCGAGCCGCTGCCGGAGATCGCCCGACCCGCTTTCGTGCAGCTCCAGCTGGATGCCGGGGTACCGGCGCCGGAACGCCGAGAGCATCGCGGGCAGCAGACCGGTGCACAGGCTGGGCGGCGCGCCGAGGCGAACCCGGCCGCGGTCCAGTTCGTCGAGTTCCCGGATCGCGAGCCGCGCGGACTCGGTCTCCGCCAGGATCCGCCGCGCGATCGGCAGCAGGACTTCGCCGGCTTCGGTGAGCGAGACGTTGCCGCGGATCCGGTGGAACAGCGGCGCGCCGAGGTCGTGTTCGAGCGTGCGGATCTGCTGGGACAGCGAGGGCTGCGCGACCCGCATTTCCTCGGCGGCGCGCGTGAAGTGCCGGTGCTCCGCGACGGCGACGAAGTAGGCGAGCTGGTGCAGCTGCATGACACCACGATAGCGGCTGACTATCGAATGCAGAGTTATCATGTCTTTGACCTCTGGTGACGGGGCTCTTACCGTCGATCGGGTGGTAACTGACCTCGAGCGCCGATCGAACGTCCGCCGGTTCTGGGACTCGACGATCGGCAAGAAGATCGTCATGGCGGTGAGCGGCGCCCTGCTGCTCGCGTTCGTGTTCGCGCACATGGTCGGCAACCTGAAGACGTTCCTCGGCGCCGACGACCTCAACCACTACGCGCACTGGCTGCGCACCATCGGCGAGCCGGTCCTGCACTACGCCTGGTTCCTCTGGATCCAGCGCGTGGTCCTGCTCGTCGCGCTCGTCCTGCACGTCACGGCGGCGGTGCAGCTGGTCCGGCGCGACCTGCGGGCGCGGCCGGTGCCCTACGTCCACCGGCGGCCGGTGCGCGCGACCTTCGCGGTGCGCACGATGCGCTGGGGCGGCGCGACGCTCGCGGTGTTCGTCGTCTGGCACATCCTCGACTTCACCGTGGGCACGGTGAACCGGGACTTCGTGCCGGGTGACCCGTACCACAACCTCGTGGCGGACTTCCAGGTCTGGTGGGTCAACGTGATCTACCTCGTCGCCCTCGCGATGCTCGGCCTGCACATCCACCACGGCTTCGCCAGCGCCGCGCGCACCCTGGGCGTCACCAGCGCGCGGCGGGAACGGGCGATCAAGATCCTCGGCAGCACGACGGCGGTCGTGATCGCGGGCGGCTACGCGCTCGTCCCGGTCGCGATCATGACGGGACTGGTGGATTGATGACGGACTACCTGACCGGCGGCCCGATCGCCGACACCAAGGCTCCCGGGGTTCCGCTGGAGAACCGCTGGGACGAACGGAAGTTCGCCGCGAAGCTGGTGAACCCGGCGAACCGGCGCAAGCACCGCGTGATCGTGGTGGGCACCGGGCTGGCCGGCGGGTCGGCCGGGGCGACGCTGGCCGAGCAGGGTTACCACGTGGTGCAGTTCTGCTTCCAGGACTCGCCCCGGCGGGCGCACTCGGTCGCGGCGCAGGGCGGGATCAACGCGGCCAAGAACTACCGCAACGACGGCGACTCCGTGTACCGCCTGTTCTACGACACGGTGAAGGGCGGCGACTTCCGCTCGCGGGAGTCCAATGTGTACCGGCTCGCCCAGGTGTCGGCCCAGATCATCGACCAGGCGGTGGCCCAGGGTGTGCCGTTCGCGCGGGAGTACGGCGGCCTGCTCGACACGCGCTCGTTCGGCGGCGTGCAAGTGCAGCGGACGTTCTACGCTCGCGGCCAGACGGGCCAGCAGCTGCTGATCGGCGCCTACCAGGCGTTGTCGCGGCAGATCGACGCCGGGAACGTCGAGCTGCACCCGCGCACGGAGATGCTGGACCTGGTCGTCGTCGACGGCCGGGCCCGCGGCATCGTCGCGCGCGACCTGGTGACCGGGGAGATCGAGACGCACCTCGCCGACGCCGTCGTCCTCGCGAGCGGCGGCTACGGCAACGTCTTCTACCTCTCCACCAACGCCAAGGGTTCCAACGCGACGGCGATCTGGCGAGCGCACAAGCGCGGCGCGTACTTCGCGAACCCGTGCTTCACGCAGATCCACCCGACGTGCATCCCGCGGTCGGGGGAGCACCAGTCGAAGCTGACGCTGATGAGCGAGTCGCTGCGCAACGACGGCCGGATCTGGGTGCCGAAGCGCCAGGGCGACACGCGGCCGCCGGGGGAGATCCCCGAGGACGAGCGCGACTACTACCTCGAGCGGCTGTACCCGAGCTTCGGCAACCTGGTCCCCCGGGACATCGCCTCGCGGGCGGCGAAGAACGTGTGCGACGCGGGCCTCGGCGTCGGGCCCGGCGGCCTGGGCGTCTACCTGGACTTCGCCGACGCGATCGCGCGCATGGGCCGCCCGGCGATCGAAGCCCGCTACGGCAACCTCTTCGACATGTACCAGCGCATCACGGCGGAGGACCCCTACCGCACACCGATGCGGATCTACCCGGCCATCCACTACACGATGGGCGGGCTGTGGGTGGACTACGACCTGCAGAGCACCATCCCCGGGCTGTTCGTCATCGGCGAAGCCAACTTCTCCGACCACGGCGCCAACCGGCTCGGCGCGTCGGCGTTGATGCAGGGCCTGGCCGACGGCTACTTCGTGCTCCCGGCGACCCTCAACGACTACCTCGGCGGCACCCGCCTGGACTCCGTGTCCCCGCGACACGAAGAAGTCACCCGGGTGGAAACCGAAGTGCGCGAACGGATCGCACGCCTGCTCGGCGTCGGCGGCACGCGGTCGGTCGACTCGTTCCACCGCGAGCTGGGCCTGCTGATGTGGGACCACTGCGGGATGTCCCGCAGCCGCGAGGGCCTGCGCAAGGCCCTGGACCGGATCCCGGGACTGCGCGCGGAGTTCTGGCGGGACGTCCGCATCCCCGGCGACGCGGGGGAGCTGAACCAGGAGCTGGAGAAGGCGAACCGGGTGGCGGACTTCCTTGAGCTGGCCGAGCTGCTGCTGATCGACGCGCTCGCGCGGGAAGAGTCCTGCGGCGGCCACTTCCGCGAAGAACACCAGACCGACGGCGGCGAGGCGCGACGCGACGACGAGCGGTTCTCGTACGTCGCCGCGTGGGAGTACGGCGAGAAGCCCGTGCTGCACCGCGAAGACCTCACCTTCGAGCACGTGCACCCGACCCAGCGGAGCTACACATGAAACTCACCGTCCGCGTCTGGCGGCAGGCCGGCCCGGCCACCGAGGGCAGGCTGGTCTCCTACCCGGTCGACGACCTCAGTCCGGACATGTCCTTCCTCGAGCTGCTCGACGTGCTCAACCAGGAGCTGATCGCGAACGGCGAAGAGCCGGTGGCCTTCGACCACGACTGCCGCGAGGGCATCTGCGGCTCGTGCGGCGTCGTGATCAACGGGCAGGCGCACGGCCCCGAGCGCACGACGTCCTGCCAGCTGCACCTGCGCTCCTTCGCCGACGGTGAGGTGGTCGACGTCGAACCGTGGCGTGCCAAGGGGTTCCCGGTGATCAAGGACCTGGTGGTCGACCGGTCGGCGCTGGACCGGATCGTCCAGGCCGGCGGGTACGTCAGCGCCCCGACCGGCAGCGCCCCGGACGCCCACGCGACCCCGGTGCCCAAGCCGGACGCGGACCTGGCGTTCGACAACGCGACGTGCATCGGCTGCGGCGCCTGCGTGGCGGCGTGTCCCAACGGCTCGGCGACGCTGTTCACCGCCGCGAAGGTGACGCACCTGTCGCTCCTGCCGCAGGGCCAGCCGGAACGCGCCCGGCGCGTGCTCGACATGGTGGACACGATGGACGCGGAGGGGTTCGGCGGGTGCACGAACACCGGTGAGTGCGTGGCTTCGTGCCCGAAGGGGATCCCGTTCGCGAGCATCGCGAACCTCAACCGGGAGTTCCGGAAGGCGAGCCGCTCGGGCCGTGGCTGAGCGGCTCGCCCCGGGTTCGGCGGTCGAGCGTGAAGGTGGTTCGGCTCAGCGCTTGAGCTTGGCGTACACGATCACGTTGTCGAGGTAGTTCCGGTTCGCCGCGTCGTACTTGCCGCCGCAGGTGATCAGGCGCAGCTCGGGCTCGGAAGTGTTGCCGTACACCGATTCCGTCGGGAACGACTTCTTCGCGATCTGGTCGACCTTCGTCACCTCGAACGTCAGCTTCCCGCCGTCGGCGCGGTCGACGTGCACCGGGTCGCCCGGCTTGAGCTCGTGCAGCCGCCAGAAGATGCCCTTGCGGTGGTCGCCGTCGATGTGGCCGAGGATCACGGCGGGCCCGACCTCGCCGGGTGTCGGGCCGTACTCGTACCAGCCGGCCTGCAGCGGCTGGTCGACCGGCGGCACCTCGACGGTGCGGTCGGGGTTGAGCCCGAGCGACACCAGCGTCGACTTCGCGTCGATCGCGGGGACGTCGAGCGCGGTCGGCAGGGACCGGGTCACGCCGGCGGCGGCCGGGGCCGGCGGTGGGGCGGCGGGGGTGGCCGCCGCTCCGCAGCCGGCGAGCAGCAGCGCGGAGACGACGGCGAGGAGGGCGCGGCGCAGCATCGCCTCAGCCCTCGACGGCGAGGCTGCCGTCGCCGGTCTGCGGGGCACCGGCGGGAACGACGACGACCTGGCCCGGCCCGGTCGGCTTCGGCGGCGCTTCCGGCGCGCGCTCCTTCGACGGTCCGCAGGTGACGGAGGCGAGCTTGACGTCGCCGCTGCCGAGAGCGCCGGTGGCCTTGCCGCCGAGCAGCTTGACGTGCAGGGCCGTGACTTCGAGGCTGCCGTCGTAGCGCTGGATCTGCTCGTTGACGGTCACCTCGGCGACGCCGGGGATGCCGAGCTTCTGGTTCGGCGAAGTGGCGGCGGGCAGCGTGCCGAGCCGGCCGAGGTTGACGCCGGCCAAGTCGCTGCTGCCGGTGACGTGCCCGTCGGCCGACGCGCACCGGGCGCTGATCAGCCGGATCGACGGCACGCGCCCGGCGGCCGCGGCGAGCAGCGGCAGCGTCACCTCGGCGACGCTCGCCTTCGCGGCCACGGACCCGGCGCCGTCGACGACCGAGCTGCTGATGGCCTTCGCGGTGACGAGCCCCTTGAGCGGGGCGTCGGCGACGCTCGCTTCGGCGGGCCCGGCGCTGCTCGACTCGGCCAGCTGCCCGGTGTCGACGGTGATCCCCTCGCCGCCGGTGAGGACGCCGGGCAGCAGGGAAACGCTCGCCGACGCGCCGAAAGCGGACCCGGTGACGGCGTCGTCGGCGGTGGCGACACCGGTGGCGCCGGCGAGCACGGCGACGGTCACCCCGGCCAGGCTCCCGGCTCGGAGCAGGGTCGTGCGCATGAAGAAAGTCCTTTCGCCGGAACGGAAAACGGGGAGACACCGCGGCGGGACGTGACCCGGCGGCGAGGGAAAGCCCGGCCACGCTATCAAAATCGCTACGCGGGGCAAGGATTCCTTGTGGTGACGGGGATGCCGGTGGTGCGCGATACGTGATCTTCGGATTCGGTAACGACACGAAGCGGTCATCTGAAGCTGAGGATTTTCACAATCCACGGACGCGGAGTAATGCCCGTTGCGGCATTCGAGGGGGTTCACCGCGGAATCGCACACGGACGAGTGATTACCTGGATGGGCGGCGGCGAACACTCAGCGTGATGTGACCACCACGGGCGTTTGCCGTGGCTCAGACCCGGTACGGGCCGTGGTTCCCGAGGTCCGGGCTCACCTGCGGAGACGGGCCACCCTGTCCCGAAACCGGGGTGACCGTCGTCTGCTCGATCCCGGCGGGCGGCCGGTCGGCGTCCCGCTCCTGGAAGCTCGTCTCCACGATCGTGTCCTGCCGCCGGTGGCCCAGCACCGCCAGCGTCGCCCCGTGCACCAGCGCCAGCAGCAACAGGAACACGCCCAGCCGGCCGACGAGCGCGGCCGTCGAGCCCGACCAGCCCGGGCCCACCACCGAAAGCAACGCCAGCACGCCGAACGCGACCAGGTGGAAGACCGTGACCACCATCCGCGCCATCGCGCCGGTCGCTCCGCCGCCGGTGCCGCCGCTCAGGTAGCGGCGGCCGCCGCGGTACAGGATCTGGCCGTCGGCCACCACGAAGATCAAGCCGATGATCAGGAACCCCGGGAGTTCGTTGTCGGGCATCGTGTCCTCCTCTTTGCGCGAGGGGTACCCGGGGACGCCGCGGCGATGAGCCGCTTCACCGGATCGAGCGACGACCGTCCTGGAGGAACTCCAGGTTTACGATCACGACCATGCGATTCGCCATCAAGACCTCGCCCCAGAACACCGAGTGGGCGGACATGCTCGCCGTGTGGCAGGCCGCCGACGAGATCGAGCTGTTCGAGTCCGGCTGGACCTTCGACCACTTCTATCCCATCTTCTCCGATTCGACCGGGCCGTGCCTCGAAGGCTGGGTCACGCTCACCGCGCTCGCGCAGGCCACCCAGCGGCTGCGGCTGGGCACGCTGGTCAGCGGGATGCACTACCGCCACCCGGCGCTGCTCGCGAACATGGCCGCGACCCTCGACATCGTTTCGGGCGGCCGCCTCGAAATCGGCATCGGCGCCGGCTGGAACGAAGAGGAGTCCGGCGCGTACGGCATGCGGCTCGGCTCGGTCAAGGAACGCAGCGACCGCTTCGAGGAGGGCTGCGAGGTGCTCGTCGGCCTGCTGACCCAGGAGACGACGACGTTCCAGGGCGAGCACTACCAGCTGACCGACGCCCGGTGCGAACCCAAGGGCGTGCAGAAGCCGCACCCGCCGATCTGCATCGGCGGCAGCGGTGAGAAGCGCACCCTGCGCACGGCCGCGAAGTACGCCCAGCACTGGAACTTCGTCGGCGGCACGCCCGAGGAGTTCGCCCACAAGCGCGACGTGCTGCACCGCCACTGCGCGGACATCGGCCGCGACCCGGCCGAGATCACGCTGTCCTCCCACGTCCGCCTCGACCCGGACGGCGACTACGCCAAGGTGGCGGCCGAAGCCGAAGCGCTCGGCGAGGTGGGTCTCGACCTCGCGATCGTGTACCTGCCGCCGCCGCACACCCCGGCCGTGCTGGAGCCGCTGGCGAAGGCCCTGGAACCGTTGCGCTGACGCGAACCTCACCCGGGCGTGCGGAGTGGATCACCCGGGCGAGTTGCCGCGAATTGCGCGGCTCCGCGACCGGTGGGAGCGTCGGGAAACCGCACTGATTTCCCACCACGGAACCAGGAGTCGCGCATGACCACCACCGAGATGCCCGCCGTCCACGAATGCACCGTCAGCGGGTGTTCCTACAACCACGACGGCTGCCACGCGTTCGCCATCACCGTCGGCGGCGACAACGGGTCCGCCGACTGCGGCACCTTCGTCCCGCTGAACACGAAGGGCGGTCTCGACCGCGTCGTGGCCCAGGTGGGCGCGTGCTCGCGAGCGGACTGCCGGCACAACTCGTCGCTGGAGTGCACGGCCTCGAGCGTCCGGGTCGGGCCGGGCGCGGGCGCGCACTCCGCGAACTGCCTCACCTTCGAGAAGTAGCGCTCCGCGCCCCCGGCGCCGGTCGATCCCCGACCGGCGCCGCGGCGCGCCGCCGGACGAGGTGCAGCCCGCCGGCGGCCACGACGCCGGCCGCCGTGATCACTCCGGTGTCCCAGGGACTGAGGGACTTCGACAGGCTCGGCGCCGTGCTCGGCCCGAGGAGCCAGACCGCGAGCGGCACGACGTAGGCCGCCGCCATCAGGCCGCTCCACCAGCGGGCCGCGCGCGACCGCGGGGTGCGGGCCACCACGATCGCGACCGGGATACCGGCGATTAGGGCGAACTGACCGAGAACGAAGATCGGGAACGCCCACGCTGCGACGAGCACGGCCTCCGACGGGCGGATGGGTGCGGACATCACTGCTCTCCCCGGGGACGCTGGGTGCGGGCCTCGGCGGCGATCTTGAGATCGGCCGGCCAGCGGTCGAGGCCGGGCGCGAGGTACCGGATGGCCGTGGCGGTGTCGGCTTCGATCTGCGCGCCCGTCCAGCGGATGCACCGTCCGGCCTGGACCTGCTGGACGTGATCACGAGCGTGGTGGCGGGGGAGGAGGGCGTCGCCGGAGCGGGCGTCGTCCAGCGGAACCGGGAACCCGGGTGCAGGGGGCCGGGATCCAGCCGTTTCGCGCTGGTGACGGCGGCCTGCCAGGCCGGCCACCCTTCCACGCCGGTCTGCACCTTCCAGACGGTCCTCACGGGTGCCTTGACGAACGTCTCGGTCCGGTGGTGGAGCTGGGCAGCGGCGTCGATGCCCTGACCGCGGCAGGTCAACGGGCCCGGGGTGACCGCGTTCGCCGGGGCGGCGAAGAGGCAGCGGACGCGGGGCCGAGCTCACGCGAGCGCTACCGGGCGCAGGCGCGCGCGGAGATCAAGCAGCACGCGTGGGAGCAGATCGCCGAGGCGGGCACGTCATCCGGGACTGGGCCCGGCAGGACCCCCAGCGCGACTTCCTGATCTACGGCACGCCGGTGCCCGGCTACCACGCCCCCGGCGACACCACCGCGATCTCGCACGAGGTGATGGCGGTGCTCATCGACGCGTGCGGCGAGCAGGGCAGCGGAGGTCCGGAAACCGCGTTCGACGGCCACCTCGCCGACCACCGCGAGTGGGCGGGCGGCGACCCGGCGCCGACGGTGGTGCTGCACCGCGCGCTGTCGTTCTGGACGCGGCTGCACGGGGTGCTTTCACTCGAGCCGGCCGGTCATTTCGCCGGGATGCGGTTCGATCCGGGCTTGCTGATCGACGAAGAGGTGGTGGCCCTGGCCCGGTCGGCGGTCACGGGGTGAAGCAGCTCAGCGACGGGAGTGCCGCCGTGGAGCTGTCCGACACTTCGACCAGCCACACCAGCAGGTGGATCACGACGCAGACTACGTCGTCCGGCTCCCCGCGGGACGCCAGCTCCACCTGGATGTCGCGGCTCTCCACGTCGTCGCCCAGTGCCGCGAGCAAGGCTCGCAGCGCGGCCAGCGGGCCCGGCGGCAGCCGGTCCACCTCGACCGGCCGGGCCTGGTCGTCCGCCACCGCGATGGTGAAGATCGACCCGGGACCGGCCGGGTGCCGGGCGTGGACCACGGCCGCGCACCGGTCGACCAGCTCGGCGACGACTTCGGCGGGGGCGTGCGGGGAGCCGGCGCGAGTGAGCGCGCCCAGCGTGTCGGCGACCTCCTCGTACGCTCCGGCCATCGCGGCCTCGACGAGGTCGGCGGTGAACTGCCGGATCGGCCCGCCGGGGTCTCGGTTCTCCGTCATCCGGTCGAAGTACCCCGCGGCGACGGGCCTAACCGGTCAGCGCCCCTCCGGTAGCGCGAAAAGGGTGTGCTGGGCGGGATCGTCCGGTTCGCCGCCGAGGCGCAGGCACTTGCGGCAGGTCACCGGCAGGTCGACCGGGGTGATCTCGCCCGCCGCGCCGAGCCCCGACCACCCCTGGTGGCAGGCGGGCGCGGGCAGGGTCAGCTCGTCGAGCCAGGGCACCCACGCGACCCGGTGCGCGACGCCGGACCGGCCGATCCGCAGCCGCATCCCGGTGAAGAGGCGGTGCTGCGCGGCCGCGAACCGCTCGGGATCGACGCGGGTCACCGGGAACAGCGGGATCGGTTCGCTCACCCGCCCAGTATGCGGGGCCCGGGTGCGTGTGCGCGGTGACCGGCCGGTCGGGGGGCGTGCCGCCCGGCCACCGCGAACAAAGGACTAGAGGGGACGCCGTCACGGCTATGACGGCCGGGCGGGCGGTTCACCGGTTCGAGTGACGGACGCGCCCGCGTACCTCAGCCGGCCGGGGAGGCGGCCAGCCAGTCGAGGTTGATCGAACCGGTGTCACCCGCCGCGTACGACAGCGTGACCACCGGGTCCCGCCCGGCGAGCGGGACGTCGGCGAAGGTCGTGGTGCCCCAGGCGTCCCAGCTGTCGGAGACCTTCGGGAAGCTCACCTGCCGCAGCGGGCGCCCGTCCACCGACAGCGTCATCGTGCGGGTGTCGCTGTTGGCGTTGGCGTAGCGCACGGTGATCGCGGCCGACCCCGGCGCGTCCGACGTCCGGTGCAGCGTGAACGACGACGCCGCACCCGGCGACCAGAGCCCGTCGAGGAACGCGCGGCCGGAGTAGCCGGTGTGGTTCACGTTCGTCTTCACGCCGCCGGTGTTGACCGCGTCCTCCGCTTCGAGGTGACCGGGGGCCGGGCAGCCGTCGACGGTGCCCGCGGTGTCGGCGCACCGGTCGGCGGCGTCGGGCACGCCGTCGCCGTCGCGATCGCCGGCGGCCGCGCCCGTCAGCGTGATCGCGACGGTGTGGCTGCCGCTCAGCGTCGACGGGATGGCATTGCCCGGCGCGGAACGGCCGTCGATCGTGAACGAGCCGATCTTGGTGCCCGCCCCGCGCAGCGTGATCGTGAGGTTCGCGGCGCGGTAGCCCAGGTTCCGGAGGGTGACGTCACCCCAGCCCGCCGGGAGGTCGGGCGCGAACGCGAGGCCGCGGTCGGTGAACGTCAGCCCGAACAGGCCGGTGTGGATCATGTCGAGGAACGCGGTGGCCGACCAGGTCTGGTCGGGTTCGGAGCCCCAGTGGAACTTCACGGTGTCGCCGAGCCGCTGGTAGCCGCCGTCCACGACGCCGGTGTGACCGTTGTAGATCTCCCAGAAGCCGCTGTTGTCGTCCGCCAGCTTGGCCAGGCGCGTGGTCTCGGCCGCGAAGGCGCTCTGGTTTCCCTGCCCGGCCAGCGCCTTGGCCCACAGGCCCTGCACGAGCGGCCAGACGATCGCGTTGTGCCGCCCCGGTTGCGCGTCCGAATAGCGGTCCCAGTTCGGGAAGGTGTCGGGCATGCCCCACGGCATTTCCTGGGCGCGGGCGAGGATCGACCGCGCCTGGGCCGGGTTCGCGATGCCGAAGAGCAGGGCGAACGCCAGCCCGGTGCCTTCCTGGTAGGCGCCGCGGGAGCCGTCGGCGAGGAGCTGGTAGTCGTACAGGCCGGTGTTCGCGTTCCAGAAGCGCTGGTTGATCGCGGTCTTCAGCGCGGCGGCGCGGGTCCGGTAGCCGGCGACCTCCGCGCCGGGACGGCCGAGCTTCTCCGCCATGTTCGCGGCGTTGACGTAGGCGGCGTAGTAGACCTCGTTGGTGCTCAGGTACATCCCGCTCGCCACACCGGGCCACGGCATGCTCCCGGTGCTCACCGACTCGGTGGCGTCCGCGGGCGGCGCGGGGTAGCCGGCGATGCCGTCGTTGAAGAAGGACGCGCCGGTGAACAGCCCGTACTTCGCGTTGAACCCCGCCGTGGTGGCGTGTTCGCGGATGGCCAGCGTGTCCGCCGTGGTGCGGTAGGCGTTTTCGAGGAACCCGCCGTCGCCGGTGACCAGGTAGTGGTGCCACGCGGCGGTCGCCCAGACGACCTGGTCCCACTGCTGGTCGTCCTGTTGCACGCGCAGGGCGCCGCCGGCGTCCTTGTCGACGACCGCCCACAACGTGTTCTCCGCCAAGGCGGGGGCGAGGAGGCTGGTCGCGTTCCAGCTGTTGATCGAGGCGTCGCGCGTCCAGGGCTGGCCGTACCCGC
Organism: Amycolatopsis sp. NPDC005961; assembly: GCF_040629235.1. Classification (NCBI taxonomy): domain Bacteria; kingdom Bacillati; phylum Actinomycetota; class Actinomycetes; order Pseudonocardiales; family Pseudonocardiaceae; genus Amycolatopsis; species Amycolatopsis sp. NPDC005961. Next base: position 70,752 of record NZ_JBEXVF010000009.1, on the reverse strand, counting down.
CACCCGCGCGGACGATGCCGGTGGCCGGGTCGAGCAGGCCGCTCTTGTCGTACTTCGCGTCGTAGCCGATCGTGTTGGTGCGCAACAGGTTGTCGAGCGCCGCCTGGTACGCGGTGCCGAACAGGGCCTGGCTGGCGGGGTTCGCGAACTCGAGCTTCGGCGGCGCCGGGCTGGCGACCGCCGGACCGGCGATCACCCCACCCGCGACCGCCACCGCGACGAGCGTCGAACGGACCCGTTTCCTCATGCGCGTACCTCTTCCGGCGCCGGGGGACCGGCGTCATTGCACCACGGTGCGCGGGTTTTTCCCGGGGAACGCGGGAATCCTGTCCGTTCCTGTCCGCCCGTGCGGGCCGCCGTCACGGTCCGGTAAAGACCGTTGTGCCTGGTAGCACCGTGTGATCGGGTGTCGGGACCATGATCGCGGCCGGCGAGGAGGATCGGTGACGTTCTTCCTCTCGCGGCTGTTCGCGCGCTGGGCACCGAACCGGGGCTGGCTCGTGCCGGTCGCCGTCGTGGTGGTCGTGTTCGCGACGAGCTGGCCGCTGATGGCGCTGGCCGAGCCGGCGGGCAGCGAGCTGGTCCGGCCCGGCAACTACTGGTGGTACTTCGTCGTCACGACGACCACGGTCGGCTACGGCGACTTCTCGCCTGGGACGCTCGCCGGGCACTTCGTGGGCGCGTACGTCATCGCCGGCGGGCTCGCCACGCTCACGACGGTGTTCACGAAGCTCGCTTCGGTGCTGGAACAGGCGAAGGGACGGCGGATGCAGGGGACGGAGGCGGTGCGCGCGACCGGGCACACGGTGCTGATCGGGTACGCGGCCGGGCGGACCGAGCGGATCGTCGCCCAGCTGCTCGCCGACGGCGTAACCGGGCTGGTGCTGTGCGCGCAGGTGCCGGCGCACCCGATGCCGGGGCAGCCGGTGGACTTCGTCCGCGGCGAGCCGACGGCCGCCGAGGTGCTGGAGAAGGCGGGCGTGCCACGCGCGGCCGCCGTCCTGGTCGACGTGGCCGACGACAACGAGGCGCTGGCGGTCGCGGTGACCGTGGTCCACGCCAGCCCGGCGTCGCACGTCGTGGTCACCCTGCGCGACCTCGAGCGAGCCGAGCTGGTGCGCTACGTGGACCCGCGGATCCGCTGCGTGCAGTGGCACACGCCCCGGATGGTGACCGAGGAGCTGACTTCGCCGGGGATCGCCGAGGTCTACGCGGAGCTGATGACGGCCGGCGGGGCGGACACGTTCTCGGTGACGCTCCCGGAGTCCCTCGGCCGGCTGCCGGCCTCTCGCTGCCGGACGGCGCTCGGGCGCGCGTACGGCGCGACGGTGCTGGCCGCGCGCACCGGGGAAGGGCTGGTGGTGAACCCGGGCTGGGACGCGGAGCTGGCGGCGGGCGCGGTGCTCTACTACGTCGGCCCCCGCCGCCTCACCGGCGGCGAGATCGAGATGGCATTGCGGGACGCGGAACTGTGATTCACGCGCTTTGTCCGGATTTCCGGAGGCTGGTGGTGGCCGGTTCGGGCTGCGGGTTGCATACTGCGACCATGGCGCGAGGGAAAGCGGAGGTCGCGCGGTGAGTCCCCGGGAGGGGCCACCCCGCCCGAAGTTCGGCAGGATCGACCCGTTCTGCCTGATGGCGGTGCTGCCGGTGCTGCTGGTGGCCGGCATCATCGGGTCGCTGGTCAACGTGGCACTGGGGCTGGGCTGCGCGGCGTTCGCGGCGCTGATCGTGCTGTTCGACTCGTGGGCGAACCGCCCATCCCGGGCGCCGGCCCGCGAGCCCGAGCCGGAGAGGCGCGAGCGAGCACCCCGCCCGGCCGGAGCCCGCCCCCCGGTGCGGCGCCCGCCGCCGCCGAGGCCGCAGGTCCCGCGTGGCCAGCCACCACGAGCGCAGGCGCCGCGGCCGCAGGTGCCTCGTGCGCAGGCGCCCCGGGCTCGGCAAGCTCCGCGCGAGGCGCCCTACCACTGAGCGAGGGTTCGCGCACCGCGGGTAGCCGGACGTGGACGCACCGCGGCGCTCGCTTTCCCGCGGTCGCGCCCTATCGGAGTTCGTTACGGGGCCCGAGCCGCCGAGCAGGCGGCATTGCGCACTGCTACACCGCGCGCCGGTCAGCCGCTCGCCGCTCCAATGCGGTCCGAAGTTGACGGCGAGCCTCCCGTCACACCGTTCCCATGTCCAGGGAAAGCCAGTGCTCGGGCCGCAGGAAGACCACGATGTGCTCGGCCATCTGCGTCCGCTCGAACTCCAGGTAGCCGTCCACCTTCTCCTCCGGCAGGTACCGCGCCGCCATCTCGCGGGCCCGCTCCGGGGTGTCCGGTTCCGTCCTCGTCACCGGGCCCTCCACCGAGACGTACCGGACCGTCGGGGTGGCCCGCTGCGCCAGCAAGCCGAACCGCCCGGCCGCGTCGATCGCCTTCATCTTGCGCGAGCCCGGTGCCGTGCGGACCCACAGCTCGCCGCCCGGGGTGTACTGGTACCACAGGGGAACCGTCAGGGGCGCGCGGTCCGGCCGCTCGGTCACCGACAGCGCGCCGATGTGGGGTTCCGCCAGGAACTGCTCGCGTTCCGCTACCGAAAGTGCCATATCCGTGACGCTACCGCGCACCACCGACAAGTGCGCGCGGTGAGGCAGGTGCTCCCGAACGAGCCCGGGGCCCCGGCACGGATCGCGCCGGGGCAGCGGCCTCACTGGCAGGCTTCGCAGTCCGGGTCGTCGATGCGGCAGGCCGCGCCGTCGGTCAGCTCGAAGTCGAAGTCGTCGAGCGCGGGCACCACCGGGGTGGTGGACGTGCTCTCCGGCGTCGTGGTGGCGGACATGGCCCTCCCTAGGGATTCGTACGGTTCCTACCCTCTGTAGCGCCCAAGATCCGCCCGCATTCCGTGACGCGGAGCACACCGGTTCTGGTAGCTTCCCGGCATGCGCCTCGCCTTCGCCCGGACGCTCGCGATCTTCGCATCCCTCCTCGTGTTTTCCCTGTTCAGCCCGCCTGCGAACGCGTCTTCGCGGCCCGGCTGCGAGTGCTCGACCCCCTCGATCGACCGGCTGCAGCAGTGGCTCGCGAGCGGCGAGGGCGCCACCGTCCCGCCCACCGGCACGCTTCTCGTCCCCGAAGGCCGCCGGTACGCGGCGAAGGTGACGTTTCTGAATGCCGAGTGGCACGTGGTCGTCGTCTGGCTCGGCAACCAGTTCGACGCGCAGGCCGACCTCTCCCGCTCGGCCGGCTTCTGGCTGACCTACCGCGCGACCGACGACCTCTACGTCCAGCTGCGCCCGGCGTCCCACTGGAGCGGCGGCGACAAGTGGCTGACCCCGGTGCCCTCGACCCGCGGGAAGCTCGTCACGAAGTTCTTCAGCTTCCGGCCCGAGGCTTGGACGTCGCTGCCGGAGCTGGGCACCCCGGCGTACTCGTTCGCGTCGGCCCTCGCCGAGGCCCGGGGCCTGGTGTTCGTCGGCAAGACGCCCAACCGGCTCGAGTTCCGCGGCCTGCGCGTCGACGGCTACCGGCCGCCCTGCCTCTGACGATCGCCGGCGGTCAGGCGTGGGCGGCGATGGCGTCGCCGGCCGTCGGGTAGGTCGGGAAGAAGTCCGCCAGCCCGGTCAGCGTGAGCGTTCGCGTGAGCCGGGCCGGCACGGCGACCAGCGCGACCTTCGCCTTGGCCGCCTCCGCGACGTTGCGGGCCGCGATGAGGGCCGAAATCCCGCTGGAGTCGCAAAAAGTCACATCCGCCAGGTCCACCACCAGCAGCTGGCCTGCCGTCACGGTGAGCTCCGCGATGCGCGCGCGGAGCCGGGGCGCGGTGGCCACGTCGAGCTCTCCGCGGACGGTCAGGACGGGGCCGGTGGCGGCCGGTTCGGTCGAAGTCGAGAAGGGGCTCGTCATGGCTGGTCGCCTCCGGGCAGGGGGATGCTGAACGCCAGCAGCGCGGTGTCGTCCTCGACGCCGTCGCCGAAGCCGGCCAGCAGGGCGGTGACCGCCTCGACCACCGCGGGGGCGGTGGTCGGAGCCAGGCCGGTCAGGTCGTCGCGCAGCTGCTCCTCGCTGTAGCGAGTGCGGCCGCGCGTGCGGGCTTCGGTCAGCCCGTCGGTGTAGAGGAGCACGGTGTCCCCGGGCTCGAGGCGCACGTCCACCGCGGCGAAGCGCGCGCCGGGCAGGGCGCCGACCAGCTGGCCGCCCGGGAGCGGCAGGAACGTCGTCCCGCCGGCCCGGATCAGCAGCGCCGGCGGGTGGCCGCCGCCGGCCAGGGTGACCGTCGCGCTGTCGCCGTGCGGGCGGATGCGGCCGTGGATGACGGTGCAGTAGCGCGGGTCGGTGCCGTGGAACTGCCGGTTGAGCACCGTGTTGAGAGTGCCGAGCGCGACGGTCGGGTCCGGGTCGTGGACCGCGGCCGCCCGCAGCGTGTAGCGCGCCAGCGACGTCACCACCGCGGCCGCGGCGCCCTTGCCCGAGACGTCGCCGAGGAAGAACCCCCACGTGTCGCCGGTGACCGGGAACAGGTCGTAGAAGTCGCCGCCCACCTGGTCGGCCGACGCGGGGTGGTAGTACGCCGCCACCCGCATCCCGGGCACTTCCGCCAGCGCGGGCGGCAGCAGCGTCTGCTGCAGCGTCCTCGCCAGCCGCTGCACCCGGTCGCGCTCGCGCTCGGCCTCGTCGCGCGTCCGCAGCAGCTCCTGTTCGTAGGCGCGGCGGTCGCTCGCGTCGAACACCGTCGTGCGGATCAGCTGCGCCTCGCCGTCGGAGCCGGTCTTGACCGTCGAGGTCACCAGCACCGGCAGCCGGGCGCCGCCCGCCGTCTTCATCTCGAAGGCGACGCCGCCGAGCTCGCCCTGCATCCGCAGCAGCGGTGCGAAGTGCGTCTCGTGGTAGAGCCGGCCGCCGACGGTGAGCAGGTCGGAGAACCGGCGCCGGCCGACGATCTCGTCGCGTTCGTGACCCAGCCAGGCGAGCAGCGTGCCGTTGATCTTCGCGATCGTGCCGTCGAGCAGCGTCGAGAAGTACCCGCAGGGCGCGTTTTCGTAGAGGTCCTCCGCGCTGTCTTCCAGCAGCGCGGAGAACGCCGGGCCGGTGTTCTCCCGGTCGCTCGCGCCGGCTTCGCACATCACGGGCCGCTCACGAACGCCGTGATCGCGGCCGCGGTGGCGTCGGGGGCGCTCAGCTGCGGGCAGTGCCCGGTCGCGTCGAGCGTCACCAGGCGGCTGCCCGCGATCCGCTCGTGGGTGAACCGCCCGACCTCCGGGGGCGCGATGGCGTCGTGGGCGCAGTCGAGGACCAGCGTCGGCACGGAGACCTTCGCCAGGTCGGCGCGGTTGTCGGAGAGGAACGTCGCTCTCGCGAAGACCCGCGCGATCGCGGGATCGGTCCGGCAGAAGCTGTTCGTAAGCTCCTCGCCCAGCTCCGGGCGGTCCGGGTTGCCCATGATCACCGGCGCCATCGCCGCCGACCAGCCCAGGTAGTTCGACTCCAGCGCGTCGAGGAGCTCGTCGATGTCGGCCCGGCTGAACCCGCCGCGGTAGTCCTCGTCGTCGATGTAGCACGGGGACGGCGTGAGCAGCACCAGCTTCGCGAACCGGGCCGGCTCGCGGTTGGCGGCCAGCACCGCGATCATCGCGCTGACCGAATGCCCCACGAGCACGACGTCGGTCAGGTCCAGCTCCTCGCACAGGGCCAGGACGTCGTCGGCGTACCCGTCGAGCGTGCCGTAGCGCTCCGGCGTCCATTCCGACAGGTCCGAGCGCCCGGCGCCGGTGTGGTCGAACAGCACCACGCGGTAGCGCTCGGCCAGGGCGGGGACGACGAGGCGCCACAGGTTCTGGTCGCAGCCGAAACCGTGGGCGAGCAGGACCGTCGGCCCCGTTTCGCGTCCGGTCACGACCACGTTGTTCCTGGTGCGCATGCTCACCGGGCACATCCTGCCACCCGGGCACGCGCGGCGTCGGCCGAGCCACGGCGTGGTCGGGCCCGCCCGGTCGCTACGGGCGCGGGCGCGCCGGGCTTTCCCTGCTCAGCGCGGGCGAGGCGGTGAAGGCCAGCAGCGCCTCGGCGGTCCGCGGCGGGTCTTCCAACATCGGCGAGTGACCGACGCCGGGCAGCGGCACGACCCGCGCGCCCGGCACGGCGCGATAGGCCGCGAGGGAGCTCGACGGCCGCCACCGCCGGTCGTCTTCGCCGAAGAGCACCAGCACCGGCGTGCCCAGCGCCCGCAGCCGGTCCGGGATCGCTTGCCGCGCAAGGTATTCGACGGCTCCGCGCTGGGTCGCGGTGAACGAGGTGAAGGTCATCCCGCGCACGTCGTCCACGAGCGGCGCGGGCGCCTCGTGGCCGGGCCGGCCGAACGCGGACGCCATGGCCTGGCGGATCTGCTCGTCGGTCAGCCGCGCCCACTGCCCGGCGTCGAACGCGACCTGCGGGCCGATGTAGGTGTCCAGGCTCGGTCCGGTGTCGACGAGCACGAGCGCGGTCACCAGCGCGGGTCGCCGCTCGGCGAGGGCGGTGGCGACCAGGCCGCCGCTGGAGTGCCCGACGACCACGGCGTGCCCGGCGCCGAGCCGGTCCAGCGCCTCACCGGCCCGGCGGGCCTGCTCGGGGACGTCGTACGCGGCATCGTCCGGCTTGGCCGACCGGCCGTGTCCGAGCAGGTCGATCCGGACCACGCGGTGGGTTCCGGTCAGCAGGGGGAGCAGCGCGTCCCACGAGCGGGCCGAGGACGCGGAGCCGTGGATCAGGAGGAGGACCGGGGCGTCACGGGGGCCGTCGTCGGTCGTGTGGAGGTTCGTCATGGGCCGACCCTGGCCGCTCGGGGACGCCGGTGGCTTGGACGAATGTTCCGCGTAGCTTGGGATGATGGGGCCGGTCGCCGAGGTGCTGTGGGACGTCGCGCTCCCGGCGTCGCCCTCCCGGCTGCCCGGGGCCACGATGGCCGGGTTCGCCGATCGCGGCCGTACCCCGGCGGGCCTGCGGCTGATCCCGCCGCCGGCCGTGACGCTGGCCCTGGTGTTCGGTCCCGGCGCCGTCGTCCTGTCCGGCGCGGCCGGGCGGGGCAGCGTCGTCGCCGGGCTCGGGTTCGGCACGACCCGGGTGCGGCAGGCGGCGGACTTCTCGTGCGTCCAGGTCCGCCTGCCCCCGGCCGTCGCGGGCGCGGTCCTGGGGGTCCGCCCGGCCGAGCTGGGTGGCGCTTTCGTGGCCCTGGACGACTTGTGGGGCCGCGACGCGGCCCGGCTTGCCGAGCGCTTGAGCGAAACGTCGTCGTGGGACGAGCGGTTCGCGCTGACGGACGCGGTGCTCGCCCGCCGCGCCGAGGCCGGGCCGGCGGCCGATCCGGAGGTCGCGTGGGCGTGGCGGCGCCTGGTCCGCACGCGCGGTCTGGTCCGCGTCGAGCGGCTCGCTTCCGAAGTCGGCTGGAGCCGGAAGCGCCTGTGGTCCCGGTTCCGGGCGCAGATCGGCCTGCCGCCCAAGCGCGCGGCGCGGCTGGTCCGGTTCGACCACGCCGTGCACCGGCTGGTCGCGGGTCAGGAGGCGGCCTTCGTCGCCGCCGACGCGGGGTACGCCGACCAGTCGCACCTGCACCGCGATGTCCGGGCGTTCACGGGAATCACGCCGGCGACGGTGGTGGGCGAGCCCTTCCTGACCGTCGACGACGTCGCGTGGCCGTCTTCGCGGTAGTCGCTGTGCGGTTACTGTGCGCGGGGTGAATTGTCCGATACCTATCTTTTGTCCTGTACGACGAAAGTCGGTACCGCCGCTCCCGGCCGCGGCTCACCCTCGGGCGCACCGGAACACCGGACCCCCACCGCGACCGGCGCGGCCATCCCTCGCGCCGGTTCCCCCGTGAAAGCGAGTCCCGGCATGCGCACAAGACACCTGCTCGCCCGCTCCGCCACCGGCTTGGCGGCCGCCGTCGCGGTCGCCGGCTTCCTGACGAGCCCGGCGACGGCCGGCACCGTCGACGGCTACTCGCCCGACGTGCAACGCGACGCGGTCGCCTCCCTCGCGGCAGACGCCGGGATCAGCGAGTCCGCCGCCGTCGCGGTCCTGCGGACGCAGGCGGCCGGCGTCGAGACCCTGCACCGGGTCACCGCCGCGCTCGGCGCCCGCGCCGCGGACGGCTACCTCGACGCCGCCGCGAAGCCCGTGGTGAACGTGCTCGACCAGGCGGCCGCCGACCAGGTCGTCGCCGCCGGCGGCCAGGCCCGGCTCGTCAAGCACTCGAGCGCGGCGCTGGCGGGCGCGCAGACCGCCCTGGAGGCCCTGCCCGCCGTCGCGCACACGTCGGTCGGCCTCGACCCGAAGACCAACCAGGTCGTGGTGACCGTGGCGGACGCCGCGCGGTACCGATGCCTTGCTGCGGGCCGCTTCCGCGCTCGGTGACCGGGTCCGGGTCGAGCGGGTCGCGGGCGGGATGCACGCCGCGATCTACAACGGCGAGGCCATCACCGGCGGCGGCACCCGCTGCTCGGCCGGCTTCAACACCAACCGCGGCGGCGTCGACTACATCGTCGACGCCGGCCACTGCACGCGCGCGGTGTCGCAGTGGAACGTCGGGCCGTCGCAGGGTTCGAGCTTCCCGGGCAACGACTACGGCCTGATCCGCAACACCACCGGCAGCGCCCCCGGCGCGGTCACCCTGTGGAACGGCTCCACGCAGCGGATCAGCTCCGCCGGCACGGCGACGGTCGGGCAGCGCATCAGCAAGAGCGGCAGCACGACGCACCTCACGTCGGGCTCGGTCACGCGGACGAACGTCACCGTGAACTACGCCGAGGGATCGGTGTCCCAGCTGATCCAGACCAACGCGCTGGTCAACCCGGGCGACTCGGGCGGCTGCCTGTTCGCCGGCAGCGTCGGCCTGGGCATCACGTCCGGCAAGGGCACCGGGACGTCGTTCTTCCAGCCGGTCGGCGAGGCGCTGAGCGCGTACGGCGTGGCGCTGAACTAGCGGCTAGTCCCGGCGGCTCCGGCCGAACGCCATCCGGTAGATCACCAGGATGATCAGCGCGCCGAGGACCGCGAGGCCCCAGGTGCGCAGGTCGAAGAAGGTGCCAAGGTCGGTGTGGAACAGGGTCTTGCCGACCCAGCCGCCGACGAAGGCGCCGCCGATGCCGAGCAGGATCGTGATGATGCAGCCGCCGGGGTCCTTGCCCGGCATGAGCACCTTCGCGATCACACCCGCGATGAGTCCGAGCACGATCCAGCTGATGACGCCCACGGGTGCCTCCGTCCGCCTGTCTTCCTGACCGCAAGAGGATGGCAGGCGGACGGCGCCCCGGCGCGTCGAGCCACGCCGACGTGATCGGATTCTCAGCCGGCGATGGCCCGGTAGCCCGAGCACAGGACGCGCAGCCAGCCGATTTCGCCGTCTCGCGCGGTGTAGTAGGCCTGCTGCTCGACGAGGTGGCCGACGCCGTCGCGCTCGACCCGCAGCCGGTAGGTGACGTGCTCGCAGTCCGCGACCCGCCCGGTGGTCACCGAGCACAGCTCGAGGATCTTCCGGCCGGGGCCGAACCAGCGGCCGAAGATCACGTCGTCGACGATCTCGGCCGGGTCGGTGGCCGTCCAGTGGCGGCCCGGGGTCAGTGCGGCGAAGTCGACTTCGCCGGCCAGCACCGCACGCAGCGCGGCGGAATCGCGGGCCGCGAGCGCACGGGCGAACTCTTCGCCTGGGGTGGTCATGTCAGTAGCTGAACGTCGTGACGGGCTCGTCGCCGATCCACTCCCACATCGGCACCGTGCCGCCGAGGGACGCGTTCGCGACGAGGGTGTCGTCGGTGAGGTGGCGGGCGGTGAAGCAGATCGGGCAGACGAGGAAGCGGCCGCCGGCGGCCTCGTAGCGCTTGACCAGCTCGGCCAGCGGCGGACAGCCTTCGCACGCCGTGGCCTGGGCGAAGCCGTCGAGCGCGAGCCGGACCGCCTCCTTGGTGAGGAACATCAGGGTCGCGCGGTGCTGTTCGGCGGCCCCGACGGCGACGAGGAACGCGACGGTGACCTTCTCGGGGTCTTCTAGTCCGGTGGTGAGGCTGATGACGGCTCGGGTGGGCATGGCGGGCTCCTCGGTTCGGCTGTTCGCAGGAGCTCAGCCTCGTTCGCACCCGGCCGCCGCCGCATGGGGCGGATGCCTCATCTTCCGGGGAAACCGCTGATGCCGTGTTCGAGGGCGAACAGCCCGGCGCCGGTCCGGTTCGACACCCCGGCCTTGGCGTAGATGTGCTCGACGTGGTTGCGGACGGTCTTCTCGCTGATCGACAGCGTCCGCGCGATCTCGCGGTTCGAGCCGCCGCCGGCGAGCAGGCGCAGCACCTCCACCTCGCGGCCGGTCAGCCCGGCGGGGTGCGACGGCCGTCGCCGCGCGTGCCCGGCGGCCAGCAGGACGGCGTCGACGGCGTGCGCGTCCAATCGGGACTCCCGCGCTTGCTGCCGCAGGATTTCGGCCGCGTCCACGGCGTCGCGCGCCGGGCGGTGCGGGCGCGGTTCGCGCAGCGCGTGGTAGACGTCGGCGGCGGCGAGCAGCCGGGCGTGCGGTGCCAGTGCCGCCCCGGCCGCGCCGAGCGGGTAACCGGAGCCGTCGAGCCGTTCGTGGTGCGCTGCGGCGATGACGGCGACCTGCTCCAAACCCCTTACGCGGCGCAGGATCCGGCCCGTCAGGTAGGGGTGCAGCCGGACGCGCTCCCATTCCGCTCCGGACAGCGGGCCGGGCTTTTCCCAGATGCTGTTGGGCACGCCCATCCGGCCGAGGTCGTGCACCAGCCCGGCCCGCCGGACGAGCCGGACGTCCGCTTCGGACATCCCGCTGAGGCGAGCGGCCTCGGCGGCGAGATCGGCGACCCCGCGCGAGTGCCCGAGGGCGAACGGGCACTTGAGGTCGGCGAAGTCGCCGATCGCGGTCAGCAGGTCGTCGAGCTCGGTGTCGGTGAGCGTCCGGTCGGGAGCCTGCGCCAGCGCGGTCGTCCAGACGTCGTCTTCGAGCAGGCCCGCCAGGATTTCTCCGGCGGCGTCCGTGAAGGCCTTGACGACGGCGGGGTCGAACTGGGTGCCGCTGCGCGCTTCGGCCATCGCGACGGCGGCCGGGACCCCGCCGCGCCGGAGGTACACCTCGGCGACCTCGGCGAGGTGCACCACGCGCACTTCGATCGGGAGGCCGTCGCCGCGGGCGCCGGTGGGCAGGCCGCTGCCGTCCCAGCGCTCGAAGGTGCCGGCCAGCGCGGTGCCGACCGCCGCGCCCAGTCCCAGCCGGTCGGCGAGCCGCCCGGCGGAGGTGCAGTGGGAGTGGATCAGCGCGGCGAGGCGGCCGCGGGCCCTGGCGAGGAACGCGGCGGCGAGCACGGCCCGCGCGACCGGGGCGCGGTCGCGGCCGGCGTGCGCGGCGAGCAGGCGCAGGAACGGCCGGCCCGTCCAGTCGACGCGGTAGGTGGCGGAGCGGAAGGCGATGTCGTCGCCGAACCACCCGGCCAGCTCGTGGGAGTCGGCGTGACAGCCGATCCAGGCGACGAGGGTGGCGTGGAAGGTCGTGTCGCGCTGGTCCTCGTCGAGGCCGAGCCGTTCGGCGAGCCGGGTCGCGATCAGCGTGGAGCGCAGCATGTGCTCCATGGGCTGGCCCAGGCCGAGATCGATGGCGAGCGACAGCGCGGCGAGCACCTCGGCCCGCCGTGGCCCGCTCGGCTGGACGGCCATGGGATCGCCTTTCCTTCGGGAGAAGCGTGCCACCCGGACGGCCGGTGACCAAGCTGCTCCGTCCGGGTGACCATCTGTAATGCCCCGGTCGCTCTCGGCGTCTGACTTCTCGGTGCCTGATCCTTCGGGACCCCCGACGACGCGGAGGCCGTGGATGAAGATCGACCTGTTCAACGAGATCCAGAACCCGCGGCCCTGGCCCGAAGGACACGAGCAGCTGCGGTTCCGGCAGGCGATCGAGCAGGCCGTCCTCGCCGACGAGCTGGGCTACGGGTGCTGGTGGCAGGTCGAGCACCACGGCGCGGGGGAGTTCAGCCTGTCGTCCGCGCCCGAGCTGATGCTCGCGGCGCTTTCCCAGCGCACCAGCCGGATCCGGCTCGGCCACTCCGCCGTGCTCGCGCCGGGGCGGTTCAACCACCCGATCCGCGTCGCCGAGCGCGCGGCGACGCTCGACCACCTCAGCGGTGGCCGGGTGGAGCTGGGCCTGACCCGGTCGACGATCCCGGAGTGGCGCCTGTTCGGCATCGAGCCCGACGAGGCCCGCGCCCAGACGCAGCAGGCGTTCGAGATGGTGCCGAAGATGTGGACGTCCGAGCGGTTCTCGTGGGCGAGCGACGCCTACCGCGTCGACGACGCCGGGATCGGCCCGAAGCCGCTGCAGAAGCCGCACCCGCCGCTCTGGCAGGCGGCGGCGAGCCCGGCGTCGTTCGAGGAGGCCGGGCGCCGCGGGGTGGGCGTGCTGGGCACGACGATGTGGGAGTCGCTGGAGCGCGCAAGCCGCCTGATCGGCCTGTACCGCGCGGCGGCCGCTTCGTGCACCGACCCGGTCGGGGCGTTCGTCAACGACCAGGTCGGGTTCTTCACGTTCGTCCACTGCGCGGACACCGACGAGGAGGCGATGCGAAACGGCGCGGCGGCGGCCGCGGCCTGGTACACGGTGACGGCGTTGACGTTCTTCGAAGCGGCGACGGAGTTCGTCCGCGCCAACGCCCGCAACGAAGAGCTGATGAAGTCCCCGGGCTTGACGGGCGACTTCCTCCGCGGCGAAGCGGCGGCCGCACCGTCGGAGGCGAACCTGCTGATCGCCCGGATCCTCCAGGGCGAGCCGGTCCGCGACGAGGAGGTGTTCGAGGTGCTGAGCGCGCAGGACTCGCTGATCGTGGGCAGCCCGGAGACGTGCCGCAAGAAGCTGCGCGCGTACGCGGATCTGGGGATCGACCGGCTGATGTGCCTGCAGCAGATCGGCGGGATTCCGCACGAGAAGGTCCTGAACAGCATCCGGCTGATCGGCGAGCTGATCCCGGATCTGGAATGAAGACGGTGGGGCGGCCGCGGCCGCCCCACCGCTCACGCCGTGAAGCCGCCGTCGACGGGGAGGACCACTCCGCTCAAGTGGCTCGCCCGGTCGCTCAGCAGGAACGCCGCCGTCGAGCCGACTTCCGCGCCCGTGCCCGCTTTCCGCAACGGCGTCGCCGCGATCCGGGCCTCGACCCCGCCCGGGATCGTGCGGCGCAGTTCGTCCAGCATCGGCGTTTCCGTCGGGCCCGGGGCGATCACGTTGACCCGGATGCCCAGCGGCCCGAAGTCGTGCGCCGCGGTGCGGGTCAGGCCGATCACCGCGTGCTTCGTCGCCTGGTACGCGCCCATGCCCGAACTTCCGCGCAGGCCGCCGATGCTGCTCACGTTCACGATCGACCCCGAGCCCTGGCTCTCCATCGCGCGGACCTCCGCACGCAGGCACAGCCACGTGCCCTTGACGTTCACCGCCATGATGCGGTCGAAGTCCTCCTCCGACACCGAGTCGAGACGGCCGCCGCCGCCCATGGCCGCGTTGTTGAACGCTCCGTCGAGGCGGCCGAACCGCGAGACCGTCGCCGAGACGAACGCGTCCACATCGGACGCCGAGGTGATGTCGCCCGTCGTGTACGCGACGTCGTGGTCGGACAGCTCCGCCGCGAGCTTCGCCAGCGGTTCTTCGTTCCGCGCCACCAGCATCACCGAAGCGCCGTCCGCGGCGAACACCCGTGCCGCCTCGGCGCCGATGCCCGAACTGGCCCCGACGACCAGGACCACCTTGCCGGTCAGCAAGCTCATGCCTCTCCTCCTCGTAGTGCCAGCATCGCGCGGGCGTCGGCCGGGGTCGCGATGGGCTTGCCGAAATCCTCCACCACCGCCCGGATCTTCCGGACCTGCTGGGCGTTGCTCTCGGCGAGCTTGCCCTTGCCGATCCACAGGCTGTCCTCCAGGCCGACCCGCACGTGCCCGCCGAGCCACGCGCTGTGCGTGCCGAAGCCCAGCTGCTCGCGGCCGGCGGCGAAGGCCGAAAACGCGTAGTCGTCGCCGAACAGCTTGTCCGCGATCCGCACCATGTGCTCCAGGTTCGCGTGGTCGGCGCCGATCCCGCCGAGGACGCCGAACACGCCCTGGATCAGCAACGGCGGTTTCGCCAGCCCCAGCTCGACGAAGTACGCCAGCGAGTACAGGTGCCCGATGTCGTAGCACTCGTACTCGAACCGGGTCCCGGACTCGCCGAGCGTCCGCAGCGTGTGCTCGATCTTGTCGAACGTGTTCACGAACGGCTTCGAGTACGTGTTGAGCACGTACGGCTTTTCCCAGTCGTGCTTCCACTCCGTCACCTTGTCGGCGATGCCGGAGTAGACGAAGTTCATCGACCCCATGTTCATCGACGCGAGCTCCGGCCGCAGCCGGTAGGCGGCCGCCAGCCGTTCGTCCATCGTCATCGAGGACGCGCCGCCGGTCGTGATGTTGATGACGGCGTCGGTCTCCGCGGTGATCCGCCCGACGATCTTCTCGAACACGTCGGGATCGGGCGTCGGCCGCCCGTCCGGCTCCCGGGCGTGCAGGTGGACGATCGCCGAACCCGCCTCGATCGCCTCCAAGGCCGCGTCGGCGACCTCGTCGGCCGACAGCGGCAGGTGGGGGCTCTGCGACGGGATGTTCACCGAGCCCGTGATGGCGGTGGTGATGATGACTTTCTCGGCCGTGCGCATCAATCCTCCTCTGGTGCGAGCGCCCGGTAGGCGTCGAGCTTCGCGTCGTCCAGCGGGCCGACCAGGCTCAACGCCACCTGGGTGGCGCCCGCCTCGTACTGCGCCCGCACCGTCTCGCGCACCTGGTCGGGCGTGCCGTACGCGACGAGCGCGTCGAGCAGGCGGTCGGACCCCGGCGGCGCGAGGTCCTCGTCGGTGAACCCGAGCCTCTTCAGCTTCGCGATCTGGTGGGGGAGCGTCAGGTAGTAGGCGAGCCGGTCCCGGGCCACTTCGCGCGCGGCCGCCCGGGAGCGGCCGACCACCGCCCACTGGACCACCGACAGGAAGAGGTCCCCGATCGTTTCGCGTGCCCAGCGCGTGTGCTCCGGCGTGACGAGGAACGTGATCAGCCCGTCGGCGCGCTCGGCCGCGAGCCGGGTGATCCCGGCCGAGTACGCCCCGAGCACCTTCGGCACGCCGTGCGCCACCTTGTCGACGCCGTCGAGGTACTCGCGCAGGAACGGGAGTGGTCCGACCCCGCGTTCACGGACCGCGCCACTCACGCCGAGCCCCAGCACGTAGCGCCCGGGATACCCCGCGGCGAGGTCCCGTGCGGCCGACCCCGCCGACTTCGGCACGCGCTCGAGAGCCCGCGCGACGCCGTTGCCGACGATCAGCCGCGAGGTCGACGCCAGGACCAGGGACGCCGTCGTGAACGCCTCCCGCCCGTTCACTTCGGGAATCCAGACCATGCGGTGGCCGTACTCCTCGAGCGCCCGCACGAACCGCACCACGCCGTCGTGGTCCAGGTCGTCCAGCTCGGCGATCGACAACGCCGTGCGCGGCAGGGACAGCGTCATGCGGTCGCGTCCCGGAACGCCGTGACGAGGTTTCGCGCGGCCTCGGCCAGCATCGTCGTGTCGTTGCTGAGCAGGACGAAGTCGCAGCCGTCGCGCACGGCCTGCGCCGCCTTCTCCGGCAGCCCGCCGAACGCCAGCCCGCACTTCTTCCCGGCGTCGTGCGCGGCCGCGATCGCCGCGGCGATCAGGTCGAGCACGTCCGGTGACGCGGGCGTCGAGCCCATCGACATCGACAGGTCCGCCGCACCGACGAACACGGCGTCCACCGTGTCCAGCGCGAGCATCTCGGGCGCGGCCTTGATCGCCTCGACGCTCTCCAGCTGCGGGATGCACAGCACGTCGTCGTTGCCCGTGGCCAGGTACTCGGCGTTGGGCCGCAACCCCCACGCCCCGGCCCGGCTGGTGCCGCCCGCGCCGCGGACGCCGTGGGGCGGGAACCGGCACGCCCGCCCGACGGCCGCCGCCTCCTCGACGGTGTCGACGTGCGGCACGAGGATGCCCATCGCGCCGGCGTCGAGGATCTTCTGGATCGTCGACGGCGTCTTGTCCGGCACCCGCACGATCGGCGTCAGGCCGAGCGCGGCGGCGGTGTTGATCAGCCGGTACGCCGTCACCAGGTCCAGCGGCGCGTGCTCCAGGTCGACGACCACGAAGTCGAACCCGGCGAACGCCATGATCTCGGCCGGCTCGGTCGAGGCGATCTTCAGCCAGGTGCCCACGGGCGTGGCGTCGCGGGTGAACAGCCCGCCTCCGGTCCGCCCGCTCACGGCATCGGGTAGTCGTCGGCGTTCAGGACCCAGCCCGGTTTCTCCGAAAAGTCCACCCGCGGCGGGCTGAAGATGTCGATCAGCTGGTTCACGCCCGGGTCGCTCGCTTCGGACGTGTGCACGGTCGGCGGCGGGATGACCGTCACCGACGGGCTCCCGATCCGGACGTGCTCGTCCTCGCGCCAGGTGCTGCTGTCGGGCAGCCACGGTGTCCGGATGTGGTGCACGTATTCGCCCTGCACGGCCAGCGAGAGCTGCTCGAAGTCGTCGTGGTGGTGCGGAGACAGCTTGTGCGGGTCGCGTGGGCCGTCCTGCAGGGGCAGGAAGTTGACCATGAAGGAGCGGGTGCGGAAGATCCGTCCGAACCGCTTCGGGTCGTCCGGCACCTCGGACAGCGGGTAGAAGCGGACCCGCTCTTCGGCGGGCGCCGGCCAGCGTTCCAGCAGCGTGACGCGCGGGTGGGCTTGCGCGTACGCGTCGGCGTTGGCGACACGATCCCGCCACGCGGGTTCGGTCGCCTCGACCAGCCGGACGAGCGGGCCGTCGCCGTGGACGCTGATCCGCGACGCGCCCGGCGGGACGACCACGAGCCCGGGGGAGTCCACCTTCGTGGCGCCGTCGCCGGTCAGCACGGTGAACGCGGGGGAGGCGTCGGTGACGATGATCGCCAGCTCGCCGTCCAGGGTGCCGTTGTCGAGGTCGTCGCCGTCGCGGGCGTCGGTGTGGACGAGGATGACGTTCTGCGCGCGCACCACCGGCGTCGCGCGCAGGTCGAGGTACTGCGCGGCGGTGATCGCGGCGCCGCTGTCGGGCCGGGCCGCGGTGGCCAGCGCCGAACGGGGATCGTCCTTTTCGTACACGGGAGGTCCTTTCAGGCGTCGAGGTTCAGCAGGTACGTCGGGTTGTCCCGGACCATCCGGCGCAGGTCCTTCTCCGGCAGGCCGAGGTCGAGCAGCGCTTCGCCGACGCGCAGCCACGCGTCGACCGGCTTCGGGTTGGCCTTCTGGCCGAAGTCCGACGCCAGCACCGTGTGCTCCGGGCCGAGCGCTTCGATCCAGGTCAGCAGGTTCTTCGGGTCCCACTTCTGGGTGCCCTCGGGGTCGTACATGCCGACCTCGTGCTCGATGAACGCGCCCAGTTCGATCAGCTCGCGGCACAGCGCCGGGTCGGCGCCGATGACGAAGTCCGGGTGGCTGACGACCATCCGCTTCATGCCGCGCTCGTGCGCTTCCTGGAAGAGCGTCTTGATGTACTCGGGGTACATGTGGCCGCCGTTGAGGACGGCCTGCTGCTCCTTGATCTCGTCGAGGATCTCGATGGCTTCGGGCTTGAGCGCGCCTTCGCCGTCGACGATGTCGATGCGCTCCAGCGTCAGCGGGACGGTGGTGGTCGGGAAGGCGCCGTCTTCGGGGTGGCAGTCGATGTGCCGGCCGGAGGAGATGGTCGGGAACCAGACGACCTTGCCGCCCATGCGCAGGGTCATGCGCACGGCGTGGACGTTGAGCCCGCCGACGGTGCTGTTCAGCGCGATCCCGCCGAAGGCCTGCGCCTTGACCCCCTCGAGCCGGCCCTTCATCGCGAGGATGTCCATCTGGGTGTTGTGGTGGTGGGACTTCGCGACCATGGCGCGCATCCCGATGCGCGCGCCGTCCTGCGCGGCCTCGACGTGGTCGAAGCGGCGGGGGAACGGGCTGGGGCCGGAGTGGACGTGCATGTCGACCAAGCCGTCCAGGACGGAGGCGATGGCGGGACGCGAGCTCATGAGCGGCCTTTCGGTTCACATTATGAAGTCAAAGTTCACTATAAGACCGGCTGTCAACCCTGTGACCGCTCTTGTGCATCGACGAGTCCATATTTAGAGTGTCTGACGTTCACTTGGTGAACATTCAGTTCGGAGTAACGGAGGACGCTGATGTCCACACCGCCCAGCGCCGCAGAGGCGGCCGCCCGTCCCGGCACCCCGCACGGCCCGGACGCGACCAAGGTGCGCGCCGCGGTCCGTGGCGGGACGCTCGCCTACTTCGTCGACCAGTTCGACATCTACCTGCCGATCGTCGTGCTGGCCCCGGCGACGGCGTACTTCCAGGCGGCCAACCTCAGCGCGAGCACGACGGCGCTGCTGGCGTCCCTGGTGTTCGCCTCGACGCTGATCGGCCGCCCGCTCGGCGCGATCATCTTCGGCCACTTCGCCGACACGGTCGGGCGCAAGCGCACGACGCTCGTCGCGGTCGGCGGTTTCGGCATCATCACGCTGCTGACCGCGTGCCTGCCCGGGCACGAGACGATCGGGATGTGGTCGGTCGGCATCCTCATCGCGCTGCGGTTCGTCGACGGCATCTTCCTCGGCGGCGAGTACACGACCGCGGTGCCGCTGGCGATGGAGTGGAGCCCGAAGCACAAACGCGGGCTCTACGCCTCGATCATCACGTCGACCTCGCCCGCCGCGTACGCGGTGATCGCCGCGATCACGCTGCTGATGCTGCAGCTGCTCCCGGCCGCCGGCCTGCACAGCGCGTACGTCCAGTGGGGCTGGCGGATCCCGTTCTTCGTCGGCGCGCTGCTGGCGGCGGTGCTGTTCCGCTACTACCAGAAGCAGGTCCACGAGCCGCCGTCCGAACTGACCGGCGAGAAGCACAAGGTGCCGTTCGTCCGGCTGGTGAAGAAGTACCCGCGGGCGCTGGGCCAGGTGTTCATCCTGATGACCGGCACGTGGCTCGCGACCAACATGGAAGCCGCCGTGACCCCCGCGCAGCTGAAGGCGCACCTCCTGCTCTCCAGCAAGGAGGTCACGCTGACCATGCTCGTCATCAACGCGGCCGCCGCGTTGTCCTACCCGGTGTTCGGCGTGCTGTCCCAGCGCATCGGCCGTCGCCGGTTCTACATCGGCTACGGCTTCTCGATGGTCGTGATCGGCGCGGGTTCCTACACGCTGCTGATGGCGTCGAACGGCGGCTTCGGCGCGGCACTCGGCTTCGGCGTCCTCATCGGGGTGTTCACCGTCGGCACGTTCGGCCCGATCGCGGCCTACCTGACCGAGCGGTTCCCGGCGAGCATCCGCTCGACCGGCTACGGCGTCGGCTACAGCCTCGCGCTCATCGCCCCGGCGTTCTACCAGTTCTACCTGCAGCGGTTCGACGGTTTCATGCCCGCGCACCTCGCCCCGGGCGTCCTGATCGTCCTCGCCGGGCTGCTGATCAGCCTCGGCGGCTTCCTCGGCCCGGAGACCAAGGACGTCGACATGGCCGACGACAGCACGATCCCCGCACTGTCCTGAATGGACTTCGGATGGATGTCGCGGGACTCGCCACCGCCAACCCGGTGTGGGTCGGCTCGTCGGAGCTGACCATGACCCTCGACGGGCTCCTCGCGTGCATCGACGCGGGCGCCGGGGCGGTGGTGGCGAAGTCGGTGAACGAGAGCGCGGCGGCCCGGCGGCAGCTGGACATCGCCGACTACGCCTTCGTGTCCTGGGACGGGCGGGTGCGGCCGCCGGGTACGGCCCGGCCCGGCGACGGGCTGCTGAACCGGTCCGGGCTCGCGCAGGTGGACCTGGACCACTGGCTCGGGACCCTGGCCACCGCCGTCGCCCGCGGCGCGCCTCGCGACTGCCCGGTGCTCGGCAGCATCACCCTCGGAGACCCGGCCGCGGCCGCGCGCATCGGGCGGGCGATGGCGGCCGTGGTGCCGGCGGTGGAGCTCAACATCGGCGCACCGCACGGACGTGAGGCGCGGGCGGTGCGCCAGCTGACCGAAGTGGACGGTGTGGGCGAGGCGGTGCGGACCGTCCGCGACGCGGTCGACGTCCCGCTGTTCGTGAAGCTGCCGGGCCAGGCATCGGACGTCGTCGCGCTGGCCCGCGCGGCCCGCTCGGCGGGAGCGGACGCGGTCGGCCTGGTCGGCCGCTACCCGGGCTTCCTGCCCGACCTCGACGGCGGCGCGGTGCTGGGATCGTGGGGCGCGTGGAGCTCGCCCGGGTGCCTGCCGATGAGCCTTTACTGGGTGAGCAAGGCATTTTCGGCACTGGACGTGCCACTGGTCGGCACGAACGGCGCCCGCTCGGCGGCGGACGTACTGCGGTTCCTGGCGTCGGGCGCCCGGGCGGTGGAGGTCGTCACGGCGTTGTGGGTCGGCGGCCCCGCGGTCATCGGAGCGATGGTGGCCGGAGTGGCGAAGTACCTCGCCGGCCGGGACTTCGACGAGTTCGTCGGCAGTGCGGTGGCCGGAACGCGGGAGTACGCGGAGGTGTCGCCGTTGCCTGCGCCGGCGTGGTTGCCTTATACGGCGCGTTGGATGTCGTCGGGTCGGTAGTGGTCGCGCGGTTTGTGGGTGGGTTCGGGTGTGGTGTCGGCCGCGCCCTGTGGCTCGGGGGCTGCTTGCGCTGGCGTGGTTGCCTTACGCGGCGCGTTGGATGTCGTCGGAGTCGGTAGTGGTCACGCAGTTCGCGTGCGGTGTCGGCCGCGACCGCCGCGAAGCTCCCGATCGTCGGCGTGGTTGCCCTACACCGCTCGCTGGACGTCGTCGGGTCGGTAGTGCCCACCCAGCTCGTGGGTGAGCTCGCGCGCGGTCTCGACCACCACCCGCAGCTCCGGTGTGTCGTCGGCCATCGACAGTGTGTTGTCCGGGCCCACGATCGCGATCGTCGCGCAGATGCCGTACTCGTCGAACACCGGCGCGGACACCGCCACTATCCCGGGCGTGCTCATCGCGGAGCAGTGGCCGACCGCGCGCACCCGGTCGACGTCGGCGCGCAGCTCGTCGCGCGCCGTGCCGGACAGGTTGCCGATCAGGCGTTCCATCGCCAGCTGGTCGGCGTGGTAGGCGAGGAAGACCTTGCTCTGCGCCGTGTCCAGCGGCAGGTGGCTGCCGACCCGCACGGACACGATGACGATCGTCGAGGGGTTCTCCTCCACCCGCGACACCACCGGGCCGCTGATACCCCAGAGACTGAGCACGACACTGGTCTGCGTGGCGCGCGAGAGCGCCTGCATGTGCCGCGGCGCGAGGTTGACGACGCGGCGGTGCCCGATCGCGAACGCGCCCAGCTGCAGCAGCAGCCCGCCGGGCACGTAACCGCCGTCGGCACTGCGTTCCAGCAAGCCGGCCGCGACGAGCGAGGTGCAGTACCGGTACGCCGTGGTGCGGTTCAGGCCGAGCCGCTCGGCGACCTGGGCGGCGGTGACATCCGGGGTGGCCGGGTCGAACAGCGAGAGGATCTGGCTGACCCGGCTCACCGCCTGGATGTCCGCCTGGTCGGCGCGGGCGTCCGGGGACCGCGTCGGTTTGGTCACGGGGAGCCCTCCGCCGGAAGTCTGGAATCGCTGTTCACTTCGTGAACACGGACATCAGGCTACCGGACCGGACGCTTCGGCCGCACCCTCGGAACCCGCACCCTCAGAACTCGGTGAGACCGACGTGGACGAAGGCCAGCAGCGAACCGGGCCCGACGAGCAGGCAGATCCCCAGCCCGCCGAACAGGGGCTCGTCGTGGCGGAACATCTTGACGAGCAGTCCACCGGCAACGGCGACGGTCGCGACGAGCAGGGTCAACACAACAACGGGCATGACGGGAAGTCCTCCGGGCAGCAGTGAGCGCGACACCGGGAAGCGGTGCCGGGTAAGGGATTCAGCTCACGAAGGACGGAGGCGCGCGGCTGGACCGCGCGAGCGGGGGAGCGCCGGCCGAAGACGACTCGGCGGGCTGATCGAGCAGCGCCGACAGCGCGGGCGGCGGAGAGCCGACGGAGGAAGGGCCAACAGCGAAAGGGATCGAAGCGGGCACGCGGGGCGCGGCGTTCCGGCCTGACAGAACGGACTGCGACTGCGTCGTGGCCACCGCGGGACCGTCGGCCGCGGCCGAGACCGGGTGGACGACCGGTGCCCCGGACAGGAACAGCAGGACGGCGAGCAGCAACCCGAGGCGGTGCTTCCGCCCCGGGTCGCGCTGCTGTCCGAAGTGTCCGATGTGGTCAGGCTACCTCAGCCGCCGCCGTAGGTGGCCTGGGTGACCGCGAAGACGTTGCGGTTGCCCGCGCCCTCCTGCAGGGACCACAGCAGATCCGCGGCGGTGTCGTCCTCCCAGTACGAGAGGCTTTCCCCGCTGCCGACCCAGGCGAACGTCGACGGGCCCGCGGTCGGCGTCCAGTAGTACAGCTGCTTCGAGCCGGACGAGTTGAACCACCAGCGCCCGTTGTGCGACGCGACGCCGTTGAGCTTGTACCAGGGCAGCTGCAGCGCCTGGCTCGCCGTGGTCGTGGCCGCGAAGGTGCCGGACGAGGCGAACGGGTACCGGATCGCGCGCGGTGCGCGGTTCGGGTAGTCCGTGCAGCCGGACGAGCACGTGTACTCCGTCATGACGATCGACTTGCTCACCCGGTCGAGGGAGATCGACGACCACGCGAGGTTCGTGCCGGACGTCGTCTTCGACGTGATCGTGCCCACCTGGGGCAGGACGTACCCGTAGTTGTGCGCGTAGTACGTGCTGCCGGTCTCGTGCCCGATCTGGTCGGCCGTGCCGCCGGTGTCGGTCTTGAGGATCTTGCGCATGTCGAAGACGCGCATGCCCTTCCCGGTGTCGGCGACGTAGAGGTAGTCGCCGTACCAGGAAACGCCGCCCGCGTGGACCGGGATGTCCTTGAAGTCGGGTGCCGCCGCCGTGCCGGTCGGCTCGACGAGCAGGACCTTGCGGTACTTGTTCGGGTAGGTGGCGTCCCAGTCGACCAGCGTGATCCGGCTGCGCGTCTGGCCGCCGTCGCAGCCGTCCTTGGTGTACCAGCTGACCACGACGAGCTGGTGGCCGTCGTAGTTGCCGCTGTTGGCCGTGCCGACCGCGTCACGGCTGGTCGTGATGCCCTGCGGGTAGTTCGCGCAGTCGGAGTTGTCCCCGCTGTCGAACCGGAAACCCGTGGACAGCCCGGCGACGGAGAACGACGACGGCAGCGCCGTCCGGTCGTGGTTCGCGTTGTCCATGACCGTGTGGACGGCCGCGGTGCCCAGCGTCGAGACGAGTGCGGAGTTGACGGCGTCGAACTGGTTGTAGTTCGCCGCCAGGGTGTACTGCGAGGCGGGCAGGGTCGTCGGCCCGGCCGCGGCGAGCGCCGCCGGCGGTGCGGCGACCAGGCCCGCGAGGATGCCGGCCGCGAGGACGGCTTTGCCCAATCGGTGGCGCAATGACATGAGACCCCCAGTAGTCCGATCAATGCCCGGGACACAGTAGAACCGGGCGGGGTTAATGGGCAACAACTTCTTGACGAATAGGGGAAGATCTTTTCCGGCGTCTCACATTGAGACCTGCGAGGGCGGGGTCACGTGGTGTGATCACAGCCATGGAGTCCGAACCCGAACCCGGCGAGCACCGGGCGTGCTTCGAGCGAACCCTGGTGCCCGCCGGGTGGCGGATCGACTTCGAGGACGCCGGCGGGACTACCAGCTCGACGGGACGTAAGCCCAGCCGAGGTAGTCGGAGCGCTGTGCGTACGTCGTCGTCTGGTACACCGACGGGCCCGTGCTGATCGCGACGCCGCCGCCGAGCGCGAGCATGATGTGCCCGTTGCTGGTGGTGCTGGTGAAGAACACGGCCGTGCCGGCCGGGGCGACCGATCCCGTGTGGATGCGGCCGTTGGCCTTCTGCCACTGGTAGTGCGTCGTGGCCGAGGCGAACCGGCCGCTGGTCCCGAAGGAGCGTTCGACGAACAGCTCGCACTGGTTGTTCCAGTCCGTGTGACCCAGGCGCGCCTTGGCGAAGGCGATCGCGCTGTCGGCCCGCGAGTCCGCCGGGTACGCCGAGCCGCCCGCCTTGAGGCCGTCGGTGTCGCAGTGCGGGACACCGCTGACGAACCCGTCGGTCCCGGTCTTGATGAGGGCGTCCGGCACCCACAGGTTGTCGCTGGTGAAGTCCCAGATCTCGTCGGACGCGGTCGCCTGGCAGACCACCGGCACCGACGCGCCGGTCGGGTACTTGTTCGCGACGCTGCCGGCCGCGTCCGCCGCGTCACCCTTCTTCGCCCGGCCGTTGAGGTCGGCCTTGGCCGGGAACGCGTGCGGCGTGGTGCACTGCGGCGCGACCATCGACGTCGACCCGGTCTTGACGTAGGCGTCGGGGATCCAGAGACCGTCGGTCGTCAGGTCCCAGATGCTGCTGCCGCCGTACTCCGGGCCGGTGTCCTGGCACGCCAGCGTCACCGAGGTGCCCGAGGTGTACATGTTCGCGATGCGCTGCTTGCCCACCGCGACGTCCGGGTCCTTGACCGTGCGACCGTCCACTGTGGTCGTGACGGGGTAGGCCGACGCGGCCTGGGCCGCGGGGGCGGCCAGCCCGGTGAGCGCGACGCCGAGGCCGATCGTGGCCACCGCCGCCTTGAGTGTGGTTCTCACTTTTCCTCCAGAACGATTCCGTGGGGCGAATCGTCGGCGGCCGCCGTACAAGAGCCGTACAAGCGAGCCCGGCGGCCTAGTACTTTCCGCCTATCCCGGACTCCCCGAAGATCGGATGCGCGGGCACCGGCGATCGGCGATCGTGGATGCGACAGACCGACGTGAGGAGAAAACCCATGCATCCGGCCGCCCTGATCGAAGGCCACGAACAGACCTGGTCGTGGCTCGCGCTCGGCCTGACCGGCGCCGTCGTCCTGGCGTTCCTCGGGTTGTTCCTGGGCGCGCTGATCAGCATCCTCGGCTCGCGGCTCACCGGCGGCATGAAGCTCGTCTGGGTGATCTTCGCCTTCTGCGCGCCGTTCCTGGGCAGCCTGCTGTGGTTCGTGTTCGGCCGTCGTGACGCCTCCGAGCCGGCCCGCCGGTGATCGTCGCGGAAGGGCTGGCGAAGACCTACCGCGGCGGGGCCGGCGTCGAGGACCTGTCCTTCACCGTGCGGCCCGGCGTGGTGACCGGCTTCCTGGGACCCCACGGCGCCGGCAAGTCGACGACGATCCGGCTGATGCTCGGCCTGACCCACGGCCGCGGGCACACCACCTTCGGCGGCCGGGCCTACGCGGACGTCCCGGGTCCATTGCGGACGGTCGGGGTGCTGACCGACGCCGCCGCCGTGCACCCCGCCCGGCCGGCCGCCGCGCACCTGCGGATGGTCGCCGCGGGCGGCGGCCTGCCGGCGCGGCGCGTCCGCGAGGTGCTGCGGACCGTCGGCCTCGAGTCCGTCGCGAACAAGCCCGCCGGCCGGTTCAGCCTCGGCATGAAGCAGCGGCTCGGCCTGGCGACGGCGCTGCTCGGCGACCCCGAGTACCTGATCCTCGACGAGCCGGCCACCGGCCTCGACCCGGAAGGCGTGCGATGGCTCCGCGGCCTCCTGCGGCGGCTGGCGGGGGAAGGCCGCACGATCCTCGCGTCGTCGCACCTGCTGGCCGAGGTGTCGCTGCTCGCCGAGGACCTGATCGTCATCGGCGCCGGGCGCCTCGTCTCGGCCGGACCCCTGGACGAGTTCGTCCGGCGGCACGCGCGCGCCGACGTGGTGGTCCGCGCCGAGAACCGCAGCGTGCTGATGGTCGCGCTGGCCCGCGCCGGGCTGAAGGTGCGGCAGGAAGCCGCCGAACTGGTCGTCGACACCGCCGACACCGAACGGGTGGCGGCGATCGCGGGCCGGGCCGGGATCGGCGTGCGGGAGCTGTTCGTGCGGCGCATTGGGCTGGAAGACGCCCTCCTCGCCGCGACCGCGGCCGCCGTCCGGCCCCGGGGGGACCTGCCGTGAAGCACGCTCTGGCCTACGAGTGGGTGCGGGCCCGGTCGCTGCGCTCGACGTGGCTGCTGCTCGCCGCCGCCGGGGTGCCGCAGTTCGCGTCGGGCCTGTATTGGGGCCTGAAACGCGACCTCGGCGCGTTCACCTCGGCGTTCGGACCGGCCGCCCGGCTGGGGGCGCTGCTGGTCGCGGCGATCGGGATCGCCGCGTTCGGGCTCGACCGCCGGCACGGCACCCTCGCGACCACCCGGCTGGTGCTGCGCTCGCCGGCCCGGATCGTCGCCGCGCGCGCCCTGGTCACCGCCGGGCTCGCGCTGCTGGGCGGGCTTCTGATGGTGGTGCTGACCGCCGCCGGGGTGCTCACCGGCGGGGGTGCCCTGCCTGCCGGCGCGGGGGCGGCAGGCAGGGCGGGGGCCGCGGTGCTGCCGCTGACCGTCCTTTCCGGACTCGCCGGCGTCGCGCTCGGCGGGCTGCTGCGGCACACCGGGCTCGCCGTCGGGCTGTTCGCGGCGTGGACCTTCGTCGCCGAGACGGCGCTGGCCGCGCTCGGCTGCGTGCCGGTGACCGCGCTGCCCTTCAGCGGCACGGCGCTGTTCGCGCTGCCGGGGACGGCGGTGTTCGCCGTCCTGGTCGTCCTCGCCCTGGGCGCGACGACGTTCACCCTGGCTCGCCGTGACGGCTGATCCGGCGCGCCCTAACCTGGGCACGGTGAAGCGCTGGCTGAGCTGGTGGGACGGCCGAGTCGTCCTGCTGGCGCTCGACGTCGCGGTGGCTGCGGCCACTATCGCGTTCAGCCTGCTCGGCGGCGACCCGCGCGACCAGCACCCGGCGCTCTACGTGCCCGCGGTGGTCGTCTCCGGGCTCGCGCTGCTCGCGCGGCGCCGGTGGCCGCTCCTCGTGCTGGGGGTCGCCGCGCTGTGTTTGCTGGCGGACGTGACGCTGCTGCCGGTGACCATCGCGACGTACTCGGTCGCGGCCCGGCACGGCGTCAGCTGGCAGACCGGGGCCGCGGTCGTCGTCGCCGGCGCGACCGGCAACGCGTTCGGCCTGCTGCGGCAGCCGGGGGACGTCACGATGGTCGTGATCGGGCTGGGGTTCTTCGTGCTCGGCCCGGTGCTGGGCGGGCTGTGGATGCACCAGCGCGCGACGTTGCTGGCCGTGCTGCGGGATCGCGCCGAGGAGGCCGAGCGGGCCCGGACGCTGCTGGCCGACCAGGCCGTCTTCGCCGAACGGCGGCGGATCGCGCGCGAGATGCACGACGTCGTCGCGCACCGGGTGACCGCCGTCGCGCTGCAGGCGGGCGCGCTGTCGCTGCGGGCGCCGGACGAGAAGACCGAGCAGGCCGCCGAGACGATCCGGGCCACCAGCGCGACGGCGCTCGACGAGCTGCGCGGCATCCTGCAGGTGCTGCGCGACGACGCCCCGGACCCGGGCCCGGGCGTGCTCGCGTCGCTGGAGGACCTGGTCGCGGAGGTCGCGGCGACCGGCGCGCGGGTCGAGCTGACGCTGCCGGACCCGCTGCCCGCGGTACCCGACCAGGTCGGCCGGGCCGTCTACCGGGTGGTGCAGGAGTCGCTGACCAACGCGGGGAAGCACGCGCCGCACGCGGCCGTCGACGTCCGGCTCGCCGTCACCGGGGAGCGGCTGGCGGTCGAGGTGACGAACCGGCTGACGCCGCACGGCAGCGCCGTCCCGGGGTCCGGCTACGGGCTGGTGGGCATGCGCGAACGCGTCGAGCTGGCCGGCGGTGACCTGCGCACCGGCCCGACGGGTGACGGGCGGTTCCGGGTGCTGGCGGCGTTTCGGGTGGGGGAGGGACCGTGACGGTCAAGGTCGTGCTGCTGGAGGACGAGGAACTGGTCCGCAGCGGTATCCGGATGATCCTCGAGTCGGCCGACGACGTCGAGGTGGTCGCCGAGGACACGAACGGCGCGCGCGTGGTCGAGCTGACCGACCGCTACCGGCCGGACGTGGTGCTGACCGACGTCCAGATGCCCAAGGTGGACGGCATCGAGGTGGTCCGGCGGCTGGCCGCGCACCCGGCGGCGCCGGCGGTGGTGGTGCTGACGACGTTCGACGTCGACGAGTACGTGTACGCGGCCCTGCGCCACGGCGCGGCGGGCTTCCTGCTGAAGGACACCCCGCCGCGCGAGCTGGTCAACGCGGTCCGGGTCGCGGCCCGCGGCGAGGCGATGCTGTCCCCGAAGATCACCAAGCGGCTGCTGACGGACTTCGCTTCCGGGGGAGGGAGTTCACGGGCCCGGATGCGGCTGGCGGAGCTGACGCCGCGCGAGCACGACGTGGCCGTCCACATCGGACGCGGGCTGAGCAACGCCGAGATCGCGAAGGCGCTGACCGTCAGCGAGTCGACCGTGAAAGTCCACATCGGACACATCATGGCCAAGCTGGAGGCGGCGAACCGCACCCAGGTGGCGATCGTGGTCCACGACGCCGGGCTGAGCTAGCGCGCCGCCCGGCGTTCGAGGATCTTCAGCGACTGCTCGCACCAGCGGAGGTTCTCCCGCTCGAACGCCAGCCCGCGCATCAGCGTCAGGTACGGGCCCACCCGCTCGGCGTCGGCGAGGTAGTCGTCCTCGAAACGGCCGTCGAGCAGCTTCGCCCGGAGGCGCTCGTACCGGTCGATCTTCGTCTCCGCCCGGGTCATCCGGTCCTTCAGTGCCTGCCGGACGGCGGCTTCGTCGCCGGTGTCGACCGCCTGGACCTGGATCAGCAGCTCGTCGCGGATCACGCCCGGGCGCGGCGGGCGCGCGGTGAAGTCGTGGAGGGCCCGCGTGCCCGCCTCCGTCAACGAAAACAGTCTCTTGTCCGGCCGCTTCTCCTGGTGGACCAGCCGGGCGTGGACCAGCCCCTCGGACTCCATCCGGTCCAGTTCGCGGTAGAGCTGCTGGGGCGTCGCCGGCCAGAAGTTGGCCACCGACGCGTCGAACCCTTTCGCCAGGTCGTAGCCCGACGCCTCGCCCTCCAGCAGCGCGGCCATCAGCGCATCACGCAGAGCCATAGTGAACTAGTTGAGTGCTTCGCGCTGGATCTGGTCGAACTGGGCCGCCATGGCTTCCGACAGCGCCTGCGCGGCCGACAGCGGGCGGACCATCACCGTGAACTCGTCGATCAGCCCGTCGTCGTCGAAGTGCAGGAAGTCGCAGCCCTCGACGCGCGCGTCGCCGATCCGGGCCTCGAAGACGAGCGCGTGGTCACGGCCTTCGCCGCCGCTCAGCTCGCGCACGTAACGGAAGTCTTCGAACACTCGCAGCACGCCCCGCAGGATCGCGGCCGTGATCGCCTTGCCCGGGTACGGCTTGAACGCCACCGGGCTGCGGAACACGACGTTCTCCGCCAGCGTCGCCGCCATCGCGTCGGGGTCACGGGCCTCGACGGCCTTCCGGAAGCTGGCCATGCCTCACCTCACCTAGTCAACTTGTTGAATAGAACTGTACCGCTCGGCGACCCACAGCGTCACCACAGCTCCGCCACAGGCCCGGCCGCCACCTTGGTTCAAGGCCGGCTCAGGCGACCGTCAACCGGCCTTTACTCCCGAAACCTGACCGCGAAAGGACACCCATGGACCACGACCATGAAGGACAACGGGTCAGCAGGCGCCGGATGCTCGCCGGGGTGAGCTCGGTCGGCCTGGGCGCGCTCGTCACGGCGTGCGCGGGCAAGAGCCCGGTCACGACGTCCACCGGCGAGACCGTCGCCCTGCAGGCGGTGACCTCACTGCCCTGTTCGCCGGCGCGCGGACCTGCACCCTCACCGCGTCCACCACCCAGGGCCCCTACTACTTCGACGCCGACAAGATCCGCGGCGACGTCCGCGAGGACAAGCCGGGCGCGAAGCTGCGGCTCGCCCTGCAGGTGCAGGACAGCGAGACGTGCAAGCCGATCCCGCACGCGGTGGTCGAGATCTGGCACTGCGACGCGGGCGGCCTGTACTCCGGCGCGGAAGCGGCGTCCGGCGGCGGTGGCGGCACGCCGCCCACCGGTCCGCCACCGACCGGGACCCCGCCCACCGGGGGCCCGCCGCCCGGTGGGGATGCCGACCTCGAGCCGACCGACGACAAGCGGTACCTGCGCGGCGCCCAGGTCACCAACCAGCGCGGGATCGTCGAGTTCACCACGATCTGGCCGGGCTGGTACCGCGGCCGCACGATCCACGTCCACGTGATGGTGCACGTGGGCAACGAAAAGACCCTCACCACGCAGCTGATGTTCGACGAAACCCTGAACTCCGCGGTGATGGCGACCGAGCCCTACGCGCAGCGCACCGGCCGGGACACCTTCAACGACGGCGACTCCATCTACCAGCCGAGCATGCTGTTGAAGGTCACGAAGGCGCGTGACGGGTACGTCGACTGCATCGTGCTCAACGCCGACCCGGACCACGACGGCAGCTAGCCCAGCTTCGCGTACGGGCACAGGGTTTTCGCCCGTTCGACCAGCCGCCGGACGTCGCCGGCGCCGGGCCACGCGACCGCGATTTCGGTGCGCAGCACGGAACCGGCGCCGGCCGGGTCGCGGCCGACGGCGACCGTCACCGTGACGGTCAGCGCGGCCGGGTCGGCGCCGGTCTCCCGCGCGAGCACGCTCAGCGTCGCGTGGAAGGAGGCGGCGTACCCGGCCGCGAACAGCTGCTCCGGGGTGGTGCCGCCGCCTTCCCCGCCGAGTTCGGCGGGGAGCCGGAAGTCCAGCTGGAGGGTGCCGTCGGCGGACCGCGCCCGGCCGGACGCCCGGCCGTGCGCGAGCCGCCCGCCTTCCACCGTGACGGTGGTGGTGTGGAAGGCGGTGAACCCGGACCGGTCAGGCGCGGGAATCGCGGGCCAGCCAGTCGGCGAGCTTCGTCTCGGCGAGCTTCGCGCCCGGCCCGGGGAGGAGGTCTTCCGGTCCCGGCACCGCGCCGAAGTACGGCGCCTCGGGGTCGGTGACGACCTCGCGCGGGTCCTCGCGCGCGGTCAGCACGGTGCGCACCCACTCGTCGAGGCCGAAGACCTCGGGACCGGCGATCTCGGTGCGGCCGCCGACCGGCTGCCCGGCCGCGGTCCGGGCGACGGCGGCGGACACCTCGGCCGCGGCCATCGGCTGGACGCCGGCACCCGGCAGCCGCACGACGCCGTCGGTGGTCGAGGTGTCGGCGATCCCGCCGGCGAACTCGAAGAACTGCGTCGCCCGCACGATCGAGAACGGCAGGCCCGACTCGGTGATCAGCTTCTCCTGCGCGACCTTGGCGCGGAAGTAGCCGACGTCCGGCTGCCGGTCGGTGCCCACCACCGACAGCGCGACGTAGTGCGAGACGCCCGCTTCCTTCGCCGCCGCGACGAGGTTCCCGGTCGAGGTGCGGAAGAAGTGCATCACGTCGTCGTCGGCGAACGACGGCGAGTTCGAGACGTCGATCAGGACGTCGGCGCCCAGCAGCACCTCCTTCAGCCCTTCGCCGGTGAGGGTGTCCACGCCCGTGCTGGGGGCGGCGGCGACCGCCTCGTGGCCGTGCTCGGCCAGCCGCGCGACCACGTTCGTGCCGATCAGGCCGGTTCCGCCGATGACGACGACCTTCATGTCCGTTCCTTCCGCTCGGCGCCGCCCCGGAGGGCCCGGAACGGCTGCACAACCCACTAGGACAAGACGGCGTGCGCGTTCGTGACAACGGTCCAGCCTCGCAGCTTCGCGGGATTGAGGACCAGCCAGAGGTCGGTGAGCACCCGGTCGCGTGCTTGCCAGACGACGATCGCCGCGACGAGGTCGTCCACTCGCACCACGAGTCCGGTTCCCCCGTTGACCGAGTGCTCGTCCACCCGCGTGCCGGGGCGCGGGGCCAGCAGGGCGAGGACGGCCCGCGTCACTTCGGCGCGGCCCCGCACCGGCCGGTCCGCCGTGCGCAGCTTGCCGCCGCCGTCGAACCAGGCGGTGACGTCGTCGGCCAGCAGGGCGCCCAGTGCGGGGGTCGATTGCCCGGCGCACGCGGCGCGGAACCGCCGCGCGAAGTCGTCGGCCGGCGCGGGGCGAGGGGGAGCGGCGAGCCGGTGCAGGCAGCAGCGGCCGACCGCCCGGGTCAGCCACTCCGTCGGCGACACGACGGCCGCCCGCTCGGCGGCGCCGAGCGCGTACCAGGCGCGGTAGGCCTCGTCGACGACGTCGCCGGGCCCGGCGAGCCAGGCGGCGACCTCCTCGAGGTGGCGGCGTTCGGCCAGCAGTTCGGCCAGCGCGGCATCGACCATGTCCGTTCGACAAGACGGCGCGCCGGAACGTGACGTGTCACAACGGCGAGGGCTGTCTTGTCTGCACTGGCATGACCACTCACATCCCGGGGCCGCCCCCGCAGCTGGACGTCGTCGCGACCGTGCCCGGCGCGCCGCAGATCCACGAAAACGCCGAAGCGATGACGATCCTCGTCACGCTGCCACCCGGGAGCCCGGGCGCGCCGCCGCACCGCCATTCCGGCCCGGCCTACGGCTACGTTCTCAAGGGCGAAATCGTCTTCGAGCTGGAAGGCGAGCCCGAACGGGTGGTCAAGGCGGGCGAAGCGTTCTGGGAGCCGGGCGGCGACGTCATCCACTACCAGGACGGCAACCACCTGACCGACGCGGAGTCCGCGTTCGTGGTCACGATGTTCTGCGTGCCCGGCCGGCCGATGCTGGAGCCGGTGAGCGCGGAAGAGCTGGAGCGGCGCCGGGACCGCCGCGCGCCGCGGCCGTGATCCGCCGGATCGCATGATCGACACCGGTAGGCTGACGCTGTCGGAGGGAGCCGCGCGCATGGAGGACACCGGCCTCGAGGACGCGACCGCCGTCTTCGCGGAGGTGCGGCCGCGGCTCTTCGGGATCGCGTACCGCATGCTGGGCAGCGCCGCCGACGCGGAGGACCTGCTCCAGGAGGTGTGGCTGCGCTGGCAGGCCAGTGACCGGGCCGCGGTGCGCACGCCGGCGGCCTACCTCGCGACGACGACCACGCGGCTCGCGATCAACGCGACCAAAACGGCCTACGCGCGCCACGAGACCTACATCGGCCCGTGGCTGCCGGAGCCCGTGGACACCTCGGCCGATCCCCAGCTGGGGGCCGAGCGGGGTGCCGCGCTGGAGCTGGCGGTGCTGCTCCTGCTGGAGAAGCTGACGCCGACCGAGCGCGCGGCTTACGTGCTGCGCGAGGCATTCGACTACCCGTACGTCCAGATCGCGGAGATCGTGCAGACGACGGAGGTCGCGGCCCGCCAGCTCGTCAGCCGCGCGCGCAAGCACCTCGCGGCGGAACGACGGACACCGGCCGCACTGCCCGAGCAGCGGCGGCTCCTGACGGCGTTCGTGACGGCGGCCCAGGAAGGCGACTTGTCGACACTGGAAGAGCTGTTCGCGGCCGACGTGATCAGCTACTCCGACGGCGGCGGCGTGGCCCGCGCGTCGCGCATCCCGGTGCGCGGCGCTTCGACGGTGGCGAAGTACATCCGCGCGTTCAAGGACCGTTTCTGGGAGGGCGTGACGGTGACCCCGTCGCTCGTGAACGGCGCGCACGCGATGCTGCTGTCCCGCGACGGCGAGGTATTCACGGTGCTGACGGTGACCGCCTCGGCCGAGGGCATCGACCAGGTGCTGTGGATGATGAACCCCGGCAAGCTCAAGGCGGTCGCCGCCGTATAACGCCCTACACGCTCGCTCCCTTGGGCTGGTACTGGGCCCGCAGCGCCTTCTTGTCCGGCTTCCCCAGTCCCGTCATCGGCAGCGACGCCGCCACGATCACCTGCTTCGGCACGTGCACCGGGCCCTTCTTCTCCCGCACCGACGCCTGGATCTCGGCGGTCAGCTTCTCGATCGCCGCGTCGTCGGTGGCCGCGTCGGGGCGGAGGACCACCACTGCCGTCACCGCTTCGCCCCACTTCTCGTCCGGGGTGCCGATCACGCCCACCTGGGCGATCGCCGGGTGCTCCGCCACCACGTCCTCCACCTCGCGGGGAAACACGTTGAACCCGCCCGTCACGATCATGTCCTTGACGCGGTCGACGATGAACCAGAAGCCGTCCTCGTCCTCGCGGGCGACGTCGCCCGTGTGAAGCCAGCCGTCGCGGAACGTCTCCGCCGTCACCTCCGGGAGGTTCCAGTAACCCGCGGCCAGCAGCGGGCCGGCCACGCAGATCTCGCCGGGTTCGCCGGGCGCGACCGGGTTGCCGTCGGCGTCGAGCAGCGCCGTGCGCAGGAACGCCGACGGCCGTCCGCACGAGGACAGCCGTGCGTCGTCGTGGTCGCCCTTCGCCAGGTAGCTGATCGCCATCGGGGCCTCGGACTGGCCGTAGTACTGCGCGAAGATCGGCCCGAACCGGTCGATCGCCTCGCGCAGCCGCACCGGGTTGATCGACGCCGCCCCGTAGTACACCGTCTGCAGCGACGACAGGTCGCGCGTGCGCGAGTCGGGGTGGTCCATCAGGGCGTAGAGCATGGTCGGCACCAGCATGGTCGCCGTGATCCGCTCCTCCTCGATGATCCGCAGGACGCCGGCCGGGTCGAACTTCGGCACGACGACCAGTGACCCGCCCTTCAGCAGCGTCGGCGCGAAGAACGCCGCGCCGGCGTGGGAAAGCGGTGTGCAGATGAGGAACTTCGGCGCTTCGGGCCATTCCCACTCGGCGAGCTGGATCTGCGTCATCGTCGCCATCGCCTGCGCGGTGCCCATGACGCCCTTGGGCTTGCCGGTCGTCCCGCCGGTGTAGGTGATCGAGACGACCTGGTCCGGCGGCAGGTCGGCGGGGGCGAGCGGGCGCGGGTCGAACTTCGCGGCGGTCGCGGTCAGGTCCGTGCCGACGTGGGCGAGCTGCTCGGGCACCGGCCCGATGGTGAGCACCTGGGTCAGCCCCGGCACCTTGTCCAGCAGGCCGAGCGCGCGCTCGACGAACATCGGCGCCGGGTCGATGATCAGCGTGGTGATCCCGGCGTCGCCGAGGATGTAGGCGTGGTCGTCGAGCGAGCCGAGCGGGTGCAGCGCCGTCCGCCGCGACCCCTGCATCTGGCCGGCCGCGATGATCAGCAGGACCTCGGGGCGGTTCAGCGACAGCAGCGCCACCGCCGCCCCGGTGCCGGCCCCGAGCTCCTCGAACGCCTGGGCGTACTGGCTGACCTGCTCGGCGGTCCCGCCCCCGGTCATCGTGGTCTCGCCCAGCACCATCACCGGCGCGTCCCGGTGGCGCTTCAGGGCGGAGACGACCAGATGCCCGAGGTGGTTCGGATACCGCATCGCCTGCTCGTCCATCCCGGTCCCTTCCACGGCACAATACTAGAACACGTTACTGTTTTCGGCACTATACCCGCACGAGGCAAGGGGTGTCCGGCTCCTGCTTCGGTGGAACAGGTTTCACGAGATGGGATGGCCTGAGCGCGGTGTCCTGCCGGACCGAGCCCGTCGCAGATCCGGCGATCCGGTTGAACAGCGTTCGCATAGGTGGTCGCGGGAAGTGCTGGTGCGACGGGGAGATGGCCGGACCGTCCACATCGGACACTGATACGCTGGCCACCGCCCTTCGTCCTTCCGGTCCGGTAACGCCGCGGCAACGACCCGTCGTGGCACCGGGACGAAACCGGGCCGGAGTGCTCACTTACCTGACAGACGCGGGTCCGGGATGCTCACCGCAGAAGAAAAAGGGCTTTCCGCGCCGAGACCTTGCGCCGGGCCTCCGGGTGGACGACTATCGCGTGACGTTATGCACGTGCAAGCGCACGAGCAAAGGGGGAGGTGCGGGTGACCGAGGTGGCACCGGCGGTGGCGGAGGCGGAGGACGTCCCGAGCGACGCGGTTCTGATCCAGGCGGTCCGCGGTGGCGACATCGCCGCGTACGGCCGGCTCTACGACCGGCACCTGGTCGCGGCCCGCCGGGTGGCGGCCACGATCGCGTCGGGCGAGGCGGAACGCGACGACCTCATCGCCGAAGGATTCACCCGCGTACTGCGGATTCTGCGTGCGGGCGAGGGCCCGGACGAAGAATTCCGCCCGTACCTCCTGACGACGATCCGGAACACGCTGATCAGCTGGCGCCGGCGCGACTCGGCCGTCTCGCTGGTGGCCGAGGTGCCGGACGTCCTGCCGAGCGAGGGCAGCGACGAGCCGGTGGACAGCCGGCTGCACGGCACCGTCGCCGCGGGCGCGTTCGCGAGCCTGCCCGAGCGGTGGCGGGCGGTGCTGTGGCGGACCGAGATCGAGGGCGACTCGCCCGCCAAGATCGCCGAGGACTTCGGGATGACGCCGAACGGCGTCGCCGCGCTGGCCTACCGCGCCCGGGAAGGGCTGCGGCAGGCGTACCTGGACCAGCACATCCCGGAAGCCCGGCGGCGCAACTGCCGGATCGTCTCGGGCCAGCTCTCCCGCTGGGTCCGCGACGGCGTCGGGGACCACAAGGCGCACCGGATCACGACCCACCTGGACCGCTGCCCGGACTGCCGGAAGCTGGCCACCGGCCTCCGTGAGCTCAACGAAGAACTGCCCGCCACCGTCGCCCCGCTGATCCTGGGCATCCCGGTCGTGACGCACTGGCTGACCACCACCGGCTCCCTCGCCTCGTCCGGGGCCGCCGCGAGCACCGGGGCCTCGGTGCTTTCGTGGGCCACGGCGGCGAAGGTGGCCGTCGCGAGCGCGGCACTGGTCACGACGGTGACCATCGGCGCGAGCAGCTCCGACGTGGCACCGCCGCCCCCGGCGACCGGCGCGGACGGAGCGACCACGCAGCCGGTGGGAACGCCGCGCGCGGCGGGTGTCCCGGGCGGCGGCGACCAGCGGCCGACCTCCGAAGCGCAGCTCACGTCGGCACCGCCCGCACCGGAGTCGTCCGCGGCGGAGCCGGCGGCCGAGGAACAGGTCGTGACGACCGGAGCCGACGGGCAGGTCACCACGGACAAGCAAGCGGCCAAGGAGTCCAAGCAGGCCGCGAAGGAGTCGAAGCAAGCCGCCAAGGAGTCGAAGCAGGCGGCGAAAGAGTCGAAGAAGGCGGAGAAGACGAACGTGCCCACGAGCTGACCCGGCCCCGCGGTCGGGGGCCGGGCCACCCGGTCAGCAGGGCTGCAGCAGCCAGCAGAGCCGGTACTTCGCCTGGTAGGTCGCGGATGTCGCCGGGGCGACGATGTTCTGCGTCCGGGCTCCGCCGTGCGCCCAGCTCGAGAAGGCGTACTTCAGGTTGAGCGGCGGCAGGTTCTGCGGGCTGTCCGCGCTGATCGAGTTGGTCGAGCCGGCGATCACCGTCCGCGAGAACGGCGTGCGCTGCTGCGTCCCGCCGACCGTGAGCAGCGCCTGGTCCGGGCTCGACGTGAAGGTCAGCGCCACCGTCTTCGGCTGCAGGTCGACGGTCTTGGCGCCGGTCCGGCCGGTCGAGTCCGTCGCCGTCAAGGTGAGCTGCAGGTACGACGGGTACTCGTGGTCCGGCGCGACGAACGTGCCCGCGGCG
The DNA here is from genome assembly GCF_040629235.1 of Amycolatopsis sp. NPDC005961. Classification (NCBI taxonomy): domain Bacteria; kingdom Bacillati; phylum Actinomycetota; class Actinomycetes; order Pseudonocardiales; family Pseudonocardiaceae; genus Amycolatopsis; species Amycolatopsis sp. NPDC005961. Next base: position 33,372 of record NZ_JBEXVF010000009.1, on the reverse strand, counting down.
ACGCCCGGGAAGTCCTGGACGGTGTGCGTGTGGCAGGTGCCGTTGGCCGCGCAGTGCCGGATCGCGAGCCGCCAGGACAGCGCCGACGGCGGCAGTTCGCCGTCCTGGGCGTCGATCGCCCGGCCGGAGAACGACACGGTCTGGCCCACCGACCACGTCAGCGACGCGGCGGGCGCGTCGACCACCGGCACCGGGTCGAGCCCGGCGGGCGTCCCGGCCGTCACCCGGACCGTCGTGGTCGCCGTCGCGCCGTGGGAGTCGGTCACCCGCAGTCCGGCGTCGACCGCCGCGGCCGTGGTGTAGGTCCAGGTCGGGTCCGGCGCCGCCGAGTCGTCGTACGCGCCGTCGGCGTCGAGGTCCCAGGCGTAGGTCAGGGTGTCACCGGCGTCCGGGTCGGTGGACCCGGTGCCGTCGAACCGGACGGTCAGCGGGGCGGGGCCGCTCGACGGCGTCGCGGTGGCCGACGCGACCGGCGGGCGGTTGGTACCGCCGGGGTAGCTCACACGCCGGAGCTCACCGCTGCCGAGCGCGACGTAGAAGACGTCGCCGCCGGGGCCGGTCAGCACCTGCACGGGCGTGTTCGCGCCGGTCACGAACGGGACCAGGCGGCTCGGGCTGGGCTGGCCGTTCGCCGTCTGCATCGCCCAGATGCAGCCGCGTGACGAGTCGGCGAAGAACAGCGCGCCGGCGTACGCGGCGGGGTAGTTGCTGCCCGATTCGAAGGCGATCCCGCTGATCGACGAGCCGCCGGTGGGACAGGGATCGCCCGCCACGACCTTGGCGTTGTGGTTGTAGGCGTAGAACGGCGCCGCCTGCCCGCCCGCGGTGTACAGGGATTCGCAGCGGTCGAGGTTCGCGCCGTCGTAGCCCGCTTGCCGCGCGGTGCCTTCGAAGCAGGGCCAGCCGAAGTTCTCCGCCACCGCGTCCCCGGCGTTCGCGACGCGGTTGATCTCCTCCCAGGTGTTCCAGCCGACGTCCCCGGCCCACAGCTCGCTCGTGCCGGGCCGGAACCCGAACCGGAACTGGTTGCGCGCGCCGTAGGCGATCACGCGCCGGGCGTTGGCGTCGGAGCTGCCGGCGAACGGGTTGCCGGGCAGCCCGTCCCCGGTGTCGGGGTCGAGGCGCAGGAGCGTGCCGTTGAGCAGCACCGGCTGCCCGGCCGCGCGGCGCGGCGACTGGGACCGCAGCGCGCCGCCTTCGGCGTTCGGCGGGGCGAGGTTCGTGCCGGCGGGGGACGGCGGGTCGGCGCAGGGGTTGCCGACCTGGCCGTAGTCGGCGAAGTTGAAGCTGGCGCCGTCCCCGCCGCCCGCGTACAGGGCGCCGTCCGGGCCGAAGGCCAGCGCGCCCACCGAGTGGCTGGGGAACTGCTGGCACCAGCCGGTCACGAGGGGCTTCTCGCTGACGGCGGTGCCGTCCGGGCCCATGGTGAGCCGGGAGATCCGGCCGGTGACGACGCAGCCCTGGTCGGTCGCGCCCGGCGGGGTCGGGCAGGCGTCGCCCCACTGCGGCGCGGTCCCGCCCGGCAGGGCGTCGAAGGTGTAGGAGACGTAGACGAACGGCCGGGCGGGGAACGCGGGGTCGACGGCCAGGCCGAGCAGGCCGCGGTCCCAGAAGTCCTGGGTCGGGGTCCGCAGGTCGGCGAACACGGTCGCGGTCGGGTCGGCGAGGGAGTCGAAGACCTTGACCAGGCCGCTCTTCTCGGCGACGAAGACCCGCCCGTCGGGGGCGAACGCCGCGGCGGTCGGCGAGGTCAGGCCGCCGATCGCGACGGTGTCGGTGAACCCGGTGGGCACAGCCCCGGCAGGAGTGGCGACGGCGACGGCGAGTGCGCCGGCGAGCGGCACGACCACCGCGGTGGCCAGGGCGCGTCGTGATCTTCGGGGGAACAGGGGACGACGGAAGAGCATCACTCGAACTCCAGGTGCGCGGGGGACCGGGACCGTCCCCTATGGCGCCGGAAGTCCGATCGTTGTTACACCTCGGACCGGAAATGCACACGGCTGGCCCATCCTCGGGTGATCACTATGCACGGGGTGTATAAACCTCGGCTATACACTCTGTGTACAGTCGCCCGCATGTCATTCGGACACACCCTGCTCGGGCTGCTGGAGAACGGCCCCCGGCACGGCTACGACCTGAAACGCGCTTACGACGACCGGTTCGGGCACGACCGCCGCGTCCACTACGGCCAGGTCTATTCGACCCTGGCCCGGCTGCTCAAGCAGGGACTCGTCGAGGCCGACGGCATCGAGGCCGGCGGCGGTCCCGAGCGCAAGCGCTACGCGATCACCGACGCGGGGGTCGCCGACGTCGGCAGCTGGCTAGCGACCCCGGAGAAGCCGGAGGCCTATCTGCAGAACACGCTCTACACCAAGGTCGTGCTCGCCCTGCTCTCCGGCCGTCCCGCCGCCGACGTCCTCGACGTCCAGCGCTCGGCCCACCTCGACGCCATGCGCGAGCTGACCCGCCGCAAGACCCGGGGCGACCTCGTCGACCAGCTGGTCTGCGATCACGCGCTGTTCCACCTGGAGGCCGACCTCCGCTGGCTGGAGCTGACCGCGGCCCGGCTCGACCAGCTGGCGAAGGAGATCGCGTGACCATCCCGGGGGACGTCCTGCTGGAGGCCGCCGAAGTGCGGAAGGCCTACGGCGCCACGGACGCGCTGACGTCGGCGAGCCTGCGGGTGCGCGCGGGGGAGGTCGTGGCGCTGATGGGCCCGTCGGGGGCGGGCAAGTCGACGCTGCTGCACTGCCTGGCCGGGATCGTCCGGCCGGATGCCGGCGCGGTCCGCTACCAGGGCGCCGACCTCGCGCTGCTGTCCGACCGCGCGCGCTCGGCGTTGCGCCGCACCGACTTCGGGTTCGTCTTCCAGTTCGGCAGGCTCGTTCCGGAGCTGACCTGCCTGGAGAACGTGGCCCTGCCGCTGCGGCTCAACGGCGAGCGCGGCCGGGTCGCGGCCCGGCGGGCGCGGGACATGCTGGGCGAGCTCGGCCTGGCCGACGTGGCCGGCAAGCGGCCGGGCGAGGTGTCGGGTGGCCAGGGGCAGCGCGTGGCGATGGCCCGCGCGCTCGTGACCGGGCCGCGCGTCGTCTTCGCCGACGAGCCGACGGGCGCCCTCGACTCGCTCAACGGCGAGCAGGTCATGCAGCTGCTGACCACGGCGGCGCGCGACCGGGACGCGGCGGTGGTCCTGGTGACGCACGAACCCCGCGTCGCGGCCTACTCCGACCGCGAGGTCGTCGTCCGCGACGGCCGGACGCGGGAGCTCGAGGTGATCGGGTGATCCGCCGCTGGGTGGCCGACCTCGCCCTCGGGATGCGCCTCGCGCTGGGCGGCGGCGGGGCGCGAACCGCCCTGGTGCGGCTCACGCTGACGGCGGTCGGCGTCGGGCTCGGCGTCGCCGTCCTGCTCACCGCGACGTCGGTGCCGCACCTGCTCGGTGCCCGCGACGACCGGGCGAGCGCGCGCGTCCTCGCCCCGGGGACGGCCGCCGAAGGCGTCGACCCGGTCCACGCCGTCACCCGGAACGACGAGTTCCGGGGCCGCGGCCTGCAGGGCGTCCTGGTGCAGCTCACCGGCCCGCACCCGCCCGCCGCGCCGGGCGTCGCGCGGTTGCCGGGGCCGGGGGAGGCCGTGCTGTCCCCGGCACTGGCGGAGCTGCTGCGGTCGCCGGACGGCGAGCTGTTGCGCTCGCGGCTTTCGCAGCGGGTGATCGGCACCATCGGCGACGCCGGGCTCACCGGCCCGAACGAACTGTTCTTCTACATCGGCTCCGACACCGTCGCGCAGCAGCCGGACACCGTCCTGGTCGGCCGGTTCGGGTACGAGACCTCCCGACGTCCCCTGTCCTCGCTCGAGCTGCTGCTGGTCGTGGTGGGTGCGACGACCTGCCTGGTGCCGGTGTTCGTCTTCGTCGTCACCAGCACCCGGCTCGCGGCGGCGGCCCGGGACCGCCGGCTCGCCGCGCTGCGCCTGGTCGGCGCGGACCGCGGCCAGGTGCACCGGATCGCGGCCGGCGAGGCGCTGCTCGGGTCGTTCGCCGGCCTGCTCGCCGGCCTGGCGTTGTTCCAGCTCATCCGCGTCCTCGTCCCGGCGATCACCGTGGACGCCTTCCGCGGCGGTCTCTTCGGCACCGACGTCGTCCCCGACTGGCGGCTCGGCGTCCCGGCCCTGCTGGCACTGCCACTGCTGGCGTGCGCGGCCGCCGTGGTCGCGCTGCGGCCGGTCGTCATCGAGCCGCTGGGCGTCGAGCGGCGGGGGACGCGGAGCCGGCGGAAGCTGGCGTGGCGCCTGTTCCCCGCCGTCACGGGCGGCGCGTTGCTGCTGACCGGCCTGGGCGGCGACGGCGCCGGTGCCGGCAACCCCGCCGTGATCGTCGGCGTCGTGCTCGTCCTCACGGCCGTGCCCCTCGTGCTGCCGTGGGTGGTCGAGCGGGTCGCGGGCCTGCTCGGCGGCGGTTCGCCGGCCTGGCTGCTGGCCGTCCGCCGCCTGCAGCTGGACAGCGCGACGGCGGCGCACCTGGTCAGCGGCGTCGCCGTGGTGCTGGCCGGATCCATTGCGCTGCAAGGGGTCTACGACCGCGCTGAGAGCGAACGTCCCGTGCCGCGGCAAATCCGGGTGCTCGCGACCTACTACGCCACGAGCGTCGCCGACGGCGACGCGTTCGCCGCCGCCTTCCACGCGCTGCCCGGGCTGAGCGGCGTCCCGGTGCGGACCGGCGCCCTGCTCGACACCGCGGCGGGGGACCGCGTTCCCGCCGTCGTCGAGAGCTGCCCGGCGCTGCGGGCCCGCGCGCGGCTCGCGGACTGCCGCGACGGCGAGGTCTACGCCGCGGCGACCCTCGCCGACCGGGTGCCCGAGCAGGGGGATCACGTGTGGTTCTCCGAGGTCCGCCGCGCCCGCGCGATCGACCGTCCCCAGTGGACACTGCCGGAGGTGCACCGCGTGCCGGTGTACGGGGACGGCGGGCTGGAGCTGCTCGTCACCCCGGGCGCGCTGGCGACGGTGTCCGGGGTCGGGCTGACGGTGAACGCGACCCTGCCCACCGCCGACCCGGACCTGGTGGAGCGCGTCCGGAACGTGGTGGGGTGGAACGGATCGGTGGACTCGCTCGGCACCGGGCGGGACGGCACCTCCGCGCTGATCACCCGGGTCCTGTCGGTCGGTTCGGTGCTGGTGCTGCTGTTCGTCGCGGGCAGCCTGCTGGTCGCCGCGTGGGAGCAGCTGCGGGAACGGCGGCGCAGCCTCGCCGCGCTGGCGGCGAACGGCGCCGGGCGCGGCGTGCTCGCCCGGTCGCTGGTGTGGCAGCTGGCGATCCCGGTCGCGGTGGCGGTGGTCGTCGCCGTGCCGGCCGGGCTCGCGCTCGACTGGCTGGTGCTCACGTTCGTGGTGCACCGGCCGATGGCGGCGGACGTGCCGTCGATCGCGCTCCTGACGGCGACCGCGATCGCGGCGGTACTGTTCGTCACCGCTTTGACACTGCCCGCGTTGTGGCGGACGACGAACCTGGAGAATCTGCGCGAAGAATGACCCGGCCGGCGGGCGGGTCCGGTTCTTTCCGGGCCCGCCTCCGGCCGTGGAGCCTTTTCGGTGGGCCGATTCCGCCCGAAAAGGCGCCCTTTCCGCCGTTGTGGCGCTATCCTCTTTCCGCGATCGTGAATACGTCGATATCCGCCGCCCCACGATTTCGAGGCAAGCAGATGCGCACCATGTATGACGCCGTCACCGCGCGGAACATCCTCAAGAAGGACCGTCGGCCCGCGCTGGTGGCCGGGTACGTCGACCGGATCAGGCTGGCGCCGTGGACCGCCGCCGACTGGGCGCTCTTCCCGGACGCCCTCAAGGTGCGGATCGTCAAGAAGGCGTCGACCGATGACGGGCACGTGCTGGACGTCGAGCCGGGTGACGCCGCGCCGGAGGAGGCGCCGGGCTGGGCCCGGCGGCGGCGTGCGTCGGGGTTCGCCTACCCCGTCATCTACTGCAACCGGTCGACCTGGCCGAAGGTGAAGGCCGCGTTCAAGGCCCAGCGCGTCGAGCCACCGCTGTACTGGATCGCCACGGCCACCGGCAAACCCGAAATCCCCGAAGGCGCGATCGCCGCGCAGTACCTGCTGGACGTCGCGCCCGGCATCGACATCTCCGTCGTGGCCGACTTCTGGCCCGGCGTGGATTCGCCGGGCGGATCCCTGACCGCTGAACCGGAAGTGGAGCTCATGGAACGCATCACCGTCACCCCGCCCAACGCCGGGCAGAACACGGTCCGGCTCAACCTGTCCGGCAGCGCCGGCGCCGCGCTCGTCGTCCGCCCGCGGATCAACGGCCAGGGCGTGTCGAAGCCGATGTGGGTCGGCAACATCTTCGCGTGGGGCTCGGACAAGACGGGCGTCGGGCACAACCCCAAGACCGACCCGAACTACGACGACCGCCTGACGTCCCACCGCCGGTTCTCGCTGCCGGGCGCGGTGTGGGCCGACCTCGAGTACAGCGCCTCGGAGCCGTTCGAGATCGACATCGTCGGCTGAGCTCGGCTGAGCCGGACTGAGGCGTGGCCGTCCGGCACGCCGCCCCCGGCCGCGGTGCCGCTCAGGCTTCCGCCGTGAGGTGGTTGCGGAGGAAGGCGATCCCGGCGTCGGTGACGTGCTGGAGCCGGCGTTCGCCGTAGAAGTGGCCCGCGCCGTCGAGGCGGATCAGGTCGGCGTCGGCGCCGGCTCGCCAGTAGGCCGAGACCAGTGCTTCGCTGTGGGCGATGGGGATCCCGGCGTCGTCGGTGCCGTGGGCCAGCAGGAGCGGGGCCGCGGTCGCCGACGCGTGGAGCAGCGGGCTCGCGGTCGGCCCGGGGAGCCAGTCGTGCGGGTCGTGACCGCTGCTGTGCAACGGGGAATCCGCCGGCGGCGGCGGGATGCGCGTGAAGTCCGTCGGCGGGCTCCAGGCGATCGCGGCGCCGACGTGACTCGGCGGGCCCGTGATCCCGAGGTCGCCTTCGAAGCCGGCGTCGTCCGCCGTGACGGCGAGCATCGCGGCCAGGTAGCCGCCGGCCGAGTGGCCCCACGCCGCGACGCGGCCGGCGTCGAGGTCCAGCTCGCCGGCGTGGTGACGCACCCAGCGCACGGCGGCCTTCACGTCGTGGACCTGCGCGGGGAAAGCGGCTTCGCGCCCGTGCCGGTACTGGGCCCGCGCGACGGCGAACCCGGCCGCCACCAGCCGATCCGTCACGCGGTCGCCGAGCAGGCTGTGCTTGTGCGACCCGCCGGCCGGCGCGCCGCCGTAGAGGTAGACCACCACCGGATGGCCGCCGCGCGGCGCCGGACCGGCCGGCACGACGAGGTCCAGCAGCAGCGGCCGGTAGCCGGCGAGCGTCGCGACGAGTGCGTCCCGATAGGACACTCGCGCCCCGGTCCGTTCGGCCCGGGGCAGGGTGAGCGGGGCACGGGAAGTGAGCACGCGACCACTATCGGGGCATCCCGGGCACGGCGGCCAGCCGTACCAGGATGCGGGAGGGGTCCGAGCCGGCCCACCGGTGGCCGGCTAGTACGAGCGTTGTACGAAATTTGGATCCGCCTCTGGCGCAATGCCACCCATGCGAACTCCGAAAGTGCTCCTCCTCGCGCTGGCCGTGGTGGCCGGCGCACTGGCATGGCCCGGGACGGCCGGTGCCGCCTACAGCGATCCGCTGACGACCACGACCAAGCAGAACCTGGTCTGGCACGCGACGCCGGCCGCCGCGCTGACCGCGCTCGACAACGCCCTGCCGAACGTCAGCCTCAACACCGTCGTCAACGACACCAGCTACGCCATGACCGGCTGCACGAGCGCCGAAAAAGCCGCGCTGCCCAAGGCGCCGGCCGCCGCGAAGTCGTTGTGCTGGGACTCCGAACGCGCGGGCAGCACGACCTGGGTCCCGCAGGGCATCACGACCTCCGGGGACGCCGACGACGACGGCATGTGGGGCGCGGACAAGGTCATCCTGTCCGGCTGGCACGGCACCGACGCGCTCGGCCGGTACAACGACGCCCGGATCCAGGCGGTCAACTACAACGACCCCGCCGCGGCCGCCCACCGGATGATGTACCTCGCCGTGCCGAACAGCACCGGCAGCAGCTTCTCCGCGGCGAAGGCCCACATGGGCGGCATGGCCTGGCTCGGCGACAAGATCTACGTCACCGCCGTCGGGAACACCTCGACCGCGATCCGGGTGTTCAGCACCAAGCACATCCTGCAGCTGACCGACACGACGTCGGACGCGATCGGCAAGACCTCGGCCGGATATGCCGCGTACACCTACAAGTACGCGATGATGCAGGTCGGCTACTACACCTACGCGGGCGGGACCTGCAGCATGGCCTCCGACACGGGCGTGCCGTGCTTCTCGTCGATCTCCCTGGACCGCAGCACGAGCCCGGCCAGCATCGTGACGACCGAGTACTTCTCCGACCAGAGCCTCCACGGCCGCCTCTACCGCTTCCCGATGGGCACGGACTACCTGCTCACCGGGACCGCGGCGGAGGCGTTCCGCAGCTCGGTCGGCAACATGCAGGGCGTCCTGTCCCACGACGGCAAGTGGTACGTCGCCCACAGCTCGGCGACGATCAACGGCCAGCTCTGGGCCCAGACGACCGCGGCGAGCACGGCGGCGACCTGCGGTTCGACGTCCGCCTGCTGGGCGGTCCACCCGGAGGCGCTGACCTACGACTGGTCGACCGGCCTGGTCTGGTCCCAGTCGGAGTGGTCGACGGCCGACTGCCAGGCGCAGAGCCAGACGTGCGGCCGGTCGGTGTTCGCGGTCCCGCTGTCCTCGCTGGGCTAGCGGGCGAGCAGGGACGCTCCGAGCGCGGTGATCAGGTAGAGCACCTGGCGCCCGGAGCGTTCCCGCTCGACCAGCCCGTTCTCCCGCAGGACCGCCAGGTGCTGCGACACCGCGCTGGGTGTCACGCCGAGGGCGCGGGCCAGGTCGGTCGTGGTGGCGGGGGAGCGCAGCGCTTCGAGGAGCCCGGCCCGCGCGCGGCCGAGCAGCCGGACCGTGCCGCCTGAGGGCGCGCGGGTGCCGGCCGTCCACAGGGCGCCGCGGCCGCGGGCCGGGTAGCGGACCGTCGTCTGCGTGGACGTGCTCCGCTTGACCAGGACGTGCGGGCAGCCGAGCACGACCGGGATCAGGACGAGGCCGCCGGGACCCCGGTTCACCCGGCGGTCGCCGTCGAGCAGCAGCTTCCCGTTGTCCCAGCGCAAATCCGGGTGCAGGCCGGCGAACAGCCGTTCGGCGCCGCCCGCGGCCAGCATCCGCGCGCGGTGGGCGACGTCGGCGTCGAGGACGGCCCGGATCCTCGGCCAGTGCGGGGCGAGCAGCCGGTCGTGCGCCTCCCGCAGTTCCGCGGCGATCGCCGTCAGCCCGGCCGCCGGGCGCTCGGCCAGCTCGGCGACGGTGCCGCGGAGGTCCGACCCGAACACGCGCCCGAGGCTGTGCCGGACCTGACGCGCGGTCGTCCGCCGCAGCGCGGCCAGATCGTCCTCGATGGACGGACCGGAGCCGCGCGGGGCGGGCACCAGGAACTCCGGCCAGTTGGGCCGGTCGCTGACGATCAGCGGCCAGGTCCACGGGAGGTCCAGCGGCGCGCGGGTGAGCTCGTCCTCGGCCCAGCGCAGCCACGGCAGCGCGCTCGCCTGCCGCTCGCGGCCGCCCAGCTGCTGCAGGCACGCGACCGTCTCCGACAGCGGCGAGATCGCGAAGCGGGTCGCGGCGAGCTGCGCGACGTCGAGTTCGATCGTCAGGCCCATCGTCCCGAGTATGTAGCACCGGGCTAAATCGTGTCCGGCCCCGGCTCGGGCCCCGAGGATTCGGCGCATGACCCTGCCGACGGCGTACCGGCGGCTGTGGTGGGCCACCGGCATCGACAACCTCGGCACCGGCGCGTTCACCGCGGCGGTGCCCCTCCTGACCGTCACGGTCACGCACGACCCGCGGCTCGTCTCGCTCGTGTCGGCCGCGGCGTACCTCCCGTGGCTGCTGCTGTCCCTGCCCGCCGGTGCGCTGGCCGACCGCCATGACCGGGCGGGCCTCATGTGGCGCGCGCAGGCGGCGCAGGCGGTGCTGGTCGGCGCGACCGCCGTCCTGACCGCTTGCGGCGCGATCGGCATCCCGGTCCTCGCCGTCACGGCGTTCGGGCTGGGCGCCGGTGACGTCGTCTTCGGCACCGCGGCCCAGGCGATCCTGCCGGACCTGGTCGCGAAGCCGCTGCTGCCGCGGGCCAACGGCCGTCAGCAGGCGGTCGCGACGGTGACCGGGCAGTTCTCCGGCCCGCCCCTGGGCAGCCTGCTGTTCGGCGTCGCGGCGGCACTCCCGTTCGGTGTCGACGCCGTCTCGTTCGCGGTGTCCGCCGTCCTGGTGGCGACGCTGCCCCGGCGGGACCGGGGCGCCCGGACCCGGTCCGCCGTCCGGGAAGGACTGGCGTGGTTGCTGCGGCACCGGCTGCTGCGCACGCTCGCGATCCTGGTGGGCGTCAACGCCTTCTGCGGCCAGCTCGCCTTCGCCACGCTCGTCCTGCTCGCCACCCGGGTCGTGCACCTCGACGCGCGCGGCTACGGCCTGCTGCTCGCCGGGGCCGCGCTGGGCAGCGTGCTCGGCGGCCTGGTCAACGCGCGCGTCGTGGCCCGGATCGGCTCCCGGCCGGCGGTGCTGACCGCGCTGGTCGCGAACATCGGCGCGTTCGCGGGCATCGGCCTGAGCCGCGACGCCGTGGTGCTCGGCGCGTTCCTCGCGGTGAACGGGTTCGCGACGACGCTGTGGAACATCGTCACCGTCGGTCTCCGGCAGCGGCTGGTGCCGCCGGCCCTGCTCGGCCGGGTCACCAGCGCGTACCGGCTGCTCGGCTGGGGCCTGCTCCCGGCCGGCACCCTGGCCGGCGGGCTGGTGGCCCACGCGCTGGGGCTGCGGGCGCCGTACCTCGTCGCGGCCGCCGTGCGCGGGCTCGCACTGGTGGCCGCGCTGCCCGCGCTGGCCGGTCCTTTGTGGACGGATCAGCGCCGCGTGTAGATCACCCCCAGCTGATCCACTTCGTCACCCGCGCGGCCGTGGAAGCCGGCGATCTGCCAGCCGTCCGGTGCGGTGGCCGTCGTGCAGTCCGACGTCTTCGTGCCGCCGGCGAGCGTGCCGCCGCGGTTGGTCGTGAGGCGGGCGGAGAAGATCCGGGTGTGGCCGTTGTAGCTGCCTCGGCACAGTTCCGCCGAGACCGCGTACTCGCCGTCGGCCAGCGGATAGGTCCGCGAGGTGCCGCCGGTGCCGCCGTGACCGGACGTCGTACCGTCGGCCAGGGTCAGGCCGATCCGGTCGACCCGGGTGCCCGCGCTCAGCGTCAAGGTCGTCGCGCGGCCGCCCGCCGGCACCCGGTCCAGGTCGGTGAACGGCGTGCCGTGCGGGCCGCCGAAGCGGTCGCTCAGGCGGAACGCCGGGTTTTCCGTCCAGCCGAACCGCACGGTCACCGGGTCGTGGTCCGACAGCATCGCCCCGGACGCGTCGAGGAACGCGGTGTGCTCGTTGTTGTAGTAGGTCGCGTCGAGGGAGATCTGCTTGTTCCCGCGGTAGAGCACCTTGTCGACGATCTCGCACGCGTTGGTGACCGCGTTTTCGTCGCACAGCAGGGGATCGCTGCCCGCCGCGGGCGGGACGCCGCCGCGTTCGAGCCGGACCCACGCGTCGGTGAGCCCGTTGGCGGCGGCGAACGCCCGGATCGTGTCGGCGGCCCGGGTGTAGCGCGTGTTGGTGTCGCCCATGACCACGACGGCGTTGCCCGCCGAGTGCGTGGTGAGGTAGGCGGTGAGCTGGTCGAGGTTCGCGGCGCGCGAAGCCTGGTCGCCGTCGTTCGTGCCCGCGTTCGTGTGGATGTCGTACGCGTCGACGTAGACGCCTTCGGCGAGCCGGAGCCGGGTGAAGGTGAAGCCCTTCGGCGTCAGGCAGTCGCCCGAGTCGAACTGGCACGAGTTCCAGCGGACTCGCTCCAGCTCGTCGACGGGCAGGGCGGACAGGCTGTTCAGGCCGCTCCCGATCCCGGCGCCGCCGCTGGTCGGTGTCCGGTACAGGTGGGCGTCGGCCGCGTACAGGTTCGCGTGGTAGTTGAAGTCCTCTTGGACGTGCACCAGGTCGTACGGGCCGAGGCGCTGCCCGATGGCGGTCGTGCTGGATGCGCGCGGGGTGGGGGCGCTGGAGATGCCCTCGGGCAGCCCGGCGATGTTGTAGGACAGCACGCTGAAGGTGCCGCCGGCGGCGTGGGCGGTGGGAGCGGTGACGGCGAGCCCGGACGCGGCGAGGACGGCGGTCGCGAAGGCGGTGAACACTCTGCGCAAGGCGGTGTTCCTTCCGTGGCGGGGGAGCGGGAACAACCGGCGGTGACGTGAACGAAATTCACGTTAGCCGGTTGTTCGCGCTCACACAACCGCCCCTCAGCCGCCGGGGTGGCCGCAGGCGTAGACGTTCGCCGAGGCCAGCCGGACACAGGCGGGGCACGTGTTCACCGGTCGGTCGCGGCGGCCGTAGTAGGGGTGCCGGGCGCCGCACAGCGCGATGAGCACTTCACCGGGCTGCGGGTCCGGGTGGCACCGCGGGCAGAAGGCGTGCGCGGCGCGTTCGACGTCGGTGCTCATGTCCGGCCGGGTACCCGCGGCTCCGGCGCGCCAATCCGCCGGAACCACCCGGTGACCGGCCGGCCGCCGGTGAAGCACCAGATCGCGATCACCGGGTCGCAGAACGCGCAGCCGAACGACGAGTCGTGCGCGAACGGCAGGATCGGCTGGCCCTTCAGGTGGTGGACGACGTCCCAGGCGGTGTGCAGCAGCCAGCCGACACCGATGAACGTCCACGAGTCGAGCCCGCGGAACGCGACGTAGGTCATCACCGCGCAGAACACCAGTTCCCACGGCCCGAGCGCGCCGCCGGAGAGGTAGGCCGCGCCCGCGCCGCCGACCAGGACGGCGTTGACCTTCCGGCGGTGGGGCTCGGGGATCAGGGAGCTGAGCACGACGTAGAGGAGGCCGATCAGGATCGGCGCGAGCACGGCCATCATGATCGACCACGCTAGGAACGCACCGCCCGGGCGGCCAGTGGCTGTTCTGCCACGCTCCGCCGGTTTCTCGCCAGCGGGGACGGCTCCGTAAGGTGGGGGTCCGGTGGATGATCAGGTGGTTGCGAAATGAACGTGAAGGCGGCCCGCGCGAGTGCGACGCGGGAAAGCATCCTGGTGACGGCGGAGCGGCTCTTCGCCGAGCACGGGGTGCAGGTGGTGTCCAACCGGCACATCAGCGAGGCCGCCGGGCAGGGCAACAACGCCGCCGTCAACTACCACTTCGGCACGAAGGTCGACCTGGTCCGCGCGATCGTCCGCAAGCACGCCGAGCCGATGGAGCGGCTGCGCGCCGAGCTGGTCGAGGCCACCGCTGCTGATGCGGGCCTGCGCGAATGGGTGGCTTGCCTGGTCCGCCCGAGCACGACGTACCTGCGCGAGCTGGGTGCGCCGACGTGGTTCGCCCGGTTCAGCGCCCAGGTGATGACCGACCCGGCCCTGCGGGCGATCATCGCGGAGGAGTCCCTGTCGTCCCCGGCCCTCGCCCGCGCGGTCGAGGGGCTGAACCGCTGCTTGGCGGGGCTGCCCGCGGACGTGCGCGCCGAGCGGAGCGACATGGCCCGGCAGCTGATGATCCACATGACGGCGGAGCGCGAGCGGGCGCTGGCCGAGGGCACGCCGACCCCGCGCGCGACCTGGGACGACGCGGGGACGGGCTTGATCGACGCGGTCACCGGGCTGTTCTTGGCTCCGGTCACGCCGGCCTGACGGTTCGTCCGCGCGGATCAACCGTGCCGCTCCGGTTCGTCGTCGCGGACGAACGGCTTCGCCGGAAATCCTCCTAACGTCGGCCCGATGCGGACACTCTTGCGGGGCGGCCGGGTCGTGGATCCCGGCAGCGGCTTCGACGGCATCGCCGACGTCCTCCTCGACGACGGCCGGGTCGAAGCCGTCGGTCCGGGCCTCCACGCGCCCGAAGCCACCGAAGTCGACGTCGAAGGGCTCGTCGTCGGGCCCGGGTTCGTCGACCTGCACAGCCACGTGCACTCCATCGCCGGGCAGCGGCTGCAGGCCATGGACGGTGTCACCACCGCCCTCGACCTCGAAGCCGGGCTCATGCCGATCGACCGTGCCTACGCCGAGGCCGCGAACGCCGGGCGGCCGCTGCACTACGGCTTCTCCGCCTCCTGGGGCGCCGCCCGGGCGCAGGTCCTCGCGGACATCGCGCCCGACGCGAGCATCGACAGCGGGCTCGCGATCCTGGGAAACCCGCGGTGGCAACGCAGTTCTTCGAAGGCCGAACTGACCGCCTGGCTTTCCCTGCTGGAAGCCGAGCTCGCGAAGGGCGCGCTCGGCATCGGCATCCTCATGGGCTACGCGCCCGCGACCGAGCCCGGCGAGTTCCTGGCCGTCGCGCACCTCGCCGCGAAGGCGGGCGTGCCCACCTACACCCACGTCCGTGAGCTGGTCGAGGTCGACCCCGCGATCCCGGTCGACGGCTCCGTCGAGATCGTCGCGGCCGCGGGCGAGACCGGCGCCGCGATGCACCACTGCCACGTCAACAGCACCTCCGGCCACCACATCGACCGCGTCCTCGCCACCCTCGAAACCGCACGGAGCGAGGGCTCGCGGGTCACCGTCGAGGCCTACCCGTACGGCGCGGGCAGCACGGCCGTCGGCGCCGCCTTCCTCGAGCCGGACCGCCTGCGCCTGAAGGGCTTGCGGCCGTCGAGCGTGGTCATCCTCGAAACGGGGGAGCGGGTCCGCGACGAAGCCCGCCTGCGCCAGGTGCGGCAGCAGGACCCGGGCGCGCCCTGCCTCCTCGAGTTCCTGGACGAGCGGGACCCCCGCGACCGCGGCCTGCTGCACCAGGCGCTCGCCTTCCCCGACGCCGTCGTCGCCAGCGACGCCATGCCCGTCTACTGGAAGGACGGCCGCACCGAGAGCACCGAGTGGCCGCTGCCCTCCGGCGGCACGACGCACCCGCGGACCGCCGGCACCTTCGCCAAGACCCTGCGCCTGATGGTCCGGGAAGCGGGCGAGTGGACCTGGCTCGAAGCGTTCCGCCGCTGCTCGTACCTGCCGTCGCGGCTCCTCGACGACGTCGCGCCGCAAGCCCGTCACAAGGGCCACCTGGGCACGGGCGCCGACGCCGACCTCGTCGTCCTCGACCCGGCCACGATCACCGACGCCGCCACCTACACCGATCCGACGCGTCCGTCGATCGGCGTCCGGCACCTGTACGTCGCCGGTGTTCCCGTGGTCAGCGAAGGAAACCTGAACACCGACGCGCTGCCCGGCCGGCCGCTGCGAGGTGAGCCGCGGTGATCGACGACATCGAGACGCTCGTCCGCTGCGAGTCGCCTTCGGACGACCACGACGCCGTCGCGCGCAGTGCCGAAACCGTCGCCGGGGTCGGCCGCCGCCTGCTCGGGGCCGAGCCCGAACGTCTCGTCACCGACGGCTGCACCCACCTGCGCTGGCGGTTCGGCGACGGCCCGCCGCGCGTCCTGCTGCTCGGCCACCACGACACCGTGTGGCCGCTGGGTTCCCTGCGCACGCACCCTTTCGAAGTCCGCGACGGCGTCCTGCGCGGACCCGGCTGCTTCGACATGAAGGCCGGCGTCGTGATGGCCCTGCACGCCGCCGCGGCACTGCCCGACCGCGACGGCCTCTCGATCCTCATCACCGGCGACGAGGAGATCGGCTCGCCGCTGTCCCGGCCCCTGATCGAGGACGAGGCCAAGACCTGCGACGCGGTCTTCGTCCTCGAAGCCTCGGCCGACGGCGGCGCGCTGAAGACCCGCCGCAAAGGTGTTTCCCGGTACTGGATCGAGGTCGAGGGCCGCGCCGCGCACGCCGGGCTCGAACCCGAAAAGGGCGTGAACGCGGGGATCGAGGTCGCCCACCAGATCCTCGCGGTGGCCGCGCTCGCCGACCCGGACCGGGGGACCACGGTCGTCCCGACCGCGCTGACCGCGGGCACGACGACCAACACCGTGCCCGCCAAGGCCAGGGTCGCCGTCGACGTCCGCGTGTGGGACGTCGCCGAACAGGCCCGCGTCGACCGGGCCGTCCGAAGCCTGACACCGGTCGACGAGAACGCGCGGATCCACATCGCCGGCGGCATCAACCGGCCGCCGCTCGACGCGAAGGCTTCGTCGGAACTGTTCGCACTGGCCCAAAAGCTTGCGGCGGGACCCCTCGCCGAGGCGGCGGTCGGCGGTGCGTCCGACGGCAACTTCACGGCGGGACTGGGCATCCCGACCCTCGACGGCCTCGGCGCCGTCGGTGGCGGCGCCCACGCCGACGACGAACACGTCCTCGTCGCCGAACTGCCCGCGCGCACCGAACTGCTCCGGAAACTCACCGAAACCGTGCTGGCGCAACGGAGTTCGTCCGCCCCGACGAACGCGCGGGGCGAATCCGGTGCGGGACAACGGTGACCGGCCGGCAGTCTCCGGAGAGGATCGGAGGCGTGACAGAAGTCGTGACGAACACAGCCCCGCCGCTGCGGGACGAGGCGGCCGCCGCGGCGACCGCCGCCGCCACGGCCTCGGGGGTCCAGGTCCGGACCCTGGCCGAGGTCGCCGACCTGACCGCCGTGACCCGCCTCTTCGAGTCGATCTGGCGCCCGGCCCCCGGCAACCAGCCCGTGACGTCCGAACTGTTGCGCGCCATGGTTTCGGCGGGCAACTACGTCGGGGGCGCGTTCGACGGGCCCGACCTCCTCGGCGCCTGCTTCGGGTTCTTCGGCGGTCCCGCGAAGGGGGGACTGCACAGCCACATCGCCGGGGTCGCCACCGCGGGACACGGCCGCGGCATCGGCTTCGCGCTCAAGCTGCACCAGCGCGCGTGGGCGCTCAGCCAGGACGTCCCGGTGATCTCGTGGACGTTCGACCCGCTGGTGCGGCGCAACGCCCACTTCAACCTGACCAAGCTCGCCGCCCTTCCGGAGCAGTACCTGCCCGACTTCTACGGGCCGATGAACGACGGCATCAACGGTGCCGGCGACACCGACCGGCTGATGGCCGTCTGGGACCTCTCGAGCCCGGCCGTGCGGGCCGCCGCCGAGGGCAAGCCGGCCCGGTTCGACGCGGCCACGCTGCGAGCCCGGGGTGCCGCGGTCGCGCTGGCGGCCGGTTCCGACGGCGGCCCGGTCACCGGCCCCGCCGACGCGCCGGTCGTGCTCGTCGGCGTGCCGCCGGACATCGAGGCGCTCCGGCGCGCCGACCCCGGCCGGGGCCGGGCGTGGCGGGTCGCGTTGCGGGAGGTGCTCGGCGGCCTGCTGGCCGACGGCGCCTCGGTCATCGGATTCGATCGTGCCGGCTGGTACGTGGTCTCGAAGGAGCAGACGTGAAACTCACCGGGGTCGAACTCCTGCGCGTCCGGATGCCCCTGGTCGCGCCGTTCCGGACGTCGTTCGGCACGCAGGCCGAACGCGAGCTGCTGCTCCTGCGCGCGGTGACGTCCGATGGCGAGGGCTGGGGCGAGTGCGGGGCGATGGTCGACCCGCTCTACTCCTCCGAGTACGTCGACGGCGTCGAGCACGTCCTGCGGACCTTCCTCGTGCCCACGCTGCTCGCCGCCGGCGACCTCACCGCGAACAAGGTCGCGCCGCTGCTGGCGAAGTTCAAGGGCCACCGGATGGCCAAGGCCGCCCTGGAGATGGCGGTGCTCGACGCGGAGCTGCGCGCCCACGGCGTCTCGTTCGGCACGGCGCTGGGCTCCACCCGGGACTCGGTGCCGTGCGGGGTGTCGGTCGGCATCATGGACACCGTCCCGAAGCTCCTGGACGTCGTCGGCGGCTACCTCGACGCCGGGTACGTCCGGATCAAGCTCAAGATCGAGCCCGGCTGGGACGTCGAGCCGGTGCGCGCGGTCCGCGAGCGCTTCGGCGGCGACATCCTGCTGCAGGTCGACGCGAACACCGCGTACACGCTTTCGGACGTGCCGCAGCTGCAGCGGCTCGACCCCTTCGAGCTGCTGCTGATCGAGCAGCCCCTCGAAGAGGAGGACGTGCTCGGCCACGCCGAGCTGGCCAAGCACATCCGGACGCCGATCTGCCTGGACGAGTCCGTCGTCTCCGCCCGTTCGGCGGCCGACGCGATCAAGCTCGGCGCGTGCCGGATCGTCAACATCAAGCCGAGCCGCGTCGGCGGGTACCTGGAGGCGCGGCGGGTGCACGACGTCTGCGCCGCGCACGGCGTCCCCGTGTGGTGCGGCGGGATGATCGAGACCGGGCTGGGCCGGGCGGCCAACGTCGCCCTCGCGTCGTTGCCCGGGTTCACGCTGCCGGGCGACACGTCGGCGTCGGACCGGTTCTACACCGAGGACATCACCGAGCCGTTCGTGCTCGAAGACGGCCGGCTGCCGGTGCCGTCGGGTCCCGGTCTCGGCGTCACGCCGATCCCGGAGCGGCTGGCCGAAGTGACCACCGCCCAGGCTTGGCTCAGGTCATGACCACAGTGGACACGGTGGTCGCGCGGGTCCGGCAGTACGCGGTCCGGGCGGTGGTCACCACGTCGAAGGTCAGGATCCGGGTCGCGGTGGGAGTCGCGGCGGCCAAGTCGGCCTTGCCCCGCCGGCTGCGGCCCCCGTGATTCGTCCGCCGGGATGAAAGTTTCCCCGGGTCTCGTCGATTTCGACGAACCGCACCGTCCCGGTCCCGTCCTAGCATCCCGGCATCGCCGGTTCCCCCATCGTCGGACGAGAGGCAACCATGTCGAAACTCACCGAACTCGCCGCCTGGCTCGAAACGCGGCTGCCCGCCGTCCTGGCCGAGCACCACGTGCCCGGCGCGTCCGTGGCCGTGTACGCCGGCGGCGAGATCATCGACCACGCGGCCGGCGTGCTCAACACGGGCACCGGTGTCGAGGCGGACGTGGACTCGCTGTTCCAGATCGGGTCCATCACCAAGATCTGGACGACGACGCTGGCGATGCAGCTCGTCGACGAAGGTGTCCTCGAGCTCGACGAGCCCGTGCGCAAGTACCTGCCGGAGTTCGTGCTGGGCGACGACGACGCGGCCGCGCGGATCACCGTCCGGCAGCTCCTGTGCCACACCGCCGGTTTCGAGGGCGACATCTTCACCGACACCGGCCGCGGCGACGACTGCGTCGAGAAGTACGTCGCCACCCTCGGCGACGTGCCGCAGCTGTTCGCCCCCGGCGAGATGTTCTCCTACAACAACGCCGCGTTCTGCGTGCTCGGCCGCGTCGTGGAAGTGCTGCGGGACAAGGCCTACAACACCTGCCTGGCCGAGCACCTGTTCGCCCCCTTGGGACTGACGCACGCCGCGGCGAGCCCGTACGAGGCGATCCGCTTCCGGGCCGCGCTGGGGCACCTCACGTCCGAGCCCGGCGCCGACCCGGAACCCGCCGGCGTGTGGGCGCTGGCGGCGTCCAACGCCCCGGCCGGCTCGATGCTCGCCATGCGGCCGCGCGACCTCGTGACGTTCGCCGGCATGCACCTGCGCGACGGCGAAGGCCCGGACGGCACCCGCGTGCTGAGCGCTGCCAGCGCCCGCGCCATGCGGGAGCGCCAGGTGGAGCTGCCCGACCTCGGCCTGATGGGCCGGGCGTGGGGCCTCGGCTGGTCGCTGTTCGACGACGGCGGCGGGATCGTCGGCCACGACGGCGGCACGATCGGCCAGGCCTCCTTCCTGCGCCTCGCGCCCGGGCACGACGTCGCCGTCGCGCTGCTGACCAACGGCGGCGACCCGGTCGCCGTCTACACCGAGGTCGTCGGCCACCTCATGAAGGAGCTGACCGGCATCGAGCTGGCCGCGCCGCCGGTGCCGGATGCGGACTCGCCGCGCATCGACGCCACGCGGTACGTCGGCGAGTACTCGTCGTCCGTCGCGGACATCGTCGTCAGCCAGGACGACGACGGCCGCGTCTGGGTCGAGCGCGTACCGAAGGGCATCTTCGCGGAGCTGGCCAAGCCCGAGAAGACCGAGCTGGTCGCGATGAACGGCGACACGCTGATCCTGGCCGAGCCGATGCAGGGGATGTACCTGCCGCACGCCTTCGTCGGCGACGACGGCACCGGCCGGGCGCTGTACCTGCACACCGGACGCGCCGATCGGCGGGTGGACGCGTGAGTCCGGTCGAGGCGGCGATCGCCGACGTCTTCGCCGCGGCCGGCGCGCGGGGTTTCCTGCACGCGCGGGAGATCGGCGGCGGACCGGAGGTCGCGGCCGGCGCGGACGACCCGGTGGTGCTCGCGTCGGTGTTCAAGATCCCGGTCGCCGTCGCCTACGCCCGCGAGGTCGTCGCCGGACGCCTCGACGAAACCGGGCGGACCCGTGTCGGGAAGCGCTACCGCATCGGCGGGATCGGCACCGCGGGCTGCGCGGACGACGTCGAGATGAGCTGGCGCGACCTCGCGCTGGTCATGCTGACCATGAGCGACAACGCGGCCACCGACGTCCTCTACCACCAGGTCGGTCGAGAAGCGGTCGACCGCGTGCTCGCCGACCTCGACCTGAGCCGGACCCGGCTGATCGGCTGCTGCGAAGACCTCTTCGCCTCGGTGCTCGCCGATCTCGGGGCCGCCGAGGATGCCGACCTCGACGCCGTGTTCGCCGCCGCGACCCCCGAGCAGCTGGGGAAGCTCGCCGTACTCGACCCCGAACGCACGTCGGCGTCCACGCCCCGGGAGATCACCACCCTGCTCGACGCGATCTGGAGCGACCGCGCCGCCGAACCGGCGGCGTGCGAACGGGTGCGCTCGATGATGGCCCACCAGATCTGGCCGCACCGGCTCTCGTCCGGCTTCCCCTCGGACGTCGCCGTCGCGGCCAAGACCGGCACCCTGCCCGCGGTGCGCAACGAAGCGGGCGTCGTGTCCTACCCGGACGGACGCCGGTTCGCCGTCGCCGTCTTCACCCGCGCGGACTCCCTCGCCGAGCGGCAACCCGCCGTCGACGCCGCGATCGGCAAAGCCGCCCGGCTCGCCGTGGATCACCTCCGGAAGGAAACCCCATGACCAAGACACGGACCGCGGCGGTCCTGCTCGGGGTCGTCGCCCTCGCCGCGACCGCCTGCGGGGGCTCGGGCGGCAGCACCGGCAGCGGCGACGGAACTCCGGTCGACGGCAAGACGTTCAGCTTCGGCGTCGGCTCCGACCCGGGCAGCCTCGACCCGCACATGACGGTGCTGTCGGTGGCCATCCAGGTCGACCGGTTCCTCTACGACACGCTGCTGAACCTCGACGCCGACGGCAAGGCGGTCGCCGGGCTGGCCGCCAAGTGGGAGGCGTCGACGACGACCGCGTCCTTCACCCTCCGGCCGGGCCTCACCTGCGCCGACGGCAGCCCGCTCACCGCCGCGGACGTCGCGGCCAACATCAACTTCATCGGCGACCCGGCGAACAAGTCGCCCATCGCCGGGCTCTACATCGCGCCGGGCACCAAGGCGACCGCGGACGCGAGCGGCACGATCTCGGTCACCAGCGGGAAACCGGACGCGTTCCTGGCCCGCAACGTCGGCGGGGTGCCGATCGTCTGCGCCAAGGGGCTCGCGGACCGCAAGCTGCTCGCCAAGGGCGAGGCCGGCACCGGGATGTTCAGCGTCACCGAGGCCGTGCCCAACGACCACTACACCTTCACCCGCCGCAAGGACTACACGTGGGGCCCCGGTGACTGGAAGGCCGGCACGGGCCTGCCGGAGAAGGTCACCATCCGCGTGATCCCGAACACCACGACCGCGACGAACCTCCTGCTGTCGGGCGAGCTCAACGCGGCCGCGATCAACGGGCCGGACCGGCAGCGCCTGGAGGGGCGCAAGCTCTTCCACGCCGACTACACCGCGCCGATGGGCGAGGTCTTCTACAACCAGGCGACCGGGCGGCCCGGGCAGGATGAGGCCGTCCGCAAGGCGCTCACCCAGGCGCTCGACCTGCCCCAGCTCGGCAAGGTGCTGACCGCGGGCGCCGGCAAGCCGTCGCAGGGCATGATCACCAACGAGCCGAGGGTCTGTCCGGGCAACACCGTCGAAGGCAACCTGCCCGCGCACGACCCGGCCGCGGCGGCGGCCGCGCTGGACGCGGCGGGCTGGAAGGCGGGCCCGGACGGCGTGCGCGCGAAGGACGGCAAGAAGCTCGCCCTCACCGTCCTCTACGGCACCCAGCTCGGCCCGACGATGGCGCCGACCGCGGAGCTCGCGCAGCAGACGTGGAAGTCCCTCGGCGCCGACGTGACGCTCAAGGGGGTCGACAGCCCCGGCCTCAGCCAGGTCCTGTTCGGCACCGGCGAGTGGGAGGTCTCCCTGGCCCCGGTCGGGTTCTCGCTGCCGAGCCAGCTCGTGCCGTTCGTCTCCGGTCCGGCCGCGCCCGACGGCACGAACTTCGCCCACATCAGCAACCCCGGCTACGACCAGGGCGCGCAGCAGGCGGCGTCGAAGTCCGGCGACGCCAGCTGCGCGGACTGGACCGCGGCGGAGTCCGCGCTGGTCAAGCGGGTGGACGCGGTGCCCTACTTCGACTCCGTCGTGCCGATCTACGGCAGCGGCGCGAAGTTCGAGCTCAGCCAGGGCAGCGTGACCCCGTCCTCGATCCGGATGTACGCGAAATGACGACCGCGGCGGCGCCCGCCGGCTTGCGGGGCAGCCCGTGGCCGGCGTTCGCCGCGCGGCGGCTGGCCCGGTTCGCCGTGTCGCTGTGGGCGCTGCTCACCGCGGCGTTCCTGATGATCCACCTGGTCCCCGGCGACCCGGTGCGGGCCGCGCTCGGCATGACCGCGCCCGCCGAGCTGGTGGCCGCCAAGCGGGCGGCGCTCGGCCTGGACGACCCGCTGTGGGTGCAGTACGGGCACTACGTGCGCGGCCTGCTTTCCGGCGACTTCGGGACGTCGATGGCGAGCGGCCAGCCGGTGGCGGAGGTGATCGGCGACCGGCTGCCCTCGACCCTGCGGCTGGCCGTGCTGGCCTTCGCCGTCGTGGTCGTGGTGGCGATCCCGGTCGGCGTCTGCTTCGCGGTGCTGACCCGCGGAGGCCGCCGCCGGGGCGCCGAGCTGGGCTTCACGTCGGTGAGCGTGTTCCTCGCCGCCGTCCCGGAGTTCCTGGTCGCGGTCGGGCTGGTGGCGCTGCTCGCCGTCGGCCTCGGCTGGTTCCCGGTGGCGGGCAGCGACGACGTGAGCGCGTACGTCCTGCCGGTGGCGGCATTGGCGGTCGGGCCGGCGGCGGTGCTCGCGCGGATGGTCCGGGTGGAGCTGCTTTCGGTGCTGGGCGCCGACTTCGTCCGCACCGCGCGGGCGAAGCGGCTGCCCGCGCGCCTGGTGTACGTCCGGCACGCGCTGCCGAACGCGCTGACCGCGACGCTCACGCTGGGCGGGCTGATGCTGACCGGGATGGTGGCGGGCACCGTGCTCGTGGAGAACGTGTTCGCCTGGCCCGGCCTCGGCTCGACGATCGTCGCGTCGATCCTGCAGAAGGACTACCCGCTGGTGCAAGGGATCGTGCTGGTCTACGGCGTCGGCGTGCTGCTGGTGAACCTGCTGGTCGACGTCGTGCTCGGGCTGCTCGACCCGCGCTCGGCCATTCGGGAGGCGTGAAATGGCGCGACGCGGTTCAGTCTGGGTGGCGGCCGTGCGCACGCCGGTCGGCGCGTGCTCGGCGGTCCTGCTGGCGGGGGTCGTCCTGCTCGCGGTGCTGGCCCCGCTGCTGTGGGGTGACGCCGCCGCCGCGATCGACACGGACGCGATCGGCCAGAGCCCGTCCGGGGCGCACTGGTTCGGCACCGACTCCCTCGGCCGCGACCTGTTCTTCCGCACGCTGGTCGCGACCCGGCTCTCGGTCGGGCTCGCGGTGCTGGCCACCGCGATCGGCGTC
Organism: Amycolatopsis sp. NPDC005961; assembly: GCF_040629235.1. NCBI lineage: Bacteria > Bacillati > Actinomycetota > Actinomycetes > Pseudonocardiales > Pseudonocardiaceae > Amycolatopsis > Amycolatopsis sp. NPDC005961. The sequence goes on along the minus strand of NZ_JBEXVF010000009.1, from coordinate 9,497 downwards.
GGCGTCGGGGTCGTGCTCGGGACGCTGCCGTCGGTGCTGCCTCGCTGGGCGGGCCGGCTGCTCACGGCGGCGGTCAACGTCGCGGTCGCCTTCCCGGGCCTGCTGCTGGCGCTGTTCTTCGCGGTGATCTTCGGCGTCGGCACGCAGGGCGCGGTGCTGGCGATCGCCTTCGCGGTGGCGCCGGCGTTCGCCCGGCTGGTGCAGACGCTGTCCGCGTCGGTGAGCGGGCGGGACTACATCGCCGCGGCCCGGGTCTCCGGCGTCGGCCGGATCCGGCTGCTGGCCCGGCACGTGCTGCCCAACATCGGGGAGCCGCTCGTCGTGAACGCGACCATCGGGGCCGGCTCGGCGTTGCTGGCCTTCGCCGGGCTGTCGTTCCTCGGGATCGGCGTGCAGGCACCGGACTACGACTGGGGCCGGCTGCTGCGCGAAGGCCTGGACGGCATCTACGTCAACCCGGTGGCGGCGCTGGCGCCCTGCGCGGCCGTGGTGCTGGCCGGGCTGGCCTTCAACCTGGTCGGCGAGACGGTGGCCGCGGTGGTCGGCGTCCGCACCCGGGCGACGCGGCGCTCGCCGGCTCCGCGGCCCGCCGCGCCGCTGGGCTCAGCTGCGGCCGAGCCCGCGGCCGACGCCGTGCTCGTCGTCGAGAACCTCCAGGTCGCGTTCCCCGGCCCGAACGGGTGGACCGTGCCGGTGCGCGGGGTGAGCTTCAGCGTCCGCCCGGGCGAGGCGATCGGCGTCGTCGGCGAGTCGGGTTCCGGCAAGAGCCTGACCGCGCTGGCGGTGTCCCGCCTGATCGAAGCACCCGGCGTGGTCACCGCGGATCGGCTGGAGTTCGCCGGGACACCGCTGGCGAAAGCGCCGGACCGCGAGCTCGGCACGTCGCTCGCCATGGTGTTCCAGGACCCGATGACGTCGTTCAACCCGGCCCGCCGGGTCGGCAGGCAGCTCGCCGAGGTGTCCGAACAGCACCACGGCCTGTCGCGGCGGGCCGCGTTCGCCCGCGCGGTCGACCGGTTGACCGCGGTGCGCGTCCCGGCTCCGGCCCGGCGCGCCCGGCAGTACCCGCACGAGTTCTCCGGCGGCATGCGGCAGCGGGCGATGATCGGCATGGGCCTGATGGGCCGGCCGAAGCTCGTCATCGCCGACGAGCCGACGACCGCGCTCGACGTCACCGTGCAGCGGCAGGTGCTGCGCCTGCTCGCCCGCACGCGCGAGGCGGAAGGCGCGGCCATCCTGCTCATCAGCCACGACATCGCCGTCGTTTCCCAGACGTGCGAACGGATGCTGGTGATGTACGCCGGCCGCGTCGTCGAGGACCTGCCGACCGGGGCCCCGGCCCAGCACCCGTACACGCGGGCGCTGCTGGCCACGACCGTGGACCTCGAAACCGACCGCGACGAGCCACTGGCCGTGATCCCCGGCCGCCCGCCGGAGCCGGACCAGGTGCCGGAGGGTTGTGCCTTCGCCGCCCGCTGCCCGCTGGCGACCGACCGCTGCCGGGACGAGGATCCGGTGCTGGAACCGACCGCGGACGCGCACCGGGTCGCGTGCTGGCACCCGCAGGTCAGTGTCCTTTCCGGACAGTCGCACGAGGAGGGTGCAGCGTGAGCGCGCTGGAGTTCGACGCGGTGAGTGTCCGGTACGGCAGGCTGACCGCCGTCGACGGCGTCAGTCTCACTGTCCCTTCCGGACAGGTCGTCGGCCTGGTCGGCGAGTCCGGCTCGGGCAAGTCGACGCTCGCCCGGGCGGCCGTCGGGCTTTCGCCGGTCAGCGCGGGCCAGGTGCGCCTCGACGGCGTCGACGTGCGGAGGCTGCCGCGGCGGCGTCCGCTGCAGATGGTGTTCCAGGACCCGTACTCCTCGCTCGACCCGCGGATGGGGATCGGCGAGTCGATCACCGAGGCGATGCCGCGGAGCACGTCCCGCGGGGCCCGGCGGGCCGAGGTGGCCCGGCTGCTCGAGCTGGTCCAGCTCGACCCCGAACGCGCCTCGATGCTGCCCGGGCAGCTTTCCGGCGGGCAGCGCCAGCGCGTCGCCCTCGCCCGGGCGCTCGCCGGGCAGCCGAAGGTGCTCATCGCCGACGAGATCACCTCGGCGCTCGACGTCTCGGTGCAGGGCGCGGTGCTCAACCTGGTTCGCGACGTGCAGCGGCGGCTGTCGCTGTCGATGCTGTTCATCTCGCACAACCTCGCCGTGGTGCGGTACGTCAGCGACATCGTCGCCGTGATGTACCTCGGCCGGATCGTCGAAGCCGGGCCCGCCGAGCAGGTCCTCACCGATCCGCAGCACCCGTACACGCGGGACCTGCTGGCCGCCGCGCCGTCGGCGCACCGGAACCTGCTCGCCGACCCCGCCGACCCCGCTGACGTCACCGCCGCGCTCGCCGACACCGAGCCCGCCGACCCGCACCACCCGCCGCCCGGGTGCCGCTACCACCCGCGGTGCCCGATCGGCCCGCTCGTGCACACCGACCGCACGTTGTGCGTCAGCGCCGACCCGGCCGACGACGCCGCCCACCGGCCGCACCACGCGGCCTGCCACTTCGCCGCGTGAAGCCTTCATCCCACAAGGAGATCCGCATGACCCGCCGTATCGGCACCGACGACCTGTACGCCCTGGAGTTCCCCGAGCAGCCGGCCCTTTCGCCCGACGGTGCCCGGATCGTCTACGTGCTGCGCACCGCCGATCGCGAGAAGGACGAGGACACCTCGTCGCTCTGGCAGGTCGCCACGAGCGGCGGCGAGGCGCGCCGGCTGACCCGCGGCCGCGGCGACGTGGCCCCGGCGTGGTCGCCGGACGGGACGCGGATCGCGTTCCTGCGCGCCCAGGACGGCCCGGCCCAGCTGTGGCTGCTGCCCGCCGACGGCGGTGAGCCCGAGCAGGTCACCACGCTCCCGCTGGGTGCGGGAACGCCGGTGTGGCGCCCGGACGGCGCCGAGATCGCCTTCAGCGCCCCGATCGACCTCAACGCCGAGGAAGGCGAGGACGACGGCGCGCAGGGGCGTCGCGCGAACGCGCCGGTGGTCGCCGACCGGCTGGACTTCAAGGCCGACGGCGCCGGGCTCCTGCGGACCCTGCGCAAGCACGTCCACGTCCTCGACGTCGCCACCGGCGAGGTCCGGCGCGTGACGGCGGGGGACTGGCACGCGGGCGACCCCGCCTGGTCGCCGGACGGCGGGCGGCTGGCCTTCGCCGCGGCTCTCGACGCCGACCCCGACCTGACGTTCCGTTCGGGCGCCTACGTCCTCGACGCCGCCGATCGCACCGCCGAGCCCCGCTTGGCCGGCTCCGGCGAGGGCATGGCCGGCACGGTCACGTGGACCGCGGACGGCGAGTCCCTGCTCGTCGTCGGCCGCCGCGACACCGCGTCCGGTCACCTCGGGCTGCTGCGGATCCCCGTGGACGGCGGGGAAACCGTCGACCTCGCCGCGGCGCTCGACCGCAACGTGATGCCGGGTGGCCCGGGCTACCCGGGCGCGCTCCCGCAGCTCGCCGGCGACGGCTCCACGGTCCTGTTCTGCGTCCGCGACCGCGGCTACACGCACCTGTACGCCGTCGACGTCACCGGCGGCGAGCCGCGGCGGGTCCTCGGCGAGAACGGGACGACGGTGGCCGCGCTGAGCGTCGCCGGGACCACCGCGGCGGTCCTGCTGACCACGCCGACGTCGTACGGCGAGATCGCGACCGTCGACGTCACCGGGGGAGCGGCGACAGTGCTCACCTCCCACGGCCCCGACGACGTCGAGCTGTTCACCCACGAGGAGCGGGAGTTCACCGTCTCCGACGGCACGGTCGTGCACGGCTGGCTGCTGCGCGACCCCGCCCGCACCGGCCCGCTCCCGCTGCTGCTGGACATCCACGGCGGCCCGCACAACGCGTGGAGCGGCACCGCCGACGCCGTGCACCTCTACCACCAGCGGCTCGCCGCCCGCGGCTGGGCGGTGCTGCTGCTCAACCCGCGCGGCAGCGACGGCTACGGCGAAGCGTTCTTCACGGCCGCGGTCGGCGCCTGGGGCGTGGCCGACGCCAAGGACTTCCTCGAGCCCCTCGACGACCTCGTCGCCGAGGGAGTGGCGGACCCGCGCCGGCTGGCCGTGTCCGGCTACAGCTACGGCGGCTTCATGACCTGCTACCTGACCAGCCGCGACGACCGGTTCGCCGCCGCGGTGGCGGGCGGGGTCGTCAGTGACGTGGTCAGCATGGCCGGCACGTCCGACGCCGGCCACTACCTCGGGGTCGCCGAGCTCGGCGCGGTCCCGGCGGAGAACCGCGCGCACTACGCGGCGCTTTCCCCGCTGGCGCAGGTGGAAAAGGTGCGGACGCCGACGCTGGTCCTGCACGGCGCCGCCGACGACCGGTGCCCGGCCGGGCAGGCCGAGCAGTGGTTCACCGCGCTGCGCGAGCAGGGCGTGCCCAGCCGGATGGTGCTCTACCCGGGCGCGTCGCACCTGTTCATCCTCGAAGGCCGCCCGTCGCACCGCGTCGACTTCAACCGCCGCGTCGCCGACTGGGTGGAGCAGTACGCGGGCGAGCCGGGCAAACCGGGGCGGGTGCCGATCGACGCCGCGCACTGGCGCCGCCGCCTCGGCGAGCTCGCGCGCAAGCACCGCGTCCCCGGTGCCGCGCTGGGCATCCTGCGCCTCGACGGCGACGAGGTCGTCCAGGTGAGCCACGGCGTGCTGAACAAGGCGACCGGCGTCGAGGTCACCGACGACTCGGTGTTCCAGATCGGCTCGATCAGCAAGGTGTGGACGACCACCGTCGCCATGCAGCTGGTCGACGAAGGACTGCTGACGCTGGACGGGCCGATCACCGACGTCCTGCCCGAGCTGCGGCTGGCCGACCCCGACGTCACGAACAAGGTGACGCTGAGGCACCTGCTGACGCACACCAGCGGCATCGACGGCGACGTCTTCACCGACACCGGCCGCGGCGACGACTGCCTCGAGAAGTACGTGGCGCTGCTCGACCAGGCCGCGCAGAACCACCCCCTCGGTGCGACCTTGTCCTACTGCAACTCGGGTTTCGTGCTCGTCGGCCGGGTGATCGAGAAGCTGACCGGCAAGACGTGGGACGCGGCCCTGCGCGAGCGGCTGTTCACGCCGCTCGGCCTGAAGCGCACGGGCACCCTGCCGGAGGAAGCCATGCTGCACCGCGCGGCGGTGGGCCACGTCGCGGCGGGCGACGCCGAGCCGCAGCCGGCGCCGGTGTGGGGGCTCCCGCGCTCGGCGGGCCCGGCCGGGCTCATCTCGGCGTCGACCGACGACGTCCTGGCGTTCGCCCGCCTGCACCTGACCGGCGGCCTCGGCCCGGACGGCTCGCGCGTGCTCTCGGCGGAGTCGGCCGAGGCGATGACCCAGGAACAGTTCGAAATGCCCGACAAGGACACCCTCGGCGACTCGTGGGGCCTCGGCTGGATCCGTTTCGAGTGGGACGGCCGCCGCGTGTACGGCCACGACGGCAACACGATCGGGCAGTCGGCGTTCCTGCGGATCCTGCCGGAGCAGGGGCTGGCGGTCACGCTGCTCGCCAACGGCGGCAGCACCCACGACCTCTACGAAGAGCTCTACCGCGAGATCTTCGCGGAGCTGGCCGGCGTCGCGATGCCGCGCCCGCTCGAGCCGGCCGCGGAGCCGCCCGCGGTCGACGCGTCGGAGTTCCTCGGCGTCTACGAGCGGGAGTCGGTCCGGACCGACGTCCTCACCCGCGACGAGAAGCTGTGGATGCGCCAGACCGTCACCGGCCCGCTCGCCGAGCTGATGCCGGAGACGACGACCGAGGACGAGCTGGTGCCGATCGGCCCGAGCCACTTCGCCTACAGCCCCGCGGGCATGCGGGGCTGGGTTTCGGTGACGTTCTACACGCTGCCGACGGGGGAGCGGTACCTGCACTCCGGCGTGCGGGCGACGCCGAAGATCAAGGAGTGACGACGACGCGCTGAGTGCTCGCGGTGTCCCTCCAGGCGCTTTCGACGTCCTGGAGGGCCACCGCGCGCGCGTCGATCCGGAAGGTACCGATCTCCTTCAGGAGGGCGTGCAGCTCCGCGACGATGTCCCGGGTCGGTACCGAACCCTGCCCGCTGCCGACGAGCTGCAGGCGCGCCGCCCGCAGCGCGGCCGAAGGCAGTTCGGTGGTCCGCCCCGCCACCGAGCCGATCTCGACCCAGGTCAGCGGGCGGCTCCGGTCGGCGCGCTCGGTGACGATCGTGCGCAGCGCCTCGGCCGTCGGCGGACCCCAGACGTAGTCGAGGACGACGTCGACGTCGGCGGCCTTGCCGAGCTCGTCGAAGGTGAGGGTTTCGTCGGCTTCCACCGCGGTCAGTCGCCCGGCGTCGCGGCCGGCGCCGATCACCCGGCCCGCGCCGAGGTGCTTCGCGACCTGGACGGCGAGCCGGCCCGCGTTCCCGGTGGCGCCCAGGACGAGCACGTCCTGCCCGGCGGTGAACTCGATGCGCCGGCGCAGGGCGACCCAGGCCGACATCGCGGGGTTCATGCCGGCGGCGACGAGCACCGGGTCGGCGTCCTCGGGCAGGACGACGCTGCGCCGCAGGTCCACGACGGTCCGTTCGGCCATCGCGCCCATCGAGGTGTCGGGCAGCACGAAGTACCGCAGCGTGCCGTCGGGTGCCCGGCCGACGCCGTCGATGCCGGGGACGAGCGGGAGTTCACCCGATTCGGTGTAGTGCGAACCGTCGGCCTGGGAGCGGACGCGGGGGTGCAGGCCCGCGGCGACGACGTCGACGAGAACCTCGTCCGGGCTGGTGGGCTCGGGTTCGGCGAAGTCCCGGCAAGTGGGCGGAGTACCGAACCCGGTGACGACAGCGGCGCGCATGAGGACTCCTTTTAGTTGGTAATGCCCACTACTTTAGATGGCATTGCCAACTAGTTCAAGGTAGTCTCGACGGCATGACCGAACCCGACGAGGTGCTGGACAACCTGGCCCAGGTGTCCTTCGCCGTGATGGCGCACCTGAGCCAGGTCGCGGCCGCGCACGAGCTTTCCCTGACGCAGCTGCGGGTTCTGGGGATCCTGCGGGACCGCACGCCGAAGATGGCCGAGCTGGCGACCCACCTGGGACTGGACCGCTCCTCGGTGAGCGGGCTGGTGGACCGGGCGGCCCGCCGCGGTCTGGTTTCGCGGGAGGCCAGCCGTGACGACGGCCGTTCGGTGCGCGTCAGCCTGACTCCGGAGGGCGCCGACCTGGCTCGTGAGCTGACGGCGGAAGTGGCGCGGGTGATGGCGCCGATGACGTCGAGCCTGGGTGCGGCGGACCGGAACCGGCTCGGCGTCCTGCTCGGCCGGATGCTGGCATGAGCCCGGTCACGTCGAGGAACACCGGCGGGCCCAGGACGTTGTAACGGGTGTCGGTACGGAGGAGTCCCCGGGCCTCACCCCAAGCCTTCACGGACCACTGGTCTTCCAGAGCCGTGCAGCGCCCCTCGCCGCGAGGCGACCCCCGTACCGGCCTCGAACTCCCGCTTTCGCTCGCAGGTCTCCCCCCAGCCTTCGCTGAGCGGAAGCGGGACCTTATCCGTCCGAAGTGGACAGGTCAGTGCTTCGGCGCGGTCGCGGCCCCGGGCGTGGACTTCCGGATCGCCCAAGTCCCGGCGAAGGCCAGCAACCCGATCACCCCGGCCACGATGAACGCGGCCCGCAGCCCCGAAGCGTCCGGACCCGTCGCGGCGGCGCCGGAGCTCCAGAGCGTCGCCACGGTCACGAACAGCGCCGTGCCCAGCGCCCCCGCCACCTGCTGCAGCGTCGACAGGATCGCGCTGCCGTGCGAGTACAGGTGCTCCGGCAGCGACCCCAGTGACTCGGTGAACAGCGGCGTCATCATCAGGCCCAGCCCGGCCATCAGCAGCACGTGGATCCCGATCACCGCGATCAGCGGCGAACCCGCTCCCAGCGTCGTGAACAGCCAGAGCGACAGCGCCATCGCCGCCGCCCCCGGGATCACCAGGGGACGCGCGCCGACCTTGTCGAACAGCGCGCCCACCGGCCGGCCCAGCAGGCCGAGCACCAGGCCGCCGGGCAGCACCGCCAAGCCGCTCACGAACGTGCTCGTGTGGAGCACCGTCTGCAGGTACAGCGGCAGCAGGATCGCCGCCGCGCCGATCAGGCACACGAACAGCAGCGACGTCAGCACCAGCGCCACCACGAAACTCCGGTGCGTGAACGGCCGCAGGTCCAGCAGCGCCCGGTCACGGCGCTGCAACCGCAGCTGGCGCCACGTGAACACCACCAGCGCGACGACACCGGCGACGATCGGCGCCCACGCCGGCACCGGCGGCTCCGCGCCGCCCTGCTCGCCGGTCGACGACAGCCCGTACAGCACCCCGCCGAACCCGATCGCCGACAGCAGCACCGACGGCACGTCCAGCGGCACCCGCCGCGTCTCGCTGTCCAGGCGCAGCTGCAGCGCACCGGTCACCAGCGCCGCGATCGACAGCGGCAGCACGATCCAGAACATCCAGCGCCAGCCCAGCGACGACAGCACCGCGCCGCCGATCGTCGGCCCGATCGCCGGTGCCACCGCGATGACGATCGTGATCGTGCCCATCGTCGCGCCCCGCCGCTCCGGCGGCACCAAGCGCATCACCGTCGTCATCAGCAGCGGCAGCATCACCGCCGTGCCGCACGCCTGCACCACGCGCCCGGCCATCAACATCCCGAACCCGGGCGCCAACGCGCACAACAGCGTGCCCAGGCTGAACGCCGACAGCGAGAAGAGGAAGACCTGCCGCGGCGAGAACCGCTCGAGCAGGAACCCGGTCGTCGGGATGACGACCGCCATGGTCAGCAGGAACCCACTGGTCAGCCACTGCACGGTCGTGGTCGGCACCCGCAGGTCGACCGTCAGGTCGCGCAGCGCGACACTCAGGATCGTCTCGTTGAGGATCATCACGAACGCCGACAGCACGAGGACCCCGATGAGGAGCCCCGGACGCACCGGAGCGCGATCCAGGTCGGCGGGCGGGGTGGACACGGTGTCGGTCACGGGGCGAGACTCTCCTGATCCGGGCACGCGAACCCGGCGGAGGCCGGGCCCGAGCATGCGTCTTCTTGCAGTGTGCCCGTTTCGACGTCTTCGTGTCACGGCGGTTTACGCCGTGCGCGCGGTCACACCGGACCCCCTGCTGACCCTCCGCAGCCGTCCGATATGCTTTCTCGAGTACGGAGTTCCGCAGCGCGCGATTAGCTCAGCGGGAGAGCGCTTCCCTGACACGGAAGAGGTCACTGGTTCAATCCCAGTATCGCGCACCACGAGCCCGCCCCCGGGAAACTCGTGGAAGTTCGTACGACGGGCGATTAGCTCAGGGGGAGAGCGCTTCGTTCACACCGAAGAGGTCACTGGTTCGATCCCAGTATCGCCCACTCGAATCGGGAGAGTCGTGTTCGCGGAAAGCGCGAACCGGCTCTCTCGTTCTGTGTCCTGTGGGGGCCGAGCCCCCCCCCCCCCCCCCCCCGGGGGGGGGGGGGGGCGGGGGCGGGCGCG